>NZ_RCDI01000002.1:600000-900000 GCF_003675875.1 Halostella limicola | reverse complement strand
CGTCGCGTACGTCGGCGTTGACTTCCTCGTCTCCGGCCGGACGCTCGTCGGCGCGGGCTTTCTCGTCGTCGCGGCCCTGATGGTGGCCGCCGAGGAGTACCTGACGACGCCGGGCGACCTGCCCGGCGAGGCCGCGGAGAAGGTCGTCGGGGCGGTGGCGAAAGACGAAGAGGAGAACTGAGCCGTCTCGCGTTCTCGACACCGCCTCCGGTGCGCCAAGGCTTTTCCGCGGGTTCGGCCTAACGCGCCCATGTCGCTCGAAGGCGAATCCGCGCCCGAGTTCACGCTCGAAAGCACCGCCGGCGAATCGGTCGCGCTCTCGGACACGCTGGACGAGGGCGCCACCGTAGTCCTGATCAACCGCGGGCACTGGTGCAGCTTCTGCGCCGAGCAGCTCCAGACGTTCAGCGAGGTCTCCTACGACCTCTGGTTCAACGAGGACGTGGACGTGCTCCCCGTCGTGACAGACACGCTGCCGAAACTGCGGGAGATGCGCGACCGGTTCGACTTCGACTTCCAGTTGCTCGCCGACCCCGAGGGCGAAGTGGCCGAACAGTACAGCGGTACCGAGCAGACGAGCCACGGACTCACGGGCGTCGCGGCGACGTACGTGATCGACGAGGAGGGGACGGTCCGCTACGAGCAGGTCGCCGACCACCCGGCCGACCGCACCTACGGGAACTGGGTCCGCTACTTCGTCCGGAATGGCTACGAGGCCCCGTTCGGCGAGTAACCCGGCCGCGAGGACCGCCCCGAAGGCTTCCATTTTCCGGCGGACACGTCGTCTCCCCTCCACAATCACTATTGATAACTGGTCCGTGGAAACTGTGGCATGCAAACTGTGTTCCACCTCATCACGGGTGACGCGGAGGAACAGGAGACGGCGCTGACCATCGCGGAGAACCTCACGAAGGACGACTCCGTCGACGTGACCGACGTCGCGGTCGTCGCGCAGTCAGAGGGCATCGAACCGCTCCGGGCCGACGGCGAGGGGAGCGACATAGTGCGGGACCTCCTCGAACAGGGGATCGAGTTCCGGGCCTGCAGCAACACGCTCGACATGCTCGACATCGCGGAGGCGGACCTCGTCGACGGCGTCGAGACCGTCCCGTCGGGCGCGGGGGAACTGACGCGCTTACAGGATCAGGGGTACAGCTACATCCGCCCGTAGCGACGCGACCGCCACCGCGCCGACCCGGTTCATAGGGACTGTTGTAACTCATTTCGGTATTTCGCCGACGCGGGGTCGGCGAATACCGGTAAACAGTTACATCACTCCCTATCACAACCCGTTCGGCGCGACGTCCCTGACGTCGCGGAACGCGCCCTGCACGACCTCCGAGAGCGCCGGGTGGACGTGGATCGTCTCGGCGATCCGCTCGGCGTCCGCGCCCGCCGCGACCGCGGTGGCGACCTCGTGGACCAGTATTGACGCGTGCGGGCCGACGACGTGGAAGCCGAGGATCTCGCCGTCCGGCGCGACGACCGCCTTCGCGAAGTCGCCGTCCTCGGCCACCACCGTTCCGAGCGCCGTCTCGCCGTACGCGAACGTGCCGACCTCGCACTCGCCGTCGACCGCCGACTCCGCTTTCCCGAGGCTGCCGACCTCCGGCGAGCCGAAGATGGCGTGGGCCATGCCGGGGTACTCGACCGCCTCGCGCTCGCCGTCGACGGCGTTCGCGACGACGCACTCGGCCTCCTTGTCGCCGGAGTGCTTGAACATGTAGTTGCCCGCGATGTCGCCGATCGCCCACACGCCGTCGACGGAGGTCTCGAGATGCTCGTCCGTCTCGACGAACCCCTTCTCGTCGGTGTCGATCCCCGCGGCGTCGACGTTCCAGCTATCGGAGTTCGGTCGCCGCCCCGCGGCGAGCAGGACCTCGTCGCCCCTGACCCGTATCTCCTCGCCGTCGTCGTCCTCGGCCGTCACGACCGTCGCCTCGCCGTCCTCGGTGAACGCGCTCGCCTCGTACCCCAGTCGGAGGTCGAAGCGCTCGCGGTAGGCCGCCGTCAGGCGATCTGCGACGTCGCGGTCCTCGCGACCGGCGAGCACGTCGCTGCGCCCGACGATAGTCACGTCGGCCCCCATCGCGCCGAAGAAGTGGGCCATCTCGACGGCGACGTACCCGCCGCCGACGATCACGAGGTGGTCGGGCAGCGCCTCCAGACGGAGGGCGTCGGCGCTGGTCAGGAAGTCGACCTCGTCCGTCCCGTCGATGCTCTCGGGGACCATCGGCCGCGACCCGCCCGCGAGGACGACGTCGTCGCCCGTTATCCGCTCGCCGCCGTCGACGGCGACCTCGACCGCGCGCTCGTCGACGAACTCCCCTTCGGCCTGGTACAGCGTGATCCGGTCGTTCGCCCGCGCTCGCTCGGCCTTCGCCTCGGCTTCCTCGGTCACCGCCGCCGTGACCTCGGCGACGACGTCCTCGTACGCGATCCCGTCGAGCGACGCGTCGACGCCGTAGCCCTCGGCGCCGCGGACGGTCTCGACGACGTTGGCGCGGTGGATCAGCTGTTTCGACGGGTTGCACCCGCGGTTGAGGCAGGTCCCGCCGAGGCGGTCGCGCTCGACGAGCGCGACGCCCTTCCCGCGGTCCGCCGCCGCGGCCGCTACCAGGTTCCCGGTACCGCCCCCGAGCACGACGAGGTCGTAGTCGGACATGGCCGTACTACGCCGAGAGCGGCAAAGAAAGCGGGGTTGCCCCGGCGCCGCGCGACGACCGTGGGCCCGACAGCGCGGCGGGCTACGGCCGCAGCGACCGGTCGGTCGTCCCCAGCGACTCGTAGCCGTCCTCGGTGACCGCGACGAGGTCCGTCAGGGCCACCGCGCCGCCGTCCGGGTCGGTGACGGCCGGGGTTATCGCCAGCACCGTCCCGGCCGGCAGGGGGTCGTCGCTCCGCAGGTCCGGCCGTTCGCGGACGGCGAGACCGACGCCGTGCCCCGCCGTCTCCGGGAGCGCGTCGTCGGCGAAGCCGTACGCGCCGCACTCGACGAGGACCTCCTCGCGGATCGTCGAGGCGGCGACCCCCGCTTCGAGCTCGCGGTAGACGGAGTCCATCGCCCGCTCGACGGCGAGCTGGGCGCGGCGCTCCCAGCCGCCCTCGCCCTCGACGACGAACGTCCGGGCGAGCGCGCCGCGGTAGCCGCCGGGCTCGCGCGGCGCGACCCGGACGACGACCGTCTCGCCGGCCGCGATCGGCGCGTCGGGAGCCCGCTCGCCGGAACCGACGGTCACGCCGGTGTCGTTCGCGGGGCTCGCGCCGTTCGACCGCACGGCGGCGTCGACGGCCTCGCGGAGCGCCCGCGCCGTCAGCGGGTCGCCGTCGCGGCGGAGTTCGCCGTCGGCGACGCTCGCCGCGCGCAGCGCCTCGCGGGCCCGCTCGACGCCGGCGACCGCGGCACCCTGCGCGTCGGCGATCCGCTCGCGCTCGGCGGCGGACTTGACCGCCCGCGCCCGCTCGACGGCGGCGGTCGAGGCCAGTTCGAACCCCGCGTTCTCGGCGTAGAGGGCGGCGTCATGCGGGACGTTCCGGGGGGTCAGCACCGTCCCGTCGACGCCCAGTTCGTCGAGGACGGCGACGGCCGCCTTGCCGACGGGCGCGTCGATCGCGCGGGCGTTCGCGCCGGCCGCGGCTTCCAATTCGGTCGGGACGCAGAGTGTCGCGCGGCCGTCGGCGTAGACGACCGCCGCCTCCCCGTCCGGGAGCGGGCCGGCGCAGTACCGCAGCGTCGGCTCGTCGGTGCGGCCGGCGTGGAGGAAAGCGGCGGCGTCGCGCTCGGCGAGGGCGGCGTCTATCGCGTCGGACGGGAACGCTGGCATCCCGCGGTCACTTGGCCTCGAGGGGCTCTTTCGCCTCGTCGATGAGCTCCTCGATGTCCGTCTCCGTCGGCTCGTTGTGGAGGAGCACGTCGATAGGCAGGGTCGGCGCGCCGTCGACGAGGTTCTCCAGCAGGACGAGCCGCTCCCGGGCGCGGCTCATGCCGACGTAGAAGACGCGGCGCTCGTTGTCGGTCAGCGTCGGCACGGGGCTGGTCGTCTTGGTGAACTCCTCGCAGCCGGGCACGTCAGTCGGGTCCTCGACGGTGGCGGCCATCTGCTCGACGACCTTCTCAGTCAGGTCGGTCGCGACGAACACGTGGTCGGCCTCGCGGCCCTTCGCGCTGTGGATGGTGCCGACGCGGAAGCGGTCGCGGTCCATGTCGTCGTACTCGCCGGACGCGAAGTACGCCCGCATGCTCTTCTTCTGGAAGCTGGTGACCTTCCGTACCATGTCGGCCGCGGAGGCCGGACCGGGCATGAACGGGGCGTGGTCGTTGACGACCTCGGAGTCGATCCAGATCTCGGTGAGGTCGTCCGTGTCGGCCTCCTCCTCGCGCTCGTCGATGTAGTCGAACAGCTCGTCGCGCTCGTTGGTGCCGAACGCGGAGTCCTGCAGCATGTCCGCGAGGCGGCGGGCCTGCAGCCCCGTCACGTCCTTCCCCTCGTCGACTCGCTCGACGGCGGTGACGTACTGGTCGAGGCGGTCGGTCCACATCCGTTGGTCGGTGAGACACTGGAACGGGATGCCCTCGGTGATGAACTCGTCGATGAACCGGAACATCTGGTAGCGCGCCCGGAACAGGATCATGATCGAGCCGTCGTCGGTGTCGACGGTTCGCCGGACGTTCCGGACCAGATCGAGCATCGACGGGCTCTCGACGGCCTCGACGACGCCGCCCTCCGTCCGGGGCGAGAGGTTCTTCTCCTGGCGCTCGTCGATGTGGCCGATCTCCTGTTGCACCGTGTGGAGGATGCGCGAGGGCAGGCGGTAGGAGGTGTCGAGGATGACGTCCTCGCCGCCCTCCTCCAGGAGGAGCTGCGGGTCGGCCCCCTGCCAGGCGTACACGACCTGGTCGTCGTCGCCGGCGATGAGCGCCTTCTTCAGGTGGGGCTTCCACTCCTCGTACACCTCGTACTGGAGCTGGGTGATGTCCTGGAACTCGTCGATGATCAGGTAGTCGACGTTCGGCTGGAGCGAGCGCTGCTTGACGCGCTTGAGCATGTCGGCGAAGCCGACGAGGTCGTGCTCGCCCTTGTAGTTGCGCCAGCCGCGGATCGCCTCGGGAACGTCGATGCGGTCGTCGTCGCTCGACCAGGTGGGGGTGTACTTGTTCCCCTCCTGGGCGCGGTCGTCGATCTCCGGCGGCAGGCGGACCGTCTCCTCGTCCCACTGGAAGGGGACGTCGTACCAGTCGGCGACCTCCCGGTTCGTCCGCTGGAGCCACTGGCTCGTGGCGATGATCTTGTTGCCGATCGTCGTCGACCGGGCGGTGCGGCGGCCGGCGCCGCCGTGTTCGTCCTCGAACTCGATCCCGTACTCCTCGCAGAACTCCTCCTTGTCGCCCTCGCCTACGACGTCGTTACGGGAGAGATCGAGCAGTTCGTACGCCTTCGCGTGCATCGTGCAGACGTTGCCCTTCAGCGATCGCGGGTTGGCGTCGAGGCGCTCGGCGAGGCGCTCGCGGACCTCCGCGGCGGCGGCGCGCGTGTAGGAGACGACGAGCACGTCGCGCATCTCGACGTCGTCGTCGTCCAGGATACCCTCGACACGGTCGAGGAGGGCAGTCGTCTTCCCGCTCCCCGGACCGCCGAACAGCCGGGTCACGGCCGTGTCGGACTGATTCATTGTCACACTCCAAGCCCCCGACGATAATAAGCCTCGTGGGATCGGTCCGACGCTGTCGGACGGTTGAGAACTTCCGGAAGACGCCGTTCAGTTGTTCCGCGGGGAGCGGGCCTTGCGGACGTCGCTCCCGTCGCGGATCTTGTCCTTGCAGTCCGGGCAGACGCGCGGGTCGTCGACGCCACGCGGCGTGAATACTCGTGCGTACGCATCCGTGACGAACGACCCGCAGTTCTGGCACTCCGGCATTTGTATCTCCATCGCTACCTGAGGAAATAATATGTTATAATTTTATCGCTGACAGACATGCTTCCAGAGATACGTGTCACCACACCACGTGGATCGGGCCGAGCGGGGCGACGTCTCACCGTCAGATCGGAGTGATAGATAGTGCGAGAAGGCCGATACGTTCTCCCGGAAATCCGGGACGATATCGCGAAGGGGGTAGAGTCCGGGATCTGACTCGGCACCGCCTCCGATGCCCGATTCGCCGTCGCGGCGGTCGGTTCGGTCCGGTCCGTTCGCGAGCAAAAGCGAGTCCGAGGGGTTCGTCGGTCGCTCCTCCGGCGCTCGCGGAAGCCGTCGACGCCGCGCTCGTGGCGTTTGACGCCGGGCTGTTGCGGCGCGACGTCACCGGACGAAATACTGAGTCAGAATAACTGAGGGGCGTCTCTCACTCGGCCGGACCCCAACCGCAGACCGAACACTCCGTCGCCGAGGTGTCGTGAATCCCGCCGCACTCCGGACACTGCTTCTTGTTATACGTCGTCTCCCAGTCTACTCGCTCCGTTTCGTGACCGTGCTGCGAGAGGAACTGGTCGAAAACGTCGTCGCCGGAGTCGTCGGGTGCTGATGCCATACATGGTAGGGTATGACACACCACTACATAAATCGTGAGGGTGTGACAGCACCTGCCGTTTCACCGAACTCCGACAGAACAGTCGTCGTTTGACTGATATCCGACAACCCCCGGCCATCGCGCCGACGGCGGGCGTGCGCGGAGCCGCACGACCGACAGTATAACTCGCTGGAGTCGGAACGAACGGGCATGTCCGAGGAGTCGTTACCCCTCACCCACGTCAGTCAGCCGCCGGAGGCGGGCGACGGTCCGGCCCCCGCGGTCGTCGTCCTGCACGGCCGCGGGACGAACGAGCGGGACCTGCTGCCCATCGCCGACGAACTTCCGGGCGAACTCCACGTCCTGAGCGTTCGCGCGCCGGACCGGCTTCAGGGCGGGTACACCTGGTACGACCTCGACCTCTCGGAGGGCGGCCTCCACGCCAGCCAGCCCGACCCCGAGGGGTTCGAGCGGAGCCTCAGACTGGTCCACGAGTTCGTCGACGCGGCCGTCGACGAGTACGGCCTCGACGCCGACCGGGTCGGCCTGCTCGGGTTCAGTCAGGGGGCGATCACCGGCCTCTCGGCGCTCGTCGAGCGGCCCGGCGCCTACGACTGGGCGGTCGCGCTCAACGGCTATCTCGCGGCGGCACACGAGGACGACGCGGACGCGGCCGCCGGGAAACCCGTCTTCGTCGGCGCGGGGCAGATGGACCAGGTCATCCCCGTCGAGCGGGCAGAGCGGGCGGCGGAGCTGCTTGATGAGGCTGGTGCTGACGTCACCTTTCAGAAGTACCCCGTCGGCCACGGGACGACGCCGCAGGAGGTCCGCGACGTGGCCGCCTGGGTGGACGAGCGGCTGTAGCCGGGTCGCCGGCAGCCGTTACTCTTTCACGTCGCCGACGGCGTAGTCGCCCGGCCCGTCCTCGACGCGGACCAGCGCGTCTGGGGCGTCGAAGTCCCCGCGCGTCGGCGCACAGCCCATGTGGCCGACGGTGCCCCACCCGCAGGTCTCGCAGACCGCTTCGTCGCGCCGGAGCGTCCCGCCGTCCGCGGGGACGTAGCCGCCCTCGATCGTCTCGCCGCACTCGGCACAGGAGAGGGAGTCGGCGAGGCCCTCGAACTCGCTCATGCCTCCTCCAGGTCCCCGTCCCACTCGTCGTAGCCGCCGGCGAGCGAGGCGACCGTCGTCTCCGGCCCCACGTTCTCGTGCGATTCGAGCAGGCGTCCCGCCTGCACGGAGCTCTGTCCGATCGGACAGGCGACCACGACGTCGTCGCCCCAGTCGCGCTCCTCGACCGCCGACGTGAACTCGGGGAACGGGACGTTCTCCGCGCCGGGGATGTGCCCCTCCTCGAAGGCCGCCGCGGGGCGGATGTCGACGACCTGCACGTCGTCGCCGTCGGCCAGTCGCTCCTGCAGTTCCGCTGGCGTGATCTCCTCGACCATCTCGCTCGCCACTTCGTCGTCGCCGCGCTAAACCCCTTCGCACGCGGACGGCGGTAGCAGGCCAGTCACGCGCCCGCCCGCTCGACCGTCGAGTCCCGGCGTCGTCGGCCGACGGCGGACGGTTTAAGCCCGTTCCCCCGCAATCCGGAGGTATGAGCGACCTGAACCTCGACGGGACGCAACTCGACCGCTACTCCCGGCACATCATCATGGACGAGGTCGGCCCGGAGGGGCAACAGCGCCTCCTCGACGCCTCGGTCCTCGTCGTCGGCGCCGGCGGCCTCGGGTCGCCCGTCATCCAGTACCTCGCGGCGGCGGGCGTGGGCCGTCTGGGCATCGCGGACGACGACGTCGTCGAGCGCAGCAACCTCCAGCGCCAGATCGTCCACGGCGACGGCGACGTGGGCCGTCCGAAGGCGGAAAGCGCGGTCGACTACGTCGAGCAACTGAACCCGGACGTCGACGCCGTCCCGCACGAGACGCGGGTGACCAGCGACACCGTCGCCGACCTCGTCGACGGCTACGACTTCGTGGTCGACGCCAGCGACAACTTCCAGACGCGCTACCTCGTCAACGACTACTGCACGCTCGAAGGCGTACCCTTCTCCCACGGCGCCATCTTCCGGTTCGAGGGGCAGGTGACGACGTTCCCCGGCGACGACGACTCGCCCTGTTACCGCTGCCTGTTCCCCGAGGCCCCGCCGGAGGGAACCGTGCCCGACTGCGCGACGACCGGGGTGCTCGGGGTCCTCCCCGGCACGGTCGGCTGCATCCAGGCGACCGAACTCGTGAAGCTCGTCATCGGGAAGGGCGAGACGCTCGACGGCCGCGTGCTGATGTACGACGCGATGGACATGACCTTCGACGAGGTGCCGCTCAGGAAGAACCCGGACTGCCCGGTCTGCGGCGACGACCCCGCCATCGAGTCCGTCAGCGACGTGGAGTACGCCGAGACCTGCTCTATCGCCGCGGACTGACGGGATCCGGCGAGGCGGTCGACACCCGGGACGAGACACACCCTCCTCGGCGGTGATAGAACTCGGCGCTTACCACGACGAGCGAACGGCACCCACGCCTAATCGCACGTCTGCACGGTAGCGGGGCGTCGTTGCCGCGCGCCCGGCGGCGCCGTTCAGAGCAGGTTTCTCTGGTCGGTAGGGTGATCTCCCCGTGCTATCAGTTCGACTGGATGAATGAACTGTGGATTTACCCGCGCATCGGCCAACAAATATAATCAAAATATCTAACGAAAATTTATTTCTTAGATATTCTCCGTTTAACAAAACCCGTCAAGCCCCTCCGTCCGAACGCAATGTACAGTCAACTGCTCGTCCAAGAAACGGCCGTCCTGCAGCTGCGGTCCATCCCCGGATTCCTGCAGGACGTGATCGCACAGATACTGGCGTTCCTCCCGCGACTCGTCGCCGCGGTCGTCATCCTCCTGATCGGGTGGATCGTCGGCCGCCTGCTCGGGGGAGTGGTGCGGCGCGCAACGGACGCCGCCGGCGTCGACGAACAGGCGCGCGGAACGCCGCTCGGCCGCATCGCCGGCGACTCGACCGACCCGGTGTCGTCGTTCCTCGGAACGATCACTGCCTGGTTCGTGTACGCTCTGGCACTGCTCGCCGCGGCGGACGCGCTGGCCATCCCGCTGCTGTCGCGGTGGCTCACGACCGCGGTGTCGTACCTGCCCGCGCTGGTGGGCGGTCTCCTCGTCATCGTGCTCGGCTTCATCATCGCCGACTTCATCGGCGACGCGATAGAGCGCACCCGCGCGGCGACGCACACGGCGTACACGAAGTGGTTCGCCACGGGAACGCGGCTGTTCCTCTACTTCACCGCCGTCGTCATCGGCCTCAGCACGATGGGGATCGACGTCTCCATCCTGTTCATCTTCGCCAGAGCGCTGGCGTACGGTCTCGCGGCGGCACTCGCCATCGGCGGCGGCGTCGCCCTCGGCTGGGGCGGTAAGGACTTCGTCGCGCAGAACATCGACCGCTGGGCCGGCCAGGCGAAGCGGCAGACGCCCGAACCGGGGCCCGAGAGCAGTCCGAGCGACGACTGACTGCCCGTTGGGGCCCGTAAACCGGCTCTACACGCCGTTTACCCGTTTTTTCTCCGACGCGCGTTGCGCCCGACGAGCGCCGCGGCCCGCTCCATCCCGGCTGAGCAACGGCGTCACTGCTCCCCCTCTTCCTCCGCGCTCGGCGTTCCGTCCGTTCCCGCCGATTCCGGCTTCGTCACCCGCAGGGTCCGGACCCGCGCGTTGTCCATCCGCTCGACCTCGATGCGGACCCCCTCGTGCTCGACCGCGTCGCCCTCGTCGGGCACCCGGCCGAGGCGACCGTAGACGAACCCCGCGATAGTCTCGAACTCCTCGCCCTCGGGTATCGACACGTCGAGTTCCTCGTTGATCTCGTGGACGTTCACGTCGCCCCGGACGCGCGCGGTCCGGTCGTCGATCATCTCGATCGCCGGGCGTTCAGCCTCCTCCAGCATCTCGCCGACGATCTCCTCGACGATGTCCGCTAGCGTGACGATCCCCTGGGTCGTGCCGAACTCGTCTATCACGATCGCCACGCGCCGGCGGTCCTCGCGCATCTCCACCAGCAGTTCGTCCACGTCCTTCGTCTCGGGGACGTGCAGCGCCGGTTCGGCGATCTCACCCGCTGTCGCCGCCGTCCCGTCTCGGTGCGCGCGGATCAGGTCCGGAAGCTCGACGACGCCGACGACGCTGTCGAGCGTGCCCTCGTACACCGGGAGCCTGTCGTGGCCCTCGTCGACGCAGACGTCGATGGCCTCGGCGACGCTCGCCTCGGCCTCGACGGCGGTCACGTCCAGCCGGGAGCGCATCACCTCCTTGGCGATGCGGTTCCGGAACTGGAAGATCCCGAGCAGGAGCTCCCGCTCCTGCTCCTCGATGACGCCCTCGCGCTCGCCCGTCTCGATCAGCCGCTGTAGCTCGGTGCGGGTGACGTACGGCGTCTCGATCGCGGCCGTGGAGCCGGTCAGCCGGTTGACGACCCGCGTGAGGCGGTCGAAGAGAACGATCAGCGGGTACATCGCGTACTCCGCGAGCTTCAGCGGCCGCGCGACCCGCCGCGACCACGTGTCCGTGTGCTCGACGGCGTAGGACTTCGGGGCGCTCTCGCCGAACAGCAGGACGAGCGCGGTGATCCCGAACGTGGAGATCAGCACGGACTCCGCCGGCGGGAAGTGCAGCGCGAGGACCGTCGTCGAGATGGAGGCCATCGCGATGTTGACGACGTTGTTGCCGACGAGGATCGTCACGAGCAGGCGGTGCGGGTCGGCCTTCAGGTCGCGGACGAGGGCGGCGTTGGGGAGCCCCTCGGCCACCATCGCCTCGACCTTGTGGTCCGCGAGCGAGAACATGGCGATCTCCGTGGAGGAGAAGAAGCCGGAGAGGGCGATGAGGACCGCCACGGCCGCGCTCCCGCCGATCGTTATCGTTCGCGTCGTGACCTCGACTCCGAACTGCAGCGGGACGGTCATGCCGGGTGCTACGTGGGTCAGCCCCGTAAGCGGTGGTAGTTACGACCGAGACCGGTGACCGCCGAGATCGGTCGTCGCCGGCGAGAATCGGCGCGTCAGTCGCGCTCCACGCGAACCGCCTCCTCCCTGAACGCCTCGCCGGTCCAGCGCCACGCCCCGACGCGCTCGTCGCGCAGGTCGACGATGACGTACGACGCGCCCGGCCACGTCGCCTGCGCGCGGTCGGTCGCGGACGGTCCCGCCGGCCCCGTCGGGTGCGAGTGGTAGAAGCCGACTACCTCGCCGCCCCCGTCCTCTATCGCCTCGATCCGCTCCAGTTGCTCGGCCGGGTCGAGTTCGTACCGCGTCCGCGGTCTGTCGGCGACGTTCTCGACCGGGAGCGCGGTCTCGACGCGGCGCTCGCCGGCGTCGCTTTCGCCTCCCGAACCGCCCGTCGTTCCGCCCAGCACGCCACAGATCTCCAGAGGCGCGCCGTCGCGGGCGTGGTCGAGCACCCGGTCGTACGCGCCGCCCGAGAAAACGAGGTCGTCGGTCGCGTCGCCGGACGCCGCCCAGTCGTCGGTCATCGCCGGGTCGCTGTCGCCGAGGGGAACGCCGTCGCGACGCTCTCCGGCGGCGCGTCGAACAGGTCCGGATGGACCAGTCCGGCGAGGTGTTCAAGCGAGTCGACCAGCCGCGGCCCCGGCCGGTTCATGTAGTGGTGGCCGTCCATCGCGTACGCCCGGCCGTCCCGCACCGCCGTCAGGTCGTCCCACCCGTCTCTGTCGGTGAGTTCGCCGGCGTTCGCTATCGTCCGGTCCAGTCCGAACCCGCAGGGGGCGGCCACCAGCACCTCGGGGTCGTACTCGCGGACCTCGGCGAACTCGCGGGGGCGCGACCGGTCACCGGGGTCGGCCATGCCGTACTCCCCGCCGGCGATCTCGACCAGTTCGGGGACCCAGTGGCCCGCCACCATCACGGGATCGGTCCAGTCGAGCACCGCGACCCGTGGGGTCGATTCGGCCTCGCTCGCGCGCTCCTCGACGGCGCGGACGCGCGCCTGCAGGTCGGTCACGAGTTCCGCGGCGCGCTCCTCGCGCCCGGTCGCCGCGCCGATCCGGCGGACGTCGTCGTAGAGGTCGGCTAAACTGTGCGGGTCGCTGGTGAGTATCTCCGGGTCGGCGTCGATCCGGTCGACCGCGCGCTCCACGAGCACCTCGTCGACGGCGCAGACGTCGCAGATCCCCTGCGTGACGACGAGGTCGGGGTCGGCGGCGTCGAGCGCCTCGACGTCGATCTCGTAGACGCCGCCGTGGTCGCGCTCCGCCTCGACCACCTGCTCGTTGATCGCCTCGCTGCTGGCCTCGGGGTCGACCCGCGAGCGGTTCATCGCCGGCTTCTCGGCCGCGTCGGGCGGGTAGTCGCACTCGTGGGAGACGCCGACCGGCTCGATCCCGAGCGCGTACGCGATCTCGGTCGCCGAGGGGAGGAGCGTGACGACGTTCATGCGGGACCGTTGGGAGCGAACCCGGTTAAACGCCGCGTCCGCCGGCGGCGCGGGCGGCGTTCGTTCCCCGCTGACCCGTCGTACAGACCGGCGTCACCGCTTGACGCCATCGCGGGGCCGTTCGAGCCACACCAGATACAGCACCGCCGTCCCGAGGAAGGCGAGTCCCACCTCCGGGAGGAGCAGGTACTCCACGCCCCCGCCGCCGCCCGGAACCAGCGCGGCGGCGCTCGACGCGGCCTGGGCCTTTCGCACCGCGCTCACGATCCCGATCCCGACGACGCCGACCCCCAGGAGCGTCGCGAGAAACAGCGCGGTCACTTTCGTCCTGGTCGACCAGACGCGGATGACTGTGCGGACTTCGTTGGTGCCCATACTCGCCGTGACACCGTTTCCCGGGTTTGTTATGCGCCGTTTTCCGGACCGCTCTCGCCGGCACCGATCGCGTGAGATCTCGTCGCCGTAAGTCGTTTCTAGAAACACTCTGACGGAATAAAAACGCGACCGGACTCGCGCCCGGTCGCACGCGGTTGCGACCGCCCCGCGACGACGAAAGTCCGGTCGACAGCCGGGGCCGGCCTACAGCTCGTACAGCTCGTCGTACTTCTCGGTGACGTAGTCGAGGAAGTAGTCGGCGGTGAACGCCTCGCCGGTGGCCTCCTCGATGAGGTCCGGCGTCGTGTACTTCGCGCCGTGGCGGTGGACGTTCTCGGTCAGCCACTCGTGCAGCGGCTCGAACTCGCCGTCGCGGATCTTCCCCTCCAGGTCGTCGATGTCCTCCTCGGCGTGGGCGTACAGCTGCGCGGCGAGGACGCTGCCCAGCGAGTACGTCGGGAAGTAGCCGAAGCTCCCGTGGCTCCAGTGGATGTCCTGCAGACAGCCCTCGGCGTCGGTCCCCGGGCGGATGCCGAGGTACTCCTCGTACTTGTCATTCCACCGCTCGGGCACGTCCTCGACGTCGAGGTCGCCCTCGATGAGCTCGCGCTCGATCTCGAAGCGGACGACGATGTGCATGTGGTAGGTGAGCTCGTCCGCCTCGACGCGGATCAGGTTGTCCTCGTACACCTGGTTGGCGGCCTCGTAGGCCTCTGCCGGCGTCACGTCGTCGATCTGCGGGAAGCGCTCCTTCATCGCGGGGAGGAACCGCTCCCAGAACGCCTCGGATCGGCCGACGTGGTTCTCCCAGAGCCGGGACTGCGACTCGTGGACGGAGAGGTCGCGGGACTCGCCCAGCGGCGTGCCGTAGTGGTCGTCCGGCAGGCCGAGGGTGTAGGTGGCGTGCCCGAACTCGTGGATCGTGGAGGTAAGCGCCCCGAGCGGGTCCGCCTCGTCGAAGCGCGTCGTGACGCGCGCGTCGAACTGCGTCCCGGTCGAGAACGGGTGCGGCGCGGTGTCGAGGCGGCCGCGGTCCCAGTCGTAGCCGAGCTCGTCGAGCACGTCGCGGGCCAGCTCCTCCTGCGTGTCGACGTCGAACTCGCCGGAGAAGGCGTCGAGCGCGAGGTCCGCGTCGGACTCGCGGATGTCGTCGATCAGCGGGACGAGCTCCTCGCGGAGCCGGGTCAGCGTCTCCTCCGCGGTTTCGAGGTCGAGGTACGGCTCGTACTCGGCGAAGAGGACGGCGTACGGGTCGGCGTCGGGGTCGATGTGCTCGGCGTACTCCCGCTTCAGCTCGACCAGATCTTCGAGCACCGGTGCGAAGACCGAGAAGTCGTCCTCCTCCTTCGCCTGCTCCCACTTCGGCAGGGCCTCGGAGGTAGTGCGGGAGATCTCCTCGACCAGTTCGGTCGGCACCTTCGTCGCGCGGTCGTACTTCCGGCGGACCTCGCGGACGACGGCGGCCTGCTCCTCGTCCAGGTCGGCGTCCTCCAGTTCGTCCAGGTACTCGCCCATCTCGTCGTCGGTGAGCAGCTCGTGGCTCACGGCGGAGAGCGCGGAGAGCTGCTGCGACCGGGCCGGCGTGCCGTCCTCGGGCATCATCACTTCCTGGTCCCAGTTGAGGACGCCCTGGGCGTTGCCGATGTTCGTGATCCGCTGTACCTCCGCGAGGAACTGCTCGTACGTGTCGGAGACGTCGTCGGCGGCTGCTTCGGTAGCCATCGTTACGAATCGAAGGGGATCGTGGATTATCAATCCCGTGTTTTACCGCCCCTCGGAGCGGCTGTTTCCCCTCAGTCGGCTACCCCGCGGTCACCGCGGCCCGCGCTCCGCGCTCCCTCGGTAGATCCGGTAACACCGCTCCAGCACGTCGACTCCGACGCTCTCGTCGGCGGTGTGCGCCTCGCCGGGTTCCGCCGGGCCGCAGACGACGCACTCGACGCCCGCCTCGGAGAGCCAGCCCGCGTCGGTCGCGTGGGGCTTGACGACGCGTTCCGGGTCGCCGTCCTGCGCCTCGCGCGCGGCCGCGACGACCGCCGCGGCGAACGCCTCGTCGCCGCAGCGCATCGGCGGGAGGTCCTGGTCGACGGTCCACTCGACGCCCGCGACCGACTCGACGCGTTCGAGGGGCGCGCGCTCGCCCGGCACGGTCCGCTCGTCGACGGTCGCCTCGCAGGACTCAGGCACCACGTTCCACGCCGACCCGCCGTCGATCTCGGTGACGACCACGCTCCCCTCGACGCGTTCGCCGGCGATCTCGACCGCCGGTGCGTCCGTTTCCCGGACTACCTCGACGGCGTCGCAGGCGCGGTAGACGGCGTTTACTCCCGCCTCCGCCTCGCTGGCGTGGGCCGCCTCGCCCCGGGCAGCGATCGTGGATCCCCGGCGGCCCTTGTGCGCGACGGCCACGTCGGTCACGCCCGGCGCGGAGTAGCCCGTCGACCCCTCGCCGACGACGGCGTAGTCCGGGGCGAACCCCGCGTCGATAGCGTGCCGAGCGCCCTCGCCGCCGACCTCCTCGCCGACGAAGCTGGCGAAGACGAGTTCGAGACCGTCTGCCGGGGTCGCGTCCCGGAAGGCGCACATCGCGGCGGCGACCGCCCCCTTCATGTCCGCTGCACCGCGGCCGTAGATCCGGCCGTCGCGCTCCTCGACGACGTACGACTCGTCCGACGCCACCTGCACCTCGTCCGGCGGCACGACGTCGTGGTGGCCGACGAGCGCCAGCGACGCGTCGCCGCTCCCCTTTCGGGCGGTCACGTTACCGGCGTCGTCGCGGCGCACGTCGGCGTCCGTCTCGGCACGGAGCCAGTCCTCGACGGCGTCGCCCGCGGCCGCCTCGCTTTCGTGAGACGGGATCGAAACGAGCTCGCGCGTGAGGTCGGTGACCTCGTCCATGGCCGTGTACTCGTTCGGTCGCGGAATGAGGGCTTCGCTCCCCTACGCCGCTTGCTCCCTCGCCAGCGCGCGCAGGCGTTCGACCCGCTCGTCCGTCTCCGGATGCGCGACCGCGCCGACGGGGATCGCGCGAAGCAGCCGCTCCAGTCGCGGCAGTTCCTCGGCGACGTACGCGCGGATCGGTCCGACCTCGGCCTCGTCGCCGATCCCGCCCGGGAGCAGGCATAGCTCCCCGACCGCGCCCGCGCGGCGGTAGTCCTCGTCCGGCCGGTCGTCGGGCGAGAGGGTCGCGAGCGCGCTCGCGAGCGCCGCGGGGTCGCCGGTGATCCGCGCCGCAGCGCGGTCCGCCGCGAACTCCCGGTACCGCGCGAGGAGTCGCGGGACCGGCCCAAGAGCGACGTAGTAAACGGCGACCGCCGCGAGCGGCGGAACGGCGAAGACCGCGAACAGGAGGAGGACGGCGCCGACGTTGACGATGCCGTCGAACGTAGTAGCGGCGACGGTCCTCGCTCCCGCGACGACGGGGTCCGCGACCGCCGCCGGCAGGACGGGACCGGGACCGACCACCGGGAGGACGCCGACGACGGCGTCGTAGACAGTTGTGGCCGCTCGATAGATCAGGAGTCCCAGGGTACCGATCGTCACGAGGACCGTACCGAACATCCCCACGGCGTAGCAGGTCGCGCCCGTCCAGTAGACCGTCCGGTCGAGGGAAGTTCCGGCGGCCCGCGCGAGGCGCACCGGGGCGACGGCCATCGTCATCACCGTCGCGTCCCGGTTGGTCACGTGGGCGAGTTCGTGCGCCAGCACCGCGTCGAGTTCGTCGTCGTCGAGCGCGTCGAGCAGCGGGCGTGTGACGACGACGGTCGCGTTCCCCTTCCGGCCGACAGCGTAGCTGTTCGGCCGGGGCTTGTCCGCGACGAGTACCTCCGGGGCCGGCGTCCCGACCTGCTTGACGAGGCGCGTGAGCCGCGTCTGCGAGTCGCGGTCGTCCGCCGCCGCCCGGGTGGCCGCCGGCGTTCCGAGCGGTCGACGGCTGACGTACTCGTACTGCGCGAGCATGAATGCCGCCGTCAGCGGGACGACCGCGGGCGACCGCCAGAACGCCGTCTCGCGCAGGAACGCCGCGAACCCGATGACGTCGTTACCGACGCTCGTCCAGTCGGGAACGACGAGCAGTTCGACGACCACCATCTCCAGGAAGAACGCGACGAGTTCGAGCGCGAGCATCACGAACGCGAGGTTCGCGACGCAGACGAGGACGGCGGCGACGGCCGTCCGCGCCCGCAGACCGTGAGTCCCCCGAAACGGTCGTCGCATACGTCATCAGTTCGAGGGGAACGGGATAAAAACTCCCCCGGAAGCTGTGCGAGACGAACGTCTCCCGTTCCTCGGCGATGGTCGCCGCCGTGCCCTCGGCCGAACGCGGCCCCGCGGAGCGGCCCGGGACGCCGGGCGGGGCGGGTCCGTGCCCTTATGAACGACGGCGACCGTATTTGTTCCCATGAACGTTGTTCCGGACACGAGCGTGGTCATCGACGGCCGCGTGTCCGAGCGAGTGGAAGACGGCGACTTCGCGGGGGCGACGATCCAGGTCCCCGAAGCGGTCGTCGCGGAGCTGGAAGCGCAGGCAAACGACGGCATCGACAGCGGGTGGGACGGCCTCTCCGAGCTCCAGCGTCTGGCCGAACTGGCCGACGACGGCGAGATCGACCTGGAGTACATCGGCACCCGCCCCGACGCCGTCGAGCGCGGCCACGCCTCCGAGGGGGAGATCGACGCGCTCATCCGCGAGCTCGCGGCCGAGCACGACGCCACGTTCGTCACCAGCGACGTCGTCCAGAGCGAGGTGGCGGGGGCGAAGGGGCTGGACGTGGAGTACATCACGCCCCGGACCCGCGACGTCGGTACCCTCTCCATCGAGGAGATGGTCGACGACCAGACGATGAGCCTCCACCTCCGCTCCGGCGCGGTCCCGATGGCGAAACGCGGCGAGATCGGCGAGATGCGGTTCGAGGAGATCGGCGACGAGCCGACCTCCGAGGAGCAGATGAAGGAGTACTCCCAGGAGATAATCGAGAGCGCGAAGCAGTCCAACGAGGGGTTCGTCGAGCTCTCGGACGAGGGCATGACGATCGTCCAGTTCCGCGACTACCGGATCGCGGTCGCGCAGCCGCCGTTCGCCGACGGCTACGAGATCACCGCCGTCCGGCCCATCGTCAAGACCGACATCGAGGACTACGAGTTCGCGGACGAGCTCAAGGAGCGCCTGCTGGAGTCGAAACGCGGCGTCCTCATCTCCGGCGCGCCCGGCGCGGGGAAATCGACGTTCGCGCAGGCGGTCGCCGAGTACATCGCCGACCACGACTTCGCGGTGAAGACGATGGAGAAGCCCCGCGACCTGCAGGTCGGCCCAGAGATCACCCAGTACACGGAACTGGGCGGGGAGATGGAGAACACTGCCGACTCGCTGCTGATGGTCCGTCCGGACTACACCATCTACGACGAGGTGCGCAAGACCGACGACTTCGAGGTGTTCGCCGACATGCGCCTCGCCGGCGTCGGCATGATCGGCGTCGTCCACGCCACCCGCGCCATCGACGCGCTCCAGCGACTGGTCGGCCGCGTCGAACTCGGCATGATCCCGCAGGTCGTCGACACCGTCGTCTACATCGAGGCCGGCGAGGTCGCGAAGGTGTACGACGTCACCACCGAGGTGAAGGTGCCCGAGGGCCTCACCGAGGAGGACCTCACCCGCCCGGTGATCATGATCCGCGACTTCGAGACGGGCCAGCCGGAGTACGAGATCTACACGTTCAACCGGCAGGTCGTCACCGTCCCCATCGGCGAGGGCGAGAGCGACGAGGGCGGCGTCGACCGCATCGCGCGTCAGGAGATCGAACGCGAGATCCGCTCTATCGCCCGCGGACACGTGGACGTCGACCTCAAGGGACAGAACACCGCCGTCGTCTACGTCGAGGAGGACGACATCTCCACCGTCATCGGCAAGGGCGGCGGCCGGATCACCGACGTGGAGAACCGCCTCGGCATCGACATCGACGTGCGCACGCACGACGAGAAGCCCGGCGGTCGCTCGGTGAACGGCGGAGCGGGCGGTGGCGGCGGCAACAGCCCCGCCGGCCGCAGCGGCGATGTCGTCGAACCCGAGGTCACGTCGCGCCACATCGTCATCCCGGTCGACGGTCACGCCGGCGAGACCGTCGAGGTGCAGGCCGACGGCGAGTACCTCTTCACCGCCACGGTCGGCCGCGGCGGGGACGTGCAGGTCACCCGCGGCAGCGCCATCGCCGAGGAGTTAGAGCGGGCGATCGACGACCGGCGGACGATAAGCGTCGCGTCGCAGTAAGCGGCGCAGCGGGGATGCCGCACAGCGCAGGACGCAGCGCAGTGCGGCGGCGACGCCGCGCCGGTCGCCGCCCGCGGTCGGAGAAAGAGAGGAGATCAGCTCAGCGGCCGGACGACGCGGTCACTCGGCGCAGCGGCAGGGCTCGGCTTCCTCGCCCTCGGAACCGTTCGGTTCGGGACCGCCGTCGGCCTCGACGGACTGTTCTTGCTCCTGTTCCGTGAGTTCGTAGAGGCTCTGTCGGGCGTCGGCGAAGTAGACGTCCTCGTCGACCCGGCCGATCTCCTGGAGGCGTTCGAGCGCGTAGCGCACGGTCCGCGCCGAGAGCATCGACTCCTGGACGATCTGCTTCTGCGTGAGCGGCCCGTCGTATTCGAGTACTTTGAAAACCAACTTCGCGCTCGGCGGAAGGTCCTCGAGCTCCTCGTCTGATCCAGCCATCGTTACGAATCGAAAGCCGCCAGCGGCATAAAGATTGCCGCCGAGCGTGCTAAACTCAGTGTCGACGGCGGCGAGCGCCGCCAAGCGAACTGTTTTTCACCGCGGGTCCCCGACCGTCCCGTATGGCGACCGAACAAGCCGAAGTCGAGGGGATGGACTCCCATCTCCGATCTATCACGGTCACGTCGCTCGCGTCCATCGGCGGGATCGCAGCGGCGCTGCTCTCGTCCGTGATGACGTCGGGCATGTCGCCGGCAGCGGCCGCGACCCACCAGCCGGCCCAGCTCGTCGTTCTCGCGGTCGTTCTCGTACAGATCCCCCTCTACAGGGTTCTGGGCGTGTACGGAGAGGACGGTCCCGGCACGAAGGACTACCTCTTCATCGCGTTCATGACCTTCTCGCTCTGGTTCGTGACGTGGGGCATCATGCTCGAAACCGGTTTCCAGGTCTAAGATGGCCCAGGACAGCATCGCGGTCGTGGACCTCGATCGGTGTCAGCCCGACCGCTGTAACTACGAGTGCAAGAACTACTGCCCGCCGAACCGGACCGGCAAGGAGTGCATCACGCTCCGCGGCGAGGAGGCGGACGAGGGCGAGCCCGACCAGATCCGCATCAGCGAGGAGATCTGTCTGGGCGAGACCTGCGGCATCTGCGTCGAGAAGTGCCCGTTCGACGCCATCGAGATCATCAACCTGCCCCAGGAGCTCCAGGACGACCCGGCCCACCGCTACGGCGAGAACGCCTTCTCGCTGTACGGGCTTCCCGTCCCGCAGGAGGGACAGGTCACCGGTATCCTCGGTCCGAACGGCATCGGGAAGACGACCGCCGTCCGCATCCTCGCGGGCGAGATGGTCCCGAACCTCGGCCAGCACGAGGCCGAGGTCGACTGGGACGACGCCCTCGACGCCTACCGGGGCACGGAGCTACAGGACTACATCGAGGCCGTCAAGGACGGCGACGTGACGGTCGCCCGCAAGCCGCAGTACGTCGACCAGATCCCCGGTCAGTTCGACGGCAACACCCGGCAGCTGCTGGAGCGGACCGACGAGCGCGGCGACCTCGATTACCTCGTCGAGCGCCTCTCGATCGGCCCCGTGATGGACCAGGACATCGACAACCTCTCCGGGGGCGAGCTCCAGCGGGTCGCCATCGCGGCGTGTCTCGCCCGGGAGGCCGACTTCTACTTCCTCGACGAGATCACGCCCTACCTCGACATCGGCCAGCGCGTCACCGTCGCCCGCCTCATCCGCGAGCTCGCGGAGGAGGGCGACAAGTCGATGCTCGTCGTCGAGCACGACCTCGCGATCCTCGACCTCCTCGCGGACAACCTCCACGTGACGTACGGCGAACCCGGCGCGTACGGCGTCGTCACCTCGCCGAAGTCCGTCCGCAACGGGATCAACGAGTACCTCGCGGGCTACCTCGACAACGAGAATATGCGCATCCGGCCGGAGGCCATCGAGTTCGAGCAGCACGCGCCCCGCCCGGTCTCGACCTCCGAGACGCTCGTCGAGTACCCCGACCTCTCGCACAGCTACGGCGAGGGCGAGTTCTCGCTCGACGTGGAAGGCGGCGAGATCCGCGAGAACGAGGTGCTCGGCATCGTCGGCCCGAACGGCATCGGGAAGTCGACGTTCGCCCAGCTGCTCACCGGCGACCTCGAACCCGACGAGGGCGAGGTCGACTTCTCGCTGGACATCTCCTACAAACCCCAGTACATCGAGATCGACCAGCACATGCGGGTCGACGCCTTCCTCTCCTCGATCACCGACCAGTTCGGCAGCTCGTACTGGAACACGGAGATCGCCCAGCCGCTCCAGCTGGAGCGGATCATGGAGCAGAACCTGAACGACCTCTCCGGCGGCGAGCGCCAGCGCGTCGCCATCGCGGCGTGTCTCTCCGAGGACGCCGACATCTACCTGCTCGACGAACCGAGCGCGCACTTAGACGTCGAACAGCGGGTGCAGGCGACCCGCGCGATCCGGCGCTACGCCGAGAGCCAGGACGCGACGGTGCTGGTCATCGACCACGACATCTACATGATCGACCTGCTGTCGGACCGCCTGATGGTGTTCGACGGCGAACCCGCAGAGCGCGGTCACGCGGGCCAACCGCAGGACATGCGCTCCGGGATGAACGACTTCCTCGCGAACCTGGAGATCACCTTCCGGCGCGACGAGCGCGTCGGCCGGCCGCGAATCAACAAGCCCGGCAGCCAGCTCGACCGCGAGCAGCGCTCCGAGGGCGAGTACTACTACGCGCCCTGACCGTCCGCCGTCGCGGCTCCCGCGGCGTCGTCCTGACCGCTGTACTTTCCGTGTTTCGACAGCTCGTCGGCGAGCTGCGCCGACAGCGCGAGCACCGCCTCCTCGTGTGCGCCCTTCGACCGGTGGGCGTGCGTCGGGTCGATGCTCAGGGCGTCGTAGTCGGCGAACGCGGCGTCGTCGGCGTCGTCGGCGTACCGTTCGCGGAGGAGACGGAGAAGCGAGTGGAGGTGGACGAGTTCGTTCTTGCGCATCGTGTGATCTCGTAGGTGTTCGAGGTAGAAAACGAGCGGGGAGGGCTGCTAGCACCGAACGGGGCTATCGCGCCGTTAGAGGACCTGACGCTGGCAGGTGCCACAGAGCGTCTCCTCTTTCACGTCGACCTCGCGCACGGTCGGGGAGAAGTTCATGACGCAGCGCTTGTTGTCGCAGTGTTCCAGCCCGAGGGTGTGGCCGATCTCGTGGACGATCTCTTTGCGAACCCGGTCGCCGAAGATCTCTCCGGCGTCCTTGTTCGAGAAACCGCCGTCGCTGGAGGTCTGCAGCCGGTACGTCGAGACAACGCTCCCGTTGCCGTCGAGGTAGGCGAGCCCGAACACGTAGTTACGCCGCCGGTAGAAGAGGTCCTTGGTGGTGACGGCGATGTTTTTCTCGCCGCGGCCGACGCGGCTCGCGAGCTTGATGAACTCCTCCGCACCGTACTGGTTCCGGTTGCTGTCGTACGCGCCGCTGGGGATGGACTGAGACTCCTGAACGGTGACTTCGCAGTCGTAGACGCTGCGAAGGCCGGACGATGCCTGCCGTTTGACCCTGGCGGGCACTTCCCCGACCGGCACGATGTCAACGAGCATGGACAGCCATTAGGTCGCGCGAGCAATAAACATCCCGCCGTGTCCCGGCCGTCCACCGACGCCCTCGCCGAACGACTCGCCAGTTACGCCGCCGCGGTCGAGGTCGGAATCGGTCGTCGAACCGACGTCGCCGCGGCGCTCGCCGAGCGCGGCGTCGACGTCACTGCGACCGACGTTCACGAGCGGTTCGTCCCGGACGGCGTCGCCTTCGTCGTCGACGACGTGACCGATCCCGATCCGGCGGTGTACTCCGGGGCCGACGTCGTCTACGCGCTGAACGCGCCGCCCGAACTCCACCGCCCGCTCCGCGACGCCGCCCGCGATGCGGGTGCCGACCTGCTGTTCACCACGCTCGGCGGCGACCCGCCGGCGGTCCCGGTCGAGCGCGAGACGCTCCCCGACGAGACGCTGTTTCGCGCCGCGGACGGGCCGGGGTCGGGACGGGATCGGAGACCGTAACCGCCGATACCAACCCCGCGCCTCGCAACGACACGCCCTTATCCCCGCACTGCCTGTCTCCCGACATGAACGCCGACGCAGTCGTGCTGGACGTCGACGGCGTCCTCGTCGACGTCGAGAACTCGTACCGCCGGGCGATCGTCGAGTCGATAGAGCGCGTCTACGACCGGACGATCCGCAAGGACGACGTCCAGCGGTTCAAGGACGCCGGCGGGTTCAACAACGACTGGGAGCTCACCCACGCCGCCGCGCTGTACGTGCTCGCGACCGCGGAGGGGTACGACCAGAGCATCGCGGCCTACACCGGCGCGATCGCCGGCCGCGGCGGCGGTCTCGACGCCGCGGAAGCCGTCATCACCGACGCGCTGGGCGCCAACGCGACCGAGCGCGTCCGCGAGCGCTGGGACCGCGAGCGCCTGCGCGACGTGTTCCAGCAGCTGTACCTCGGGACCGACCTCTACCGCGCCATCGAGGGGGGCGACCCCGACATCGAGTCGGAAGGGTTCATCCACGACGAACCGGTCATCGCGGAGGCGTCGACGCTCACCGCGCTCCGAGAGCGCTACGACGTGGGCGTGCTCACCGGCCGTCCCGCGAAGGAGGCGAGCATCGCGCTGGAGCGCGTCGGCCTCGACGTACCGGCCGAGCACCGCTTCACGATGGACGACTGGGAGGCGGGCAAGCCCGACCCGCACGCCCTCGTGACGCTCGCCGAGCGCTTCGATGCCGACTCGGTCGTCTTCGTCGGCGACACCCTGGACGACGTACGGACCGCAGTCAACGCCGCCGAGGACGACCCGTCGCGCGAGTACCGCGGCGTCGGCGTCCTCACTGGCGGCCTCACCGGCGAGGCGGGCCGCGCGAAGTACGAGGAAGCCGGTGCGGCCGCCGTCCTCGACTCCGTCAACGATCTTCCGGCCCGTCTCGAATGAGGACGCCGAGGACGAGGCCGTAGATCAGGTGATGGAGTAACGTCTCCAGCGACGCTTTCCGCGACAGGTCGCGGCCGAACGGCCCCCATCCGACGAACGGGAAGAAGATCACCTGCTGAATCACCCACAGGAACGCGCCCCACGTCGCGCCGCGTGCGGCCCCACCCCGCGGCCACAGGAGCGCGAAGACGGCACCCATCGTCCCGCCGTAGCCGAGGTGAGCGACCGCAGCGGTCGGATACCGGACTGACCTCGGCGCCTCCGCGCCGACGACGCGCTCTATCAGCGCCAGCGGGAACGGCGACGGGAGCGCGGTCAGGCCCTGCCGTCGTCCGGTGATCGCGGCGGCTGTCTTCCAGACGGTCGCGACGGCACCCGCGAGGAATCCTTCCATGAACGCCGTACCACGCCCGGGTTGAAACGCGTGGGGGGAGCGCTTTTGGCGCTCGGCGTACCACGGTCGCCCGTGACCGACTCCGACACCGGCCGCGACGACGACGCGGGCGAGGTCGCTCCCGACCCCGACGCCGTCCGCGATGCGCTCGACCGCGCGACGGAAGCGGACCGCGAGGAAGCGGCCCGCCTGCTCGCCGACGCCAGTCAGGCGGTCGAGCGCCTGCGCGCCGCCGACGACGCGGACTACGACCGCGCAGAGACGCTCGCCGCCGAGGTCGACCAGCGCCTCCGCGAGCTCTCGGAGCGCGACGCGTACGGCGGCGGCGCGCCGGAGGGCGCGGCGATGAACCCCGAGGACGAGGACGCGCCCTGACGTTTCCCGTGCCGTCCAGTGCTCCGCAGCGGAACGCGCGCGAAGCGACAGTCGTCAGTACTATTCCCCGGGGGGATCGAAGGCCGGTATGGACCGCAGCACGCTCGAACGCCGCGCCTGGACGGTCGGCCTCTCTCTCCTGGTCGGGGTCGTCGTCGGGGCGGCGGTGTCGGCGGACGTCGCGTCGTTCCTCCTCGTCGCCGCCGTCGCCACCGTCGTCGCGGCCCCCATCGTGTCTCGCCTGCTCGCCCGATCGATCGGCCCGGACGGCGACCGCGCGGGTCGCACGACGATCTTCTGGGCGACCATCCTCCTCAGCACGCCGCTGCTGTGGGCGATCGAGTCCGTCGCGCCGGACGAGACCATTGGCCTCACCCTCCGCGGCATCGCGTTCGCCGGGATCTTCCTGCTGGCGACCTGGCTCGCGTACTACGGCGGCTACGACCGGCTCCGCGACGCCGCGACCTGACGCTCGACGTTTCCGGTTCGTCGCCGCCGCTGGCGCCGCCGGTCCGAGCGGCGAGTCCCACCGATCTCCCAACGCTATACTGTCGGACGTAACTACGTGAAGATATTCGCCACCCGGAGGTGGCGAAATCGTTGAAGGGCTTACGTCCGACAGTATTAATCCCCGAGCGTCCGACCCTCCCCGTATGCGACTCGCACTACTCGGCGGTACGGGCGACATCGGGCAGGGACTCGCGCTCCGCTGGGCGTACGACACGTCTCACGAGGTCCTGATCGGCTCCCGCGACCCCGAGAAGGCTCGCAACAAGGCCGAGGAGTACGAGACGGAACTCGACAGTCGCGGCGTCGACTGCGAGATAAAGGGGTTCGAGAACGCGATGGCCGCCGACCGCGCGGACGTCGTCGTGATCGCGGTCCCGCCGTACCACGTCTCCGACACCGTCGAGGCCGTCGCCGACCGACTGGACGACGACGACGTCCTCGTCTCGCCCGCCGTCGGCATGAAAAGCGACGAGGAGGGGCTCCACTACCACCGCCCCGGCGCGGGGAGCGTCACCGCCGTCGCCGCCTCGGCGGCCCCCGACGACGTGCCCGTCGTCGGCGCGTTCCACAACCTCGCGGCGGACCGCCTCGCGAACCTCGACGCCGACCTCGACGTCGACACGCTCGTGGTCGGGAACGACGGGGACGCGAAGGAGACGGTGACGATGCTCGCCGAGCAGATCCGCGGGCTGCGCGCGCTCGACGCCGGCCCGATCGCGAACGCGGCCGAGGTCGAGAGCCTGACGCCCCTCCTGATCAACCTCGCGCGCTACAACGAGGGGATGCACGACGTGGGGATCCGCTTCCACTAAAGAAAGCCCTTGCTCGGGCCTGGCGGCCCTCGCTGCGCCCTTTCAATGTCCACCGCGAGAACTGCGGAGCAGTTCTCGCTAAGGCTCGCCAGTTTGCGCGAGCTACCGTGAGGCCGAAGGCCTCACGAGCCTTCACTCGCTTCGCTCGTGAAGACGCCGGCGGTCGCCGGCGCACGCTCGGAGTGCCTGCCCTCCCCCGTGCGTCTCGCGGCTATGCCGCGAGGCTCGTGACGCGTAGCGTCACGGTGCTCGGCATAAACGCCGAGCGCGGCCGCTGGGGGAAGTCTACGGAGAGCGGTGAGTGGTAGATTGACGGCCGCTAACTGCCCGCGAGCGAAGCGAGCGGTTCACCGCGGCCTCTTCGGCGGAGCTTTATCGGGAGGGGGCCGGTAACGGACCGTCGATCCGCAGGCCACCCGTCCGCGAAAAAGACCGTCGGAAAACGGTCGTCGCTTACGCCCCGGCCTGCTCCAGCGCGTCCTCCAGGTCGTCGCGCTGGGTGACGCCGACGAACCGCTCGACGATGCCGTCGTCGTTCTCGATGATGAGCGTCGGAAGCGAGCGGACCTGGTACTCGTTGGCCACGTCCTGCTCCTCGTCGACGTTGATCTTCTCGACCTCGAATCGGTCCTCCCAGTCCTCCTCGAGCTCCTCGAGGATGGGGTCCTGCGTCTTGCAGGGGCCACACCAGTCCGCATAGAAATCCTTGAGTGTTACAGTCATGCTGCGCTCGCAGAGAATTGCCACGCTTGGCGCATAAGGGTTTCCCACTCGTGGCTCGGCCGCACACGCCCGCTGTGGTGCGAAAGGTTTACCCGGTGCGGGGGTAGATGGTCGCACATGAGCAGCGGCCAGAACAGCGGCGGGCTGATGTCCAGCGCGGGCCTCGTCCGCTACTTCGAGGCGGAAGACCGGAACGCGATCACCATGGACCCGAAGACCGTCATCGCCTTCGGCGTGCTCTTCGGCGTCATGATCCAGGTGCTGTCGATCGTCGGCTAGTCCGAGCGGGTTTTTTACTCTCGGCGCGTAGCGACGCGCAATGACGTTCACTGCCGGAGTCGTCGCCGTTCAGGGCGACGTCAGCGAGCACGCCGAGGCCATCGAACGCGCCGCCGAGCGCCGCGGCCGGTCGGCCGACGTGGTCGAGGTCCGCGACGCCGGGGTCGTCCCCGACTGCGACGCGCTCCTGATGCCGGGCGGGGAGTCGACGACCATCTCCCGCCTGCTCCACGACGACGGGATCGCCGGGGAGATCGTCGACCATGTCGCGGCCGGGAAACCGGTGCTCGCGACCTGCGCCGGCCTCATCGTCGCCGCGCGGGACGCGGGCGACGACCGCGTGGAGACGCTCGACCTGGTCGACGTGACGGTCGAACGCAACGCCTTCGGCCGCCAGAAGGACAGCTTCGAGGCGCCGCTCGACGTCGACGGGCTCGACGACCCGTTCCCTGGCGTGTTCATCCGCGCGCCGGTCATCAGCGAGGTCGGCGACGTGGACGTGCTGGCGGAGTGGGACGGGCGGGCGGTCGCCGTCCGCGACGGCCCCGTGATCGGCACCTCGTTCCACCCGGAACTGACCGACGACGACCGGATCCACGAACTCGCGTTCTTCGCCGAGACGCCCGCGACGCAGTAGGGTGGACTTTTCTTGCTGGGGGCCTCAGTTCGGGTATGGACGCGACAATCGACGCCGTGCGCGTCGCCGGAACGCCGGACGGCCCGGTGCCCGTCGCCGTCCTCGCCGTCGAGGACGAGAGCGACGTTCTCCCCATCTTCATCGGCTTCGACGAGGCGGCGAGCATCGCGCGCGGCCTCGACGCCGAGGACATCGGCCGACCGCTGACCCACGACCTGCTGCTCGACGTCATCGAGGAACTCGGCGGGCGCGTCGACGGCGTCGTCGTCAGTGCCGTCGAGGACGGCACCTACATCGCCGACCTCCACGTGCAGACCCCCCGCGGCGAGGCCGAGATCGACGCTCGTCCCAGCGACTCGCTGGCGCTCGCCGCCCGGACGAACGCCTCCGTCGAGGTCGACGAATCGGTGTTCGAGAGCGGCCGCCAGCCCCGCGAGGAGTTCGACGAACTCGACGACATCAGGGAGGTGGCAGAGCTCACATGACGGGCGAGGACCGGTCCCCCGCGGCGGACGCCGCGGACGAGTTCGACGCGGACGTGCTCGACGAGGTGTTCGCCGTCATCGAGGACCGCAAGGAGACGCTTCCGGAGGGCTCCTACACCGCGTCGCTGTTCACCAGCGAGAAGGGGGAAAACGAGGTGTTAGAGAAGCTTGGCGAGGAGGCGACGGAGCTGATCCTGGCCGCGAAGGACGACGACCGCGAGGAGATGGCCCACGAGAGCGCCGACATCGTCTATCACCTGCTCGTGCTCCTGTCGATGAAGGGGATGGATCTGGACGACCTGCGGGCGGAACTCGCGGAGCGGCGATAGGCGGCGACGCTGCCGAACGCTTCTACCGATACCGGCCCGGATTCTGCGGCCCGGAGTCCCCGAGTATCCCGCCGAGCGCACCCGCCAGCGCGCTGTCGAGCGCCATCAGGACGGCGATGGCGAGCGCGACGAAGAAGACGGCGCCGCCGAGGAACGGCCCGAGCGGGCCGAGACCGACCGTCCCGATCAGTGTCGTGCCGAGGCCGAAGGCGGCGGCGAGGACGAGTCCGCCGAGCGACCCGGCGACCAGCCCGTGCCACGCGCCGCTGACGAGGCCGCCGCCGGCTATGTAGCCGGCGACGAACCCGCCGATCAGCCCGGCGACGGCGTGGCCCACGCCGGGCATCGCCAGCGCGAACAGTCCCGCGACGATCTCCACCAGGAAGCCGGTGACGACTGCGCGCCAGTTCATACGGGACGGTAGTACCGGAGCGGATATATGTCTTCCCGGGACCGTCGGGCGCGCTCGGGGGCGGACGGGACGATATCGGCCGAATCGCCGAATCCGCGCGCTTTTAGGCGCCGGCGACCTACGTTCGCGCATGATTTTCGAGGACCTCCCGACGACGCCCACGTCGGAGGAACTTATCGACAAGGCGTTCTCGCGGGCGGCGCGGGCGGGCCGGGCCAAGAGCGGCTTCGAGGCCCAGCAGTCGATGCTCCAGACGGCGTCGAACATCCTCTCGGACAACCTGCAGAACGTCGTCACGTCTTGGCCAGACTTCGGCGAGATCGACCCCTTCTACTACGAACTCGCCGACGCGCTGGTCGACGTGGACGAACTCCGCCAGAGCCTCTCGGAGGTGCAGTGGGCGAGCCGCAAGACCGCCGACATCCGCGAGGAGTACCAGGGCCGCCTGCGCGGCGACGCCGACACCGCGCGGAAGATCCGCAAGCAGGCGTTCGCCCGCCTCGCGGACGTGGTCGAGGAGGTCGAGGACGACCTAGCGCGCATCAGCGAGGCGCGCGACGAACTGCGCACGCTGCCCGAGATCGACCCCGACGACCCGACCATCGTCGTCGCGGGCTACCCGAACGTCGGCAAGTCGTCGTTCATCAACGACGTGACCAACGCCCGCGGCGAGACGGCGTCGTACCCGTTCACGACGCGGGGGATCGGCCTCGGGCACTTCGAGCGCGACCACATCCGCTATCAGATCGTCGACACCCCCGGGATGCTCGACCGGCCGCCGGAGGAGCGCAACGACATCGAGTCACAGGCCGTCAGCGCGCTGGAACACCTCGCCGACTGCGTGCTCTTTCTGGTCGACGCGAGTCTCGACTGCGGCTACCCGATCGACGTGCAACTCGAACTCCGCGATGCGGTCGAGGAGCAGTTCGAGGACGTCCCCGTGCTCACGGTGTGTAACAAGGCGGACCGCTCGCGGGACGTCGAGGCCGACTACTACATGAGCGTGAAAGAGGACGAGAACGTCGACGCCGTCCTCGACGCCGCGGTCGACGCGATCGGGTACGAACCCGAACTCCCGTTCGACGAATAAGCGGCCGTCGGTCGCCGCTGCCGATCGCAAGCCGCGTCAGTTCTCGGTCGCGTTGAACGTCACCTGCACCTGCGCGGTGACGCTGACGGGGCCAGACTCGATGTTCGTCCCGGCGTCGCCGGCCGCGGCGGTCTGGGCCTCGGCGCGGTACGGCCGCACGCTGACGTGGCCCGTCGAGACGGACGAGACGCCCGTGACCGTCAGGTTCGTGTTCGTCGCCAGCACCTCGGCGTCGGCCCGCGCGTTGTCGACGGCCTCGGCGAGCGCGTCCTCGCGGAGGTCCTCGCGGGCGTCCTCCGAGAGCGTGAACCGGACGCTCCCGACGTTCGTCGCGCCGTTGTCCACCGCCGTCTCGACGACGGCGCCGACGGAGTCGACGTCGTCGACTTCGACCTCGAAGGCGTGGATGCCCCTGTAGCTGGTGACGTCCGGGTTCTCCCGCGACTCGCGGTTCTGACGGATGACGTAGTGCTGGGTCGTTATCTGGTCCTCGCCGATCCCCATCTCTTCGAGGGCCGACCGCATCCGCGAGGCGTTCTCCGCGAGGCGCTGTCGCACCGTCTCGGGGTCGTCGTCGGTCGCCTCGACCGCGACGTCGAGCACCGCGCGGTCGGGGTCGGCGGTCACCTCCCCGCTCGCCGAGACGCTCACTGTTCGGTCCGGCTGTCCCTGCTGTGCGGCCGCGTTGTTCGCGCCGCCGTCGTTCGCCGCGTCTCCGGTGCTGCCGATCCCCCCGGCGCAGCCCGCGGTGACGAGCATAACCGCCGCGAGGAGCGTCGCGATGAGTCGCTTTCGTGTCATACGGGTCGAACGACGATACACCCGACAAAGTAGTTCACGTAGGGTCAAACGCCCGTTTGAGTCACGCCGCCGGCGCGCGTACGGCGGCCGGCCGTCGCGCCGGCGCCGGGACCGAGGCGTTACCCTCGTCGCTCGCGTTCGCCGCCCGGGCGGCGCTCTCGGGCGTCGACGTCTGGTAGGTCTGGTACGTGACGCTGACAGTGACGTTCTCGCCCGTTTCGGACGCGATGGCCCTCGCGAAGGCGTTCGCCAGATCGGGGTACTCCTCTCCCTGCGCGCGGCTAACGGCGATAGTGACGTTCTCCGGGGCGCTGAACGGCTTGATGCCGGTGTACTCCGTTCGAACCGAGACGACGTTCACGCCCGCGTACTCGGACGACTCGACGACGTCCTGGGCCGCCGTGGACGCCGAGCGCTGGAAGGTGATCTGCTGTCCCGAGCCGTAGGCGACGACGCCGACCAGCGCGAGGACCACCACGAGGGTCACGAGCAGGGTCGCCGTCTGCCTCGTCGGACCCGAGAGGAGGAACTTCCACTCCCCGGAGCGGTAGCCGAGAACCCGCAGCGTCACGAACACGCCGACGTTGATGGCGATCAGCGTGGCGATCAGCAGGAAGAGCGTCCCGACCGCGATGACCGGGTACCCCCAGACGAGGGCGATCCCCGTCGTCGCCGCCGTCGGGATGAGCGCCGCGGCGATCATCACGCCGATGAGCGAGGTCGGTCCCTTCGTCGTCAGGCCGAACGCGGCGGCGGCGCCCGACGCCAGGCCGACGACCAGTGAGAAGACGCTCGGCGAGATGCGGAGCGCGATGGGCTGGATGGCGGCGATGTCGAGGTCGGCCGGGACGAACCCGCCGGTCCGCAACGCCGATGCGAACAGCCACGCGCCGCCGACCGCGACGACGATGCCGCCCAACTGCAGCCAGAGGCTGTCCCGGAACATCTGCGTGTCGCCGGTGGCGGCGCCGACGCCAGTCGTCAGCACCGGGCCGACGATGGGCGCGATCACCATCGACCCCACGACGACCGCGGGCGAGCCGACGAGCAGGCCCGCCGTGGCGATGACGGCCGAGAAGAAGATCATCGCCACGAACGACGTGGGGTCCTGGCTCATGTCCTGGGACTTGGACTTGAGCTCCGGCCGCGTCAGCGGGTCGAAGTCGGCCGCGAACTGGTTCTGCAGTTCCTCCGAGTGCGGCGTCGTCGCCGTCTCCGCGCTGCCGAGAACCGTGTAGCCGTCCTCCGGGAACCCGGCCTCCTCCAGCCTGTCGCGGATCGTACCGACGGCGTCCGTCGGGAGGGGGAACTCGATCACCCACCCGCCCTCCTCGGCCTCGTTTCGCATCGCGACGAAGTCGACGTTCTCCGACTCCAGTGCGTCCGTCACCGCGTCGCGCCGTTCGTCGGAAACCAGAATCTGGATGAGACGCACAGCAGTGCCACGCAGTCCGCGCGAAAAAGGGTGGATGGTCGTTACCGTCGCAACGGTGGCCGAAGAACCCGGTTACTCAGCGCCCTCTCGACCTAGGGTCACGTTACGGGCCGCGCGCGGGCGGCGTGCGGTCGCGGCGGGTCAGCCCCGGGGGCCGTGAGCCGCTGGGAGCTGCCGTCCGCGTTCTGGACGGCGACGAACTGCACCTGTACGCTGACGTTCGTCCCCGTCGAGTTTCTGACGCTCTCGCGGATCTTCCCGGCCAAGCCGGGGTGTTGCTCGTCGGTCGGGTGGCCGATCGTCACCAGCACCTGGTCGGGTTGCGACCCGAAAGTGCTGCCAGTTCGCTGTATCTGTACTTCGATGAGCGTGAGGTTCTGGTACTCCTCCTCGCTCAGGACCGAGTTCACCTGGTCGCGGATCGCCTGGTCGCTGGTCGCGGTCTGGTACGAGGTGAGCGTGACGCCTGCGAGAAACCCCGAGAGGAGCAGCAGGCCGACGACGAGCGTCCCGATGCGTCGCAGCGTCTTGGCCCGGGCCTCGTCTTCCTCGTACCACTGCTCGGGGCGATAGCCCATGTACCAGAGCACCACGAGCGCGGCGAGATTGATGGAGAACAGGTTCACGAGCACCAGCACGCCGGCCCCGATCACGACGTCCAGGAGCGCCCACGCGATCCCGATCCCGACGGCCGCCACCGGGGGGATCAGCGCCGCGGCGATCATCACGCCGACCAGCGCCGCCGAGATGCCGCCGGAGAGGCTCATCGCGCCCGCTATCCCGCCGCCCAGCGCGACGGCGAGCGAGAGGAGGTCGGGCGAGAGGCGGCCCTGGACCTGATTCAGTTCCAGCACGTCGATCCCGGGCGGCACCAGATACAGCGACTTCACCAGTACCGCGAACGCCGTCGCGGCGATGATCGCGCCGGAGAACCCGATGATCTGGTACTTCACGCCCTTCTTGAACAGATCGGTGTCGTTGATCACGCTGCCGACGCTGGTCGCCATCGCCGGCCCCAGCACCGGCGCGATCACCATCGACCCGACCACGACCGCCGGCGAGTCGAGCAGCAGGCCCGCCGTCGCGACGACGGCGCTCACGATCGAGAGCGTGATGTACGTCCGGAAGTTCGGCACGAGGTCGGACGCCCCGGCCCGGATCTCCTCGCGGGAGATCCGCTGTTCGGACTCCTCGCTCTCGCCGTACCGCTCCTGAAGCTTCTCGAAGTGCTCCGAGATGACGGTCTCGGCGTCGAGGACGATCGTGTAACTGCTATCGTCGATCCCTACCTCGCGGAGCCGATCGAGTATCGGCTCGACGGCGTTTCGCGGCAGGGGGAACGAGACGACCGCTGTGTACTCGCGGCCGCTCGTCTCGTCCGCCACCGCGTAGTCGATCCCCTCGTCGTCCAGCGTGTCGAGGACGGCTTCCCGCTTTCCAGCGGGTATCATCACCTGTACGAGGCGCACGTCCCGCGGTTGGATCCCCGGGGAGAAATAAACACGGGACGCGCGGATGCGGTCGAGACGGCATCCTTAACCCCCGCCGCCCGCTACTCGCCGCCATGTTCGAGGACCGCCCGGACCGCGACGCCGAAGTGGCTTTCGTCGGCCGGTCCAACGTCGGGAAGTCGACGCTGATGCGAGAACTGACCGGCCACTCGTTCGACACCGGCCAGAAGCCGGGGGTCACCCGCTCGCCGAACCACTACGACTGGGCGCCCGAGGACTTCATGCTCACGGACCTGCCCGGGTTCGGCTTCATGTCCGGCGTCCCCGAGGACCACCGCGAGCAGATCAAAGACGACATCGTCCACTACCTGGAGGAGTACGCCGACAACGTCCTCGTCGCGGTCATCGTGCTCGACGGCAAGAGCGCCGTCGACATCATCGACCGCCACTCCGACGAGGACGAGGTCCCATACGTGCTCGACATGTACTACTTCCTGCAGGACCTCGGAGTCCCGACCGTGATCGCCGTCAACAAGATGGACAAGGTCGACGACCGCGACGAGCGCCTCGACGAGATCTGCGACCGCTTCGGCCTCTACCCGCCGTGGCAGCAGTGGCGGGAGACGGTCGCGCCCGTCACCGCGAAGCGCGGCGACCTCGACGCCCTGAAGGAGGCGGTCCGCCACCACCTCCACGAGCAGGAGCGCGACGACCTGTTCAAGTTCTTCTGAGGGACCGCTCTCCGAACCGCCTCGCCGTTCGTCGGCGTCCTTATCCGGACACGCTCCGCGCCGCGGAGCAGTTCGGCCGAGCCGTCTCCGGGAATGTTGCCGGTCCTCCTCATACTTTTAAGTATGGGTCCGTTCAACGTCTGAAAATGGCGAAGAAGGTTCTTCTCGATGTAGACCCGGGTACGGACGACGCGTTGCTGCTGGCGATGCTGCTCGCCCACGACGACTGGGAGGTCGTCGGCGTCACGACCGTCGCGGGCAACACGACGGTCGAGAACACGACGCGGAACGCGCTCTCGGTGCTGGAGTTTCTGGACCGGTCGGACGTGCCGGTCGCTCGCGGCGCGGACGGCCCGCTGACGGGCGAACTGGAGCGTGCAGAGTGGGTTCACGGCCCCGACGGCATCAGGGGCGACCTGCCGGAGCCGACCGCCGAACCGGTGGAGATGGACGCGAGCCAGTTCATGCTGGACCGCGCCCGCGAGTACGGCGACGACCTCACCGTCGCGGCCGTGGGGCCGCTGACGAACGTCGCCGTCACGACGGTGCGGGACCCGGCGTTCGCCGAGACGATCGGCGACCTCTACTTCATGGGCGGGGCGGCGCTGACAAGCGGCAACGCCACGCCGGCGGCGGAGTTCAACGCGTACGCCGACCCCGAGGCCGCGTACCGCGTCGTCCGGGATACCGACCCCCACATGGTCGGACTGGGCGTCACCGAACCCGCCGTGCTGCCGACCGAGCTCGTCGAGCGGTGGTGCGCGGCCGACGACCCGCTGTCGACCGTCGGCGAGTGGTGTAACTACCCCGACCAACTCCGCCACGACGGCGGCTACTCGGTGCCCGACGCGGTCGTCGGCGCGGACCTGATCGCCGACGTGCTGGAGTACGAGCGCCTCCCGCTCGCGGTCGACACGTCTGAGGGCCCGTCCCGCGGCGCGACCATCGCGGACACGCGGGCCGAAGCCGACGAGAAGGGGACCCCGAACGCCTCGGTGGCGACGGACGTCGACGTCGAGACGTTCCGCGAGGTTGTGGTCGACCTCGTCGAGTCGCTGTAGGCGGCTACACGACCCGATTGTACAGCTCCTCGTCCGACTGTATGCGGTCGACGTTCTCCCGGACGAGGTCGGCGATGTCCCGGTAGTAGTCTCGCGTCTGCGCGGCGGCGTGGGGCGTGACGATCACTTCGTCCATCTCCCACAGCGGCGAGCGATCGGGGAGCGGCTCCTCCTCGAACACGTCGAGCGCGGCGCCCGCGAGGTCGCCGCGTTCGAGCGCCCGGACGAGTTCCTGCTGCCGCACGACGGGGCCGCGGGCGACGTTGATCAGGTAGGCGTCGTCTCGCAGGGCGTCGAACTCGTCCTTCCCGATCAGCCCCTCGGTCTCGTCGGTCAGCGGCACCGCGAGCGCGACGAACTTCGCGTCCGCGACGGCCTCCCGGAGTTCGTCCCCCGGGTACACCGTCGAGACGCCCGGCACGTCCTCCGGCGTACGCTTGACGCCGGTCACCTCCATCCCGAGGGCGTCCGCCCGCTCCGCGATGCCGCGGCCGAGCGTCCCGAGACCGACGACGCAGAGCGACTCGCCGGCGAGGGTGAAGGGGGCGTCCCACTCGGCGTGCGCCCACTCCTTGCGCGCCTGCTTGCGGGCGTACTCGTGGTGCCGGCGGGCGATCATGAGCATGTAGCCGGCGACGAACTCGCCGACGGTGTCGTCGTGGATGCCCGTGCTGTTCGTCAGCGCGATGTCGCGGGCCTCGAACTCCTCGACGGGGAAGCGGTCGACCCCCGCCTGGATCGAGTGGACCCAGTCGACCGTGTCGAGGTAGGACTCGCGGTGCGCGAACGTGACGACGCCGTCGCACTCCGCGAGGTCCCCGCGGTCGTCGCCGACGACGGCGACCTCGACGGGGAGGTCGGCGAGTGCCGATTCGAGGCGGTCCGGCGGAAACACAGCGCTGACGGAGTCGTTGATGCCCAGCCGACGGAGTTGCATACGGAGCTATTCGCGGAAACTCGGGTTCAATCTTGCGCCGAAGCGCCGCTCCGCGTCAGTAGAGTGGTGGCTCGGGAGAGGTCCTCGTCACACGGGGCTCGGTGGGGGTAACTGTCTTCATCGCCACCGTCGCCGGCTACGGCCCCCAGCGTGAAGAATCCACCTTTCGCCGTCGGCGGGCGCGAAACGCGCCCGACGAGGCGACGCCGGCTCCGTCGCTCCATCACTCGTCGGTTTCCGCCGGCGCGCGCGGCGCTGAGCGGTCGTCGCACGCCGCCGCTTCGTCGGGATCGGCACCGGGCCGCTCGCCCCGGCGGAGCGCGGCCCGGAGGCCCAGTTCGGCCACGTTGCCGCCGTGCTCGGCGGTCCGGAGGAGGCTGTCGGCCGCGCGCGTCAGTCGGTAGTCGGCGTCGGCCGCCTCGAACAGGCGGCGGTCGAGGGCCGACGCCAGCTCGCGGACCTCGTCCCGGTCGACCAGAGCGCGGTGCGCGGCGTCGAGCCCGGCGTCGCCGAGGACGGCGCTCACCGCGGTCTCGACGACCTCCCGCGACCGCTCGCCGAGGGTCTCGAGGTCGTCCGCCGCGTCCGCCGGCACCTCGTCGACCGCGCCCGCGACGGACGCGACGCGCTCGGCGTGGTCGGCGACGCGCTCCAGCTCGCGCGCCGTCGACCGAAGCTCGAACAGCTCCGGCCGGGTCAGTCCGAGCGCGTCGACCTCGTCCAGTCGCGACAGGCCGCGCGCGAAGTGGCGGTCGACGAGCCGGAACAGCCGGTCGGCCTCGTCGTCGCGGTCGGCCGGCGGCGGCGCGACCCCGTCGCTCGTCAGGGCGGCGGTGGCCCCTCGGTGCATCGACAGCGCGACGAACTGCAGCTGTCGCACCGACTGGCCGACCGACACCTCGTCGGCGTCGAGCAGCGTCCGGACCGTCAGCCGCCCCGCGGACTCGTCGGCGAGCGTCAGCCCGACGAGCGACCCCGCAACGTCGTCGACAGCCCGCCGCTGCTCGCGGGCGAACCCGTCCGGCGAGCGGAGCGCGACCTCCTCGAAGCCGCCTCCGTACGTCGCCCGCAGCGTCCGTTCGAGCCGGTCCGGATCGTCGTGGTCGACCCGGACCGTCGCCCGTCGAGTGCCGTCCCCGCGGGACCCCGGCTCGATCACGAGCAGGCCGTCGATGTGCGCGTGGAGGTCCACCTCCGTCCCGCCGGCGACGCCGTTCGACTCGGCCCACTCCTTCGGGAGCGAGACGGTGTACGTCCCGCCGCCGACCGTCTGGATCTTGCGGGTCTCCATCGTGCTCACCCCGCGGTCACCCGAACTTGCCGGTGATGTAGTCCTCGACGCGGTCGCTCCGCGGGTCCTCGAACACCTGGTCGGTGTCGCCGTACTCCACGAGCCGCCCCCCGGTGAGGAAGACGGCCGTCTGGTCGGAGACGCGGGCCGCCTGCTGCATGTTGTGGGTGACGACGACGACCGTGTAGCTCTCGGCGAGTTCCTCGATGAGCTGCTCGATCTTCGCCGTCGCGATGGGGTCGAGCGCCGACGCGGGCTCGTCCATCAGGATGACGTCCGGGTCGACGGCCAGGCAGCGCGCGATGCAGAGGCGCTGCTGCTGCCCGCCGGAGAGGCCGAGCGCGTTGTCGTCGAGCCGGTCTTTCACCTCGTCCCAGAGGGCGGCGCGCTCCAGCGCCTCCCGGACGAGGTCGTCAACGGCCGCGGAGTCGTCGCGGCCGAGCAGCCGCGACACCAGCCCCGTCTCGACGTCGCCGTGCTTCCGAGGTCCGTACGAGACGTTGTCGCGGATCGACTTCGGGAACGGGTTCGGCGCCTGAAACACCATCCCGATCCGCTTCCGGAGCTCGACGAGGTTCACGCCGTCCTGGTAGATCTCCTCCCCGTCGAACGCGACCGACCCCTCGACGCGGGCGGCGTCGATGCGGTCGTTCATCCGGTTGAGCGAACGCAGGAACGTCGACTTCCCGCAGCCCGACGGGCCGATGAGGGCCGTCACGCTCTCCGCGGGGACGTCCATCGAGACGCTCCGGAGCGCCCGCTCCCCGCCGTAGTACACGTCGAGGTCGGACACCGAGAGCGCCGTCTCCCCGTCGAAGTCGTACTCCGTCCACTCCTCGCGCAGCCGCTCGTCGGTCTCTCCGGTCGTCGTCACTCGCTGTTCGTCGCGGTCGCTTCCGTGTCGTAGTTCGGTGTTACTCATTGCGTAGCTTCCTCCTGAAGTACAGTCTGCTTCCGACCCCGACGGCGTACAGCCCGATCACGACGAGCAACAGCACGAGCGCGGTCCCCCAGCCGAACTCGGTCGTGGTGAAGGTCTCCTTCGGGAACGTCCCGGCCGTGATCGCCGAGTACAGCTGGTACGGCAGGGCGCTCGCCGGCGACAGCAACGCCTCGTTCGTGACGAACGGCGGCTGCGCCGTCACCCGGAAGGAGCCGAGGACGTTCGGCGTCGAACTCGGGTACGGCTGGCCGCCGAAGACGAGCAACAGCGGCGCGGTCTCGCCGGCGATCCGGCCGACGCCGAGGATGGCTCCCGTGATGACGCCGGGCATCGCCGCCGGGAGGACGACGCTTCGGATCGTCTCCCACCGGCTCACCCCCAGCGCGGCGCTCGCGTCGCGGTACTCGTCGGGGACCGCCTTGATCGCCTCGCGGCTGGTGATGAGCACTAACGGCAAGAGCATGAACCCGAGGACGAGCTGTCCGACGAGTATCGAGTTACCGCCGCTGATCCGCGGGACGAGAAACGCCAGACCGAACAGGCCGAACACGATGCTCGGCGTGCTCCAGAGCCCGTTCGTCGCGACTTCCACGACCTGAACGAACCGCCCCTGCTCCGCGTACTCGGTCAGGAACACCGCCGCGCCGATCCCCAGCGGGAGCGCGAACGCGACGGCGCCGACGACGAGCCACAGCGTGCCGAGGATGGCCGGCAGGACGCCGGGAACGGCGACGTACAGGCCGCCGGTCGGGTTGGTGACGAACGGGAGTTCGGGCCAGGGGAGGGACGCGCCGAACGGGAGCGCGAGCCGTCCCCCCGCGAGGCTCGCCCCGGTCAGCATCGCGTCGAACCCGCGGACGACGATGAAGCCGACGAGCAGCCCCAACACGGCCAGCACGCTGAACACGCCCGTGCCGATGAGGACGAACGCGCCGCTCTGCCGGCCCTCCGTGCCGAACCCCTCCTTCGCCTTGGCCCCGCTCCAGAGGCCGAGCAGCGACCCGACGACCGCGATCACCGGGACGAGTTCGCTGCCGGGGAACACCGCCGAGGACCAGGCCGACTCCCACGTCCAGTCGGCGTCGAGGTACCCGCCGGCGATCGCCGCGCCGGTCAGCGCCAGCAGTGCGGCGGCCGGGAGCGTCGACCCGACGTCCTCTCGGGGTACCGTCCCCGCCGCAGTGCCGAGGCCGCCGCAGGCGAGCGCCGCGGCCCACGCTGCCGCCCCGCCGCCGACCCAGTGCGCGGCGGCGAGGCCGCCGGCGACTCCCCACAGGAGGCCGAACGCGAGGCCGACCGCGGCGCCCGCGGACGACGAGGGCGTTGACTCCACGTAGCCGAAGCGCGATCCGATCCCCGCCGCGGTCAGGCCGACCGCGACGGCGAGCAGCGCGCCGCCGAACAGGTCGAACAGCCCCGCGCCGGCGAGCGCGGCGGTCTCGTCGACCCACTGGAGGAGCGTCGCCCAGGCGCCGACGTATCCGAGGGCGGCGACGGCGAGGACGCCGTGCGCGAGGCGCCGACCGGCGGACGACTCGCCGCCCACGATCTCGGTGCGCTCGACGTTGCTCATTACCGCTCACCCCCGAGCTTCTCGTGCATTCGCCACTCGATCCACTGCGAGGCGACGCTCAACAGCATCACCATCGCGAACAGGACGACGCCGCCGGCGAACAGGGCGCTCATGTGGAGGCCGCTCGCGTTGCCCCCCTCGAACGCGATGACCGTGGTCAGCGTCTCGCCGTAGCCGCCGAACACGTCGTAGAAGGGGTTCGGGAACCCCTTGGTGTGCGACAGCATCACCGTCGCCGCCATCGTCTCCCCCATCGCTCGGCCGACGCCGAGCAACACGCCGGCGGAGACGCCCGACAGCGCGGCCGGCAGCGTCACGCTCTTCGTGGTCTGCCAGCGGGTCGACCCCACCGCGGCCGACCCGTCTTTCATCGACTCGGGGACGGTCGACAGGGCGTCTTCGGCCACCGTGACGACCGTCGGCAGCGCCATGACCCCGATCATCAGACCGGCCGAGAAGTAGTTCCCGATGGCCGGGGTCCGGAGCTCGTGATAGAGGTACTGGTTGACGATCGTGAGCCCGACGAACCCGTACGTGATAGAGGGGATGCCGGCCATCAGTTCGATGCCGGGCTTGACGACCTCGCGCACGCTCCCCGGCGCGATCTCGCTGACGAACACCGCGCCGGCGATCCCGACGGGCGCGGCGACGGCCGTCGCGATGACCGTCGTGATCGCCGTGCCGACCATCATCGGCGTCAGCGCGTACACGCCGCCGTCCCCGGACGTCCACAGCGGGGGATCGGTGCGCACCAGGAGGCCGAGCCCCATGTGTCGGACGGCCTCGACCGACCGGATCAGGAGGAAGACGACTATCAGCGCGAGCACGGCGACCGTCGCGACCGTCGCGAGAAACGTCGTGCCTTTCGCCGCCGCCGCCGGGTGGCGCGCCCACCCGACGGCCGCGAGGAGGACGAAGGCGCTCAGCGGGAGGACCGTCCACCGAGACCCGATCCAGAACAGCAGGAAGGTCGCCAGTATCGCGAGCGAGCAGAGGGCGTACAGCCGAACGGCGCCGTCGCCGTGGCGCGACCGGTAGTCGCGGGCGCGGACGATGACGTCGGAGAGTTCTGGTTCCATGAGAGTTGGTTCGCCGGGGCGTCGACCGTGTTACTCGTAGCTGTCCGCGCTGACCTTCTCGCGCTGGGACTGGAGGCGGTCCTCGGGGAGCTTGAAGTAGTTGTTCCCGGCGACGAACATCTCCTGCCCGAAGTCGCTGAGACAGAAGTTGAGGAACGCGGCCTCCTTCTTCGAGGTGTCCTCCCACGTGTAGGCGTGCAGGTCCCGGGAGAGCGGGTACTCCTGCGAGCCGAGGTTCTCGCCGTACTCGTACACCGTCCCGTCGATCTCCAGGCCGATCGCGGGCGTGTCCTCGCTCACGAACGCCAGCGCGATGTACGCGATGGCGTTGTCGGCCTGCGAGATGGCCTGCTGGAGCTGCTGGTTCTGGCCGAACCGCTGGTCCGGCTCGATCGGGTGCTCCGGGTCGCCGAACACGTTCGACCGGAACGCCGTGTCGGTGCCGGAGCCCTCGGCGCGTCCGAGCGCGAGGATGTCGCGGTCCGGCCCGCCGATCTCGCTCCAGTTGGAGATATCGCCCTCGTAGATCCCCTTCAGCTCGTCGAGGGTGATCTGCTCGATGCCCGCGTCGGCGATCTCCGTGCTGACGACGATGGGCTGGCCGTCGACGCCGACGACGTGGTCGACGAAGTTGTCGAGCGTGTCCTGGTCGGCGTCGGAGAGTTCGTCCTCGGCCGGGGCGCTGGAGTCGCCGATGTCGACGCGGCCCTCCATGACGCCCTCGATGCCCGTCCCGGAGTGGCTCAGGGCGACGCTCACGCGGAACGGCGGGTTGGAGCGCTCCTCCGTGGCATCGTAGCCGTACTTCTCGGCGAAGAAGTCGGCCAGCCGCATGTCGGTCCCGTACTCGCCCTCCGCCCAGTCGGTCGGCCAGTAGTCCTCGTCGCCGGCCTCCGGGTTCGAGTTCCAGTAACTCGCCGCGGTGTTCGTGATGGGGAACACCGTCGAGGACCCGTCCGCCGTCAGGGTGCTCGCGCCGCCTCCGCTCGCGTTGCCGGTGTTCGCGAGACCCGAACAGCCCGCCGCCGCTGCGGCGCCCGCCGCCCCGGCCGCCGCGATGAACTTCCGGCGCGATACCCCGTCGGACCGCCGCTTCTGGTCACGTGTCATCACGAGTAAGCGCTCGGGGAACTATTAAACTCGTTTATAATAGCCGTATTTTGGAGTATGACGGGCCGGTACCGGTATTTTCCGCCCGTACCGTTAGTGAGTACTATATAGCGGTATCGAGCGTGCGACGGGAGCGTCGGAACTACCGGGAGTTCGGCGACGCCCGGTCGGCCAGACGGCGGAGTTCGGCGGCCACGTCGCCCACCTCGTCGGGCGACAGCGCGCCGCGCTCGGTGACGACGGCGTCGACGAGGTCCGGCGGCGTCACGTCGAAGGTCGGGTTGCGGACGTCCAGCGGGGCGTCGCCGTCGTACACCGCCGCCCGGTCGCCGGACTCGAGCGGCACCGACTCGTCGGTCGCCACCTTGTCGCTGGCGGCGACGGCGTAGAACGGCACGCCCTCGCGCTCGGCCGCCAGCGCGGCGGCCCGCGTCCCCGTCTTGTTGACCACGCTCCCGTCCGGCAGCACCGTGTCCGCGCCGACGAGGACGGCGTCGACGTCGGCCTCGCGCAGGACGTGCGCGACCGCGGCGTCGGTGTGCAGCGTCACCGCGTGATCCCCGGCGAGCGCCTCGGCGACGCCGACGCCCTCGTTGCCGGGGCGGGACTCCGCGACGAACAGTTCCCGGGGGACGGCCTCGCGGAGCGCCGACAGCGCCGTCCCGGAGCGTGAGAGCGTCAGCACCCCGCCGCCGGCGACGCGCTCGGCGGCCTCGCTCGCGGCGTCCGCGTCCGCGGAGAGCGCGCGCTCGATCCCCTTTCGGGCGGCCCGCTCGACGCCCGCGGGCGTTCCGTCGCTCTCGGCGACGGCCCGGTTCACGCGGTTGTGCAGGGCCGCCATGCTCGGCCGGGCGCGACGGAGGCGGGCCGCGAGGTCGAACAGTTCGTCGGCCGCCGCCTCGCCCGCGCCCGCGTCGTCCTCTTCGTCCCGGACGACGGCGGCGCGGTCGCGCAGCACCTCCAGCGCCCGCACGGAGAGGTAGGCGGAGCCGTGCTCATCGTCCGCCGCGACGGAGCGGACCGTCGGCGCGACGCTCTCGTAGGCGCGCCACCGCCCTGGCGGCGTCTCGCGGCGGCGCAGTTCGGTCGGCGGGACCCACTCCGTCTCGGCGAACGCCTCGTCGAGAGTCGTCTCCGAGAGCGGTCCGGTCACGTCGAACAGGAACGGGCGGAGCGCGGCGCCGTCCGGGTAGACCGGCCCGCCGGCGCGGACGAGGGCGGCGTCGTCCGCGATCCGGTCGACGGCGTCGACCGCGGCCGCCTCCGGGTCCTCGTCGACTTCGGCCCGAACCACGTCCCGGACGCCGGCCCCGTCGGTGTCGCTCGCGCTCTCCGCGCTCCCGTCCGCGTCGTTCGCAGCCTCGTCGGCCGCGCCCTCGCCGCGGCGTCGCCCGAGGAGTACCTCGCCGTCCGTTCGCAGGAAACACGCGACGCTGTCGCTCATGTCGCCGCGTTCTCGTTCCAGCGGGAACTTCTTTCGGAGTTCGGGTCGAACGCGACCGTATGGAGGTCGCCATACTCAGCGACACACACGTGCCGACGCGCGCGGACGAGGTACCGCGGTGGGTCAGCGAGCGGGTCCGCGCGGCCGACCACGTCGTCCACGCGGGCGACTTCGACTCGGCCGAGGCGTACGACGAGGTGGCGGAGCTGGCCGCGGACCTCACCGCCGTCAAGGGGAACATGGACCCCGTCGCGCTCGAACTGCCGGAGACGGCGACCGTCGAGTTGGGCGGCGCGACGTTCGTCGTCACCCACGGCACCGGCGCGGTGCGGAACTACGAGGAGCGCGTCGCCGGCATCGTCGCGGAGAAGCGCGACGACGTCGGTGCGCCCGTCGTCGGCGTCGCGGGCCACACCCACCGGGTGTTCGACGGGGAGGCGGCGTCGGCCGGCGGCGAGTCGGTCCGACTGCTCAACCCCGGGAGCGCGACCGGGGCGGACCCCGCCGACGAGGCGACGATGATGACCGTCGAGGCGGTCGACGGCGAGGTGGACGTGACGGTGCGGCGGGGGTGACGGCCCCCGCGACCCGTCGCCGACAGCGGGGGAACCTGCCAACATCGGCGCGCTTTTTACCGCATCGCGCCGACTCCCGGGCATGGACGTGTTCGCCGTTCCGGGACTGCCGGAGGTGCGCCGCGGCGACGACCTCGCCGCGCTGATAGAGGAGCGAACGGACCTCCGGGACGACGACGTCGTGCTGGTCGCGAGCACGGTCGTCTCGAAGGCGGAGGGCCGCGCCGTCGACCTCGACGACTTCTCGCCGAGCGAGCGGGCGGAGTCGATCGCCGCCCGGATCGAGGAGCTGACCGGCGAGGAGAAGGACCCGCGGTTCGCGCAGGCCGTGATCGAGGAGAGCGAGGCGCTGCTCACGGAGGAGCCGTTCCTCCTCACGAAGACGCGCTTCGGGCACGTCGGGGTCAACGCCGGCATCGACCGGTCGAACGTGCCCGACGCCGACCTGCTGCTCCTGCCCGAGGACCCGACGGCGAGCGCCGAGCGCATCCGGGAGAACCTCTCGGTCGACGCGCCGGTCGTCGTCACGGACACGAGCGGGCGGCCGTTCCGCCACGGCCAGCGCGGCGTCGCCATCGGCTGGGCCGGGATGCCCGCGAGCCGGGACTGGCGCGGCGAGACCGACCGCGACGGCCACGAACTGGAAGTCACGGTCGAGAGCGTCGTCGACGAGCTCGCCGCCGCGGCCAACCTCGTCACCGGCGAGGGCGGCGGCGGCACGCCGGTCGCGGTCGTCCGCGACTGGGCGTTCGGCGACCACGACGGCAGCGACAACCTGTTCCGGGAGCGCGAGAGCGATCTCGTGCGGCAGGCGCTAGAGGAGTGGGAGTACGAGCCGTGACGCGGACGGAGGACGACGCATGAAAGGGATAGAACTCACGCCGGAGCACCCGGTCGACCGCATCGTCGACCTCGCGGAGCGCGCAGAGGCCGCCGGCTTCGACGCCGCGCTCGCGAGCTGTCACTACAACAACCGCGACCCGTTTCTCACGCTCGGACGGGTCGCCGCGGCCACGGACGACATCGCGGTCGGCCCGGCGGCGGCGAACCCGTACGACACGCACCCGGTCAAACTCGCCTCACAGCTCGCGACGCTGAACGAGGTCAGCGGCGGGCGCGCACTCTGCAGCGTCGCCGCGGGCGACCGCTCGACCATCGCCAACCTGGGGTACGACCACGACGACGCGCTGCGGCGCGTGCTGGAGTCGTTCAAGGTAGCGAAGCGGCTCTGGGCGGGCGAGTCCGTCGACCACGAGGGGACGTTCACCGCCCGGGACGCCTCGCTCAACTACGACGCCGGGACGATGCCGGTGTACGTCGGCGCGCAGGGGCCGCACATGATCCGAATGAGCGCGAAACACGCCGACGGCGTGCTGCTGAACGCCTCTCACCCGGCCGACTTCGAGTGGGCGGCCGAGCGCGTCGAGGAGGGGCTGGCGGAGCGGCCCGACGAGCGCGGCGAGTTCGACTTCGCCGCCCACGTCAGCCTCAGCGTCGCCGAGGACGCCGCCGCGGCGCGCGAGGCGGCCCGGCCGCCGGTCGCGTTCATCGTCGGCGGGGCGGCCCCGCCGGTGCTCGACCGGCACGGGATCGACCGCGACGCGGCCGCGGCGATCGGCGGACGCATCGAGGCCGGCGAGTTCTCCGAGGCCTTCGAGGCCGTGACGCCCGCCATGATAGATGCCTTCGCCGTCGCCGGCACCGAGGAGACGGCGGCCGACCGGCTGGGGGAGATAGCGGACTACGCGGACAGCATCGTCGCGAGCGCCCCGCTGGGGCCGGATCTCGAGTCCGCGGTCAGCCTTGCTGGAGCGGCGATCGACCGAGCGAGTCCGGAATGACGAGGTCGACGAGCCCGCCGACCGCGAGGTAGCCGAACAGCGCGCTCGGGGCGATGACGAAGAACGCGCCCAGAGCCAGCAGGACCGCCGACAGCGGCCCGGACGTCGCGACGTTACCGAAGAGGTCGACCATCTCTACGATGTTCTCGATAATCGAAACCATAGCGGAGGGTTCGGAGCGCTGGTACTTGTGTGGTTCGTCTCCTCGTGGCAGGCCGGAGATATAAGACCCGGCCGCTCCTACGACGACGCGTGACGGACGACGCGTCCCTCTTCGATTTCGACGAGGGGACGAGCGACGCCGAGGACGACGGTGGGCGGAGCGCGGACGCCGATACCGGCGGAGAGGATCCCGCAGGCGACTCCGACCCGGCCGCCGAGAGCGACGGCGATCCCGCGGCCGACGCCGACCCCGCGACCGCGACGTACCGGTGGTCTCCGGACCCGGCCGCCTGTCCCGACTGCGGAACCGACGTGCGGCGGCGCTGGCGCGACGGCGACGCGTTCGTCTGCGCCGACTGCAAGGATTGGTAACGGTCGATGATCCGACACGGCAACGTTACAAGCGTTGGCCCGTTAGAACGGCCAAAGCGGCGCGGGCGGTCGTCGGACGGGTCCCGGACGAACCGGGGCACCGGACCCGACGCGCCCGCGTCACTCTCTCACCAGGCATGACCGACGCACACCGAACGGACGCGGCGAACGGTTCCGGCGGGGACGTCGACCCGCTCTCGGTCGACGAGGCCGCGCGGACCGGCAACGCAGTCATCGACAACGTCGAGGAGGTGATCGTGGGCCACCACGACGAGATCGAGCACGTCCTCACCGCCCTGCTCGCGGACGGGCACGTTCTCGTGGAGGACGTGCCCGGCGTCGGGAAGACGATGCTCGCCCGGGCGGTCTCCCGCTCGATCGACTGCTCGTTCAACCGGGTGCAGTTCACGCCCGACCTGCTGCCCTCGGACATCACGGGCGTCAACGTGTTCAACCAGAAGACCCGCGAGTTCGAGTTCCAGCGCGGACCGGTGTTCGCGAACCTCGTGCTCGGAGACGAGATAAACCGCGCGCCGCCGAAGACCCAGAGCGCGCTGCTCGAAGCGATGGAGGAGCGACAGGTGACCGTCGACGGCGAGACGCGGGACCTCCCTGACCCGTTCACCGTCGTCGCGACCCAGAACACGGTCGAGGGGAACCGCACGTACGAACTCCCGCTCGCGGAGATCGACCGCTTCATGAAGAAGATACGGCTCGGCTACCCGAACCACGAGGAGGAGACGCGGATGCTCGACCGGGTCGTCGGCGGGCACCCGATCGAGGACCTCGCGCCGGTGACGAACGTGGAGACGATCCGCCGGGCGCGGGCGACGGTGACGAACGTCACGGTCAACGAGCCGATCCGCGCGTACGCGAGCCGACTGGCCGGCTACACCCGCGAGAACGCGGCGCTCGGCGTGAGCCCGCGCGGGACCATCGCCCTGCTCCGCGCCGCGCAGGCCCGCGCCGTGCTCGACGGGCGGGACTACGTGATCCCCGACGACGTGCAGGCCGAAGCGCCGACGGTGCTCTCTCACCGGGTACGCGCCGAGAGCGGCACCGCCGCGGACGGCGGAGGGATCGTCTCGCAGGCGCTCGACGCCGTGCCGGTGGAATGATGCTCACGCGACGCGGCTGGGCGCTGGCCGGGGTGACTGCCTTCAGCTTCGTCATGGCGACGGGGTACGGGGCGCGCTCGCTCAACGCCGTCATGGTGCCGGCCCTGCTCGCGCTCGTCGCGGCGGTCGTCCAGGTCCGCCGGGCGGACCGCCCGAGCGTCTCTCGCCGCGTCCCCGCTGACGGGTTCGTCGGCGAGACGCGGACGGTCGCGCTCGATGCGGAGACCCGGACCGCCATCGCGGCCGTCGTCACCGACCGGACCGCCGCCGCGCTGGGGGCCGGCGTCGTCCGGCGCGAGACGACGCTCGGCGGCACGGTCACCTACGAGGTCACGCTCGGACGGCGCGGCGAGCACGAGCTCGGCCCCGCGACGGTGACCGTCACGGACGTGCTTGGGCTGGCCGAGCGCAGCTTCGAGTACCGCGGCACCGACACCCTCCTCGCGTACCCGGAGGTGCGCGACCTGACCGCCGGCGGCGTGCTGGCGCTCGGCGTCGACGCGTTCGCGGACGACCGCGAGGAGTTCGACACGCTCCGGGAGTACGTCCGCGGCGACTCGCTCCGGGACGTTCACTGGAAGTCGAGCGCCGGCACTCCCGGGGCCGACCTGCTCGTCCGGGAGTACGAGAGCGACGAGGAGCCGGACGCGTTCGACATCGTCGCCGAGGCCGACCGAGGCCGGGCGGACGAGATGGCCACGGCTGCGGCGAGCGTCGCCCTCGCGCTGCTCGACGCCGACGTCCCGGTGCGGGTCGCCGCGCCGAACGGCACCGTCGACGCGGGCCGCGGCGAGGGCCAGCGGACGGCCGTCCTCGCCCTGCTCGCCCGCGCCGGGGCCGGTTCCGTCCCGTCGGAGCGCCGCGGCGCGGCGGACGTGCACGTCCGCGCGACCGGCGACGAGGGCGCGACCGTCGAGTTCCAGGACCGCCGCGTCGCCTTCGACGACCTCGCTCGCGACGCCGCGCCGCGGGACGGCGGCCGGGCGGCGCCCGCCGGGACGGGGGTGGTGCCGTGAGCACGCGGTCGGTCGGCGAGGGCGTCGCCGGCGTCGCGGACGGCGTCGACCTCTATCACCTGCTCGCCCTCGGGGGCGTGCTGACGCTCACCGCGTCGTACGTCGCCGTCCTGCACGACCTGGCGACGGTCGTGGGCGACAGCAGCATGCTCCTCCCGGTCGTGGCGGCGTCGGCGCTCGTCGCGGTCGCGCTCTCCCGGACCATCGGCGAGCGGACGGCGCTCGGACTCGGCGTCGCCATCGCCGCGCTGGGCTACGCCTACTACCTCCTCGTGACGCCGGGGGGCCTCGCCGTCCTGATAACGGCGACCGACCGGATCATCTCCGACGCGGTGGCGCTGCTGACGGGGTACTCCGTCCTCCGGATGACGAAGGCGCACGTCTGGTCGCTCGGGTTCGCCCCCGCGCCAGTGTTTCTCTCGTGGTACCTCGCTTTCCGGCGGCGGTGGGCGCTCTCGGTCGCGGCGGGCGGCGTCGCCCTCCTCGTCCTCGTGCTGACCGGCGACGCGGGGGTCGAGATCACGCTGATCGGCGTCGTCGGCGCGGTCGCGGCGGTCGGGTTCGGCGAGCTCTCGCGCCGCGGCGGGTCGCTGCTTGAAGCCGACGTCCTCATCGTGCTCGTGGTCCTGATGGCCGTCGTCTCGCTGTGGGCCCCCGCGGTCGGAGGCGACAGCGCCAACCCCCTGTTCCTGGTGCCCGGCGGCGGCGCGAGCGGGTCCGGCGGGCTCGCAGAGTCGACCGACCGCATGACGATCCAGGGGGAGACGGAGCTGTCGCCGAAGGTGCGGTTCACCGTCGAGAGCGACCGCGCCGAGTACTGGCGGGTCGCCACGTACGACCGGTTCACCGGCCGGGAGTGGATCCGGTCCGGCACGACCACCGACTACGCGGGCCAGCTCACCGGGCCGCCCGGCCCCGCCGAGACGGTCGAACAGCGCGTGACGGTCGAGACGCCGATGCGGGCGATGCCCGCCGCGGCCGACCCGGTCGAAGTCGAGGGCGACGCGGCGTCGGCGGCCGTGGTCACCGACCACGGGGGCCTGGCGGCCGGCGAGCGGCTGTCGAGCGGGGCGACGTACACCGTCCGGAGCGAGGTCGTCACCGCCTCGCCCGGGGAGCTTCGCGGCGCTGGGACGGACTACCCCGACTACGTCGCTCAGCGCGACTACACCCAGCTCCCGGACGACACGCCCGACCGCGTCGGCGAGCGGACCGCCGAGGTCGTCGAGGGGGCGGACAACCCCTATGACAAGGCCGTCGCGATCGAGCAGTGGCTGGAGCGAAACAAGGAGTACTCGCTGGACGTCCAGCGGCCGGACGGCAACGTCGCCGACGCCTTCCTCTTCGAGATGGAGCGGGGCTACTGCACCTACTACGCGACGACGATGACCGTGATGCTCCGCGAGGAGGGGATCCCTGCCCGCATGGTGACCGGGTACACGCCCGGTCAGCAGGTGGGCGAGGACGAGTACGTCGTCCGCGGCCTCGACGCCCACGCCTGGGTCGAGGTGTACTTCCCCGACTACGGGTGGGTTCGCTTCGACCCCACGCCCGGCGACGAGCGCACCGAGGCCGAGCGCTCGACCGTCGAGCAGGCGCGGCAGGACGGGATCGGCGGCGTCGACACCGATACCAGCGAGGGCGAGCCGCTGACGACGACCGAGACGACCACTCCCCGGAGCTCGCCCGTCGACCGCCCCGGGTTCAACGGCACCGTGAACACGACCCAGTCGGAAGACCTGCCGCAGCTCGGCGACCTCGACAGGTCCGCGGAGAGTGGTAACGCGACCGCCGACGCGCCGTCAGAGTCGACCACGACGACAGCCGGCGGCGGCGACGGAGCGACCGGCGACGGCCGGTCGCTGCCCGACCCGCCCTCGCCGGAGACGGTCGGCTGGAGCCTGCTCGTGGGCATCGGTCTCGCCGCGGGCGCGCACCGGACGGGGATCACCGAGCGGACATACGGCTTCGTCCGACTCCACTGGCAGGGCGCCAGCGGGTCCCCCGCGACGGACGTCGAGCGGGCGGCCGAGCGCCTCGACGCCCTGCTCGCGAAGCAGTACCGCGAGCGCCGCGCCGGCGAGACGCGCCGGCAGTACGTGAACGCCCTCTCGCTCGCCGGCCTCGACGACCGCGCCGAGCGGGTCGCCCGCCTCCACGAGAAGGCGCGGTACGGCGGCGGGGTCTCCCGGGAGGAGGCCGACGAGGCCGTGCGGCTCGTCGACGAACTCGTCGCGGAGCGGACGCCCGTGGTCGGGACCCCCCGGCGGTAAAAACGACCGCAGGACGGGGGCGCGGTCCCGACAGTGTTTAATAGGGCGATTTCGTAGAAGTCAACGTAATGTCGGAAGTCTGCTCGACGTGCGGGCTGCCTGAGGAGCTCTGCGTCTGCGAGGACGTGGCCAAAGAGTCTCAGCAGATCTCCATCCGCATTGACGAGCGCAGATACGGTAAGGAGGTAACGATCATCGAAGGGTTCGATCCCAAAGACGTGGACCTGGACAGTCTGTCGTCAGACCTGAAATCGAAGTTCGCGTGCGGTGGAACGGTCGAAGACGGCCAGATCGAGCTCCAGGGCAACCACTCGGGCCGCGTCGAGGATTTCCTCCGCGACCGCGGATTCAACGTCGCCTAAGCCCGCCGTCGACCCGGCCGCGCTCGCCTCTCCCGAGAGCGGGGTGAGGCTAAAACGGCGCGTCCGGCCCCTCGTTCGCTTTCCCTTCTTCCGTACGTCTCCACGCTTCGAGCCCGCCGGCCATGCTCTCGACGGTCGCGTCGACCGCCTCGGCCGACGCGATGAGCCGCGCGGCGCGAACGCTCGATTTCCCGTGGGGACAGACCGTCACGATCTGGTCCGCGTCCGCGAACCGCTCGACCTCGGCCGTGAGCCGCGGGAAAGGGACGTTGACGCTCCCGTCGATGCCGTCGCGCCGGAACGCCGCGGGCGACCGGATGTCGACGACGCGGACGTCTTCGTTCGCCGATTCGAGGAGGTCGCGCACTTCCGCCGGCGTGGTCTCGCCGTCCATGGGAGTCGGTCGGCGGTCGTCGGGAATAAGACTGCGGATGTCCGACCGCGTTGCCGCCTCGAGCGCGGTTCCGGTCCCGAGCGGGGCCGTGTGAGAGGATCCCCCTCACGCAACGCACATGTAGGGCTCGTCGGCTAGTCTCGAATACAATGTCCGAACGCACCGAAGACCCGCGCGCAGCGCTGATGCGCCCGCGACCGTCGGTCGACACCGACGGGAGCGGCGAATCGCGAGCCGTCCCCTTCGTCCACTGGCCGACGCGGTCAGAGTAACCCGTCTTCCTTCGCGAGCAGCAACCCTTCTAGCGTCGCGTCGTTCGTCGGAAGCTCGCGAGCCGTCGCGACCGCCTCCTCGACCGGAACGCGCTCGACGGTGAGGAACTCGTTCTCGTCGAGTTCGCGCCCCGTCTCGGTGAGCCCGGCGGCCGCGACGAACCCTCGCTCGTGACGCATCGCGCCGGTCGCCACGTCGCAGGTCTGGAGTAGCGTCGTCTCGTCGGGGTCGTACCCCGTCTCCTCGCGGAGTTCGCGGGCGGCGGCGCTCTCGTAGCTCTCGCCCGACTCCCGCGGGACGGTTCCCTCGGCGTGAGCGTCGCCCTCGGTGTGGTCCTCGACGATGCCGGCCGGCAGTTCGAGCTGTGTCTCCCGGACGGTGGGGCGGTACTGCTCGACGAACACCACGTCGCCGTCGACGACGGGGACGACGACGACCGCGGGCGGCAGTTCCGCCCAGTAGTAGCGCTTCGTCGTCCCGTCCGGCTGCTCGACCAGGTCGTACCCCCCGTCGTACCAGCCGGTCTCGTACTCCGTCGCCGACTCGATTACGGGCCAGTCGTGGTCCGACATGGTCGCACCGTCGGCCGGCACGGGAAAAGAGGTTACTACAGGTGGTCCTGATAGATCCGGCCGAACGCCTGTCGCCGGAGCGTGGCGACCGCGGCCTGCTCCTCGTCCTGGAACGTCGCGGCGACCGCCGTGTCCGCGAACTCGGCGGCGTGCCAGGCGACGTGGTCGACGTTCTCGCTGCCCGTCTCGACGACCTCGCCGTCGAACCCGTCGGCCCACTCCTCGAACTCCTCGCGCGTCCCCACCTGAACCTCCAGTAGCGACGCGAACAGGGCGTCGCGCGCGGTGAGGACGACGTCGGAGGTCACTCGCTCGTCGTACTCCTCCTTGTCGAACTCCATCGCCTTCGCTGTCTCCTTGACGAGCACCTGCGCGGTCGGTCCGAGCACGTCCGACAGCGCGGCGACCTCGTCCTCGCTCTCCGGCGAGAGGAACCCGGTTGATTGCATACGGTCGACTCTCTCGGGGTGGTAGTTACGCTTTTTCTTCCGGGTCGGACTCGCCGGCGTCGGAACCCTCGTCGTCCCCGTCGGCGTCCTCCTCGTCGAGCATCCGCTCGGTCATCTCGCGGGCCTCGGCGAGGACCTGCTCCGCGTCGCCGGTCAGGTTCCCCCGCCCCGCGCCCCGTCGGCCGCGACCGCCGCCGACCTGCTGCTCCAGTTGCTGCTCGAACGGCATCTCCCGGCCGTGGTCGTGGGTCGTGTCCTCGAACACTTCCTCGTACTCCGTCTCCGCGGCGTGTTCCGCGACGCGCGGCCCCAGCGTGTCGGGGTCCTGCTCCGACCAGCCGGGCGCGTGCTCGTCCAGCCAGGACTCGTGGTCCTCGCGCCCGAGCATGGCGGTGAAGGCGAGGTGGTTCGCGAGGTGCTCGGCGTCGGCCTGGGGCGTCGAACAGACCGGACAGGCGTATCCCATGCGCGAACGGAGCGCCTCCAGCGTGAAAACGGTTTCATACGAATTGTTGTAACGATTTGCCGGTCATCGCCGACCCGCACCGGCGATGACCGGTAAAGGACTACAACAGTTCGTATCAGGACAGGTCCCGCACCAGGATGAGCGCGTCCTCGCCGTCGTCGTAGTACCGCGGCACGCGCCGGAGCGGTTCGAAGCCGAACGCCTCGTACAGCGAGCGCGCGCGGTCGTTGCTCTCGCGCACCTCCAGCTTGACCGTCCGGGCCGACTGGGCGGCGAGCTTCGACAGTGCCGCCTCCAGCAGGGTCGCGCCGAGCCCCTCCCCGCGCCGGTCGGGATGTACCGCGAGGTCCTTCACGTGGCCCAGCCCGCGGCCGTGGTTGGGCACGAAATCGGCGACGACGTAGCCGACGACGTTCTGCGTGTCGATCGCGTCCTCGTCGTCCCTCTCGTCCTCGTCGACGGCGACGAGAAAGCCCGGGGCGTCGAGGTAGCGCTCGAACGCGTCGTACGGCCACGGCTGGGGGAACGACGCCCGTTCGATCCGCACGACGGCGAGGAGGTCTGCCGCCTCCGCCTCCCGGATCCGGACGTCGCTCCGGGCGTCTGGTGCGGTCGTCACGCCACGGTGTACGAGGGCGTCCGTAATCAGTCCCCCGGCGAGGGGCGGACGACAGTCTCGTCGGACCGCCGCGGTCGCATCGCGGCGCCCCGGACGGCGGTCTCAGACGTAGTTCAGCGCGTACACGGTGGCGTTGAACAGTCCGTGGACGACTGCCGGGATCACGAGGTTGCCGGTGTACTCGTAGACCGCCCCGAGGGCGACGCCGATGAGCGTCACGAGGGCGATGCTCGTCAGCGCGCCGTCGCCCGTGTAGGCCCCGAGCAGGTGCGGCACGGCGAAGCAGACGCCCGCCGCGACGACCGCGACCGGCGCGGAGAAGTTCTCGCGGAGCCGCGACTGCACCACCCCGCGGAACAGCAGCTCCTCGCCCGGGCCGACGAACAGCAGCGCGAGCGGGATGCCGACGAGGAACAGCGAGGGGTTCTCCCGGCCCTCCTCGATGCCCGAACTCGTCGCCGTCTCCGCGCCGAGGACGTTCGTGACGACCGAGAAGGCGATCAGCGCGGCGAACACCAGCGCGAAGCCGCCGATGACCCACCCCGCGTCCCGCAGCGTCGGGCGTCGGACCCGGAGGTAGCGGGCGACGAACGACGGGTCGAATCCCCGCCGCCGGAGGACCAGATACCCCAGCGAGACGCCGCCGAACCCGAGGGCGTTCTGCCCCACCTGCGTGACGATCCGCTCGATTGCGGGCGCCTCCGCTGAGACGCCCAGCGCGCCGGCGACCGAGAGGGCGACGTACGCGCCGAGCACGCCGCCGATCACGCCGACGAGACTGATCAGCACCCCGACGGCGACCGCGCGGAGTCGCCCGCCGGTGAGGTTCGGGACTCGCACGGTTACCTCGGCGGCGGGCGACGGAATAGTCGTTTCGGAGACGGGTGCGACGTGTGGCTATCGGACGCGGAAAAGAAAGAAAAGGTCGGCGCGGTAGAGCAGTCGTTCAGTCGTCCGCCGGTGTCCGGCGGACGCTCACGGCGCTCGCACGCGGCTCGCGCTGTTTAATCGTCCGCCGATGTCCTGCCGCGACCACGGTTTCTCGGCCCCTACGGGCACTCGAAACCGTTTAGTCGTCGGCAGGAGCCGCACCGCTGCCGCCTTCGGCCTGCTCCTTCGTCCAGGCGAGCTTGCCGCCGGCCGCGAGGATGTCGCGCTCGCGCTCGGAGGCGTCGAGGTGGGCGGTCGCTTCCCAGTCGTCGTTCACGCGGATGGTGAACTCCTCCTGGCCGCTGTCGACGGCCTCGCGGACGTCGTCGACGATCTCGATGTCGTCGCCCTGCTCGATCTGCTCGTAGGTGTCCTCGTCGATCTCGAGCGGGATGAGACCGAAGTTGAAGAGGTTCGCCTTGTGGATGCGGGCGAAGCTCTGGGCGAGGACGCCCTCGACGCCGAGGTACATCGGGCACAGGGCCGCGTGCTCGCGGGAGGAACCCTGGCCGTAGTTCTCGCCGGCGACGAGGAAGCCGCCGTCGGCCTCCAGCGCGCGGTCGGCGAACGTCTCGTCGACGCGGCTGAGGGTGTACTCCGAGAGCTTCGGCACGTTCGAGCGGAACTTGAGGATGTCCGACGTGGCCGGGATGATGTGGTCCGTCGTGATGTTGTCCTCCATCTTCAGGAGGGTCTCACCCTTGAGCTCCTCGCTGAGCGGGTCCTTCAGCGGCACGTCGCCGATGTTCGGGCCCTTGATGAGCTCGTCGTCGATGGCCTCCTCGGGGCTGATGAGGTCGGCGTCGCGCTTGCCGTACTTGTCGCCCATCTGGAAGCCGGGGTCCTCGAGGTCGCCGAGTTCGTCGGCGAGGTCCCGCGGGTCGACGATCTCGCCTTTGAGAGCCGCGGCGGTGGCGACCTCGGGCGAGCAGAGGTAGACGGAGTCGTCCTCGATACCGGAGCGACCCTCGAAGTTGCGGTTGAATGTCCGCAGCGAGACGGAGTCGCTGGCCGGCACGTGGCCGATGCCGATACAGGCGCCGCAGGTCGCCTCGGAGAAGTTGACGCCGGCGGCCATCATCTCGGCCGTCCAGCCCTCGCGGGCGAGCATCTCGGAGGCCTGCTTGCTGCCGGGCGCGACGATCATCTCGGTGTGCTTTGCGACCTCGCGGCCCTCCAGCATCTTCGCGGACGGGAGGATGTCCTCGTAGCCGCCGTTCGTACAGGAGCCGATGATGACCTGCTCGACCTCCTCGCCCTCGACCTCGCTGACCGGGACGACGTTGTCCGGCATCGACGGCTTGGCGATGAGCGGCTCGATCTCCGAGAGGTCGACGACGATCTCGTCGGCGTACTCGGCGTCCTCGTCGGGGCCGATCTCGACGTACTCGTCCTCGCGGCCGAGCGTCTCGAGGAAGTCCTCGGTGCGCTCGTCCGTCGGGAAGATCGAGGTGGTCGCGCCGAGCTCCGTCCCCATGTTGGTGATCGTCGTCCGCTCCGGAACCGAGAGCGTCTCGACGCCGGGGCCGGTGTACTCGAGCACCTTGCCGACGCCGCCCTTCACGGAGAGGCGACGGAGGAGCTCGAGGATGACGTCCTTCGCGGTGGCCCACTCGGGAAGCTCACCTTCGAGGCGGACGTTGACGACCTCGGGCATCTCGATGTAGTAGGGCGCGCCGCCCATCGCGACGGCGACGTCGATGCCGCCGCTGCCGATGGCGAGCTCGCCCAGACCGCCGGGCGTCGGCGTGTGGGAGTCGCTGCCGAGCATCGTCTTGCCGGGCGCGGCGAAGTTCTCCTTGTGGACCTGGTGGCAGATGCCGTTGCCGGGCCGGGAGAAGTGAGCGCCGTACTTGCCGGCGGCGGAGCGCAGGAAGCGGTGGTCGTCCGTGTTCTTGAAGTCGAACTGGTACGTCTGGTGGTCGCAGTACTGCGCGGCGATCTCGGTCTGGACCTCGTCCAGCCCCATCGCCTCGAACTGCAGCCACACCATCGTCCCCGTGGTGTCCTGCGTCAGGACCTGATCGATCTCGATGCCGATCTCCTCGCCGGGCGTGAGCTCGCCCTCGACGAGGTGGTCATCGAGAATTTTCTCTGTAAGGGTTTGTCCCATAGCGGCCGGATATCGTCTTTCCACGGATATAAATCCCGCGAGTTTCCGTGCATACTTCCGTGTACTTTCGGCCCCCGTGGTGGCAATTTTCGCGTCGAGACCCGAGGATATCTTTCGAATGATCAGTTCCCGCCCGCGGAAAAACGTGACTGTTTTGTATCTGCTGGGCGCGTGTGGTGCCTATGTTCCGGTCCGGAGCCTTCGTCGCCGAGCACCTCGACCCGACGACCGCCGAACAGGTCCAGCCCAACGGCGTCGACCTCACCGTCGAGGCCGTCTTCGAACAGGTCGAGCGCGGCCGCATCGGCCGCGACGGGAAGACCGTCGGCGAGCGGTCGGCGGTCGAGCCGGACGACGGCGCGTACGCGCTCGACCCGGGCGCGTACGTCGTCCGCTACGGCGAGACGGTCCGCATCCCCGACGGCCACGTCGGGTTCATCTATCCGCGGTCGTCGCTGCTGCGGAACTCATGTATGCTGAACACGGCCGTCTGGGACGCCGGCTACGAGGGCCGCGGCGAGGGGCTCCTCCAGGTTCACCGGGCGATCGAGATCGAGCGGGGCGCGCGGGTCGCCCAGATGGTGTTCGCCGAGGCGAACCACGACGGGACGTACGACGGGTCCTACCAGGGCGAGAACCGCTGACCGACGCGGCGGCTCGTGCCGTCGGATGGGACTTCTGGGGATAGTCGACGCTCCGGGGTGACGAACCACCTCCTGGCTCTCCGACGGTGTCAGTCGTCGGCCGGCCGCTCCCCGAGGTCGACGCCCTGCCGCTCCGCGACGGTCCGCAGAAGCGCTTCGGCCCGCTCCTCGCTCACGTCGTCGAGCAGGCACCCGACGAACCCGTCGAGGAGCTCCGGTCGGATCCGGAGGTCGACGTACTCGACCTGTCCGCCGACGACCACGGCGTCGACGTCCCACTCCGATTCCTGCGGGTCCGACATCCGCACGTCGACCCACTCCTCGTCGGGATCGTCCGGCTCCGTGAACACGTTGTCTGGCATAGATCGTATAGTTCACGTCGCGAGGACGTATAAACCCGCGTCCGATGCGGGCAAAACAGCGGGCGAAAGGGGCGGAAACGGAGATCCGGGGGTCGCGCGGCTACCCTTCCATCCCGCCGAACGACAGGCCGCCCTCGATGTAGCGCTGCGCGAACAGGTAGATGAACGCGATGGGCGACGCGAACATGAGCGCGTACGCCGCGAACTGCGACCACGGGATGGAGTACCGGCCGACCAGCGCGTACAGCCCGACGGGCAGCGTGTAGTTGCCCGCCCGGAGCAGCTGCTGGGCGATGACGAACTCCGTCCACCCGGCGAGGAAGGCGAAGATGAACACCGTCGCCAGCCCCGCCTTCGACAGCGGCAGGATGACCTCCAGCACGACGCGCCACGGCGGCGCGCCGTCGACGACGGCCGCCTCCTCGTAGGAGACGGGGATGCCGTCCATGTAGGTCTTCAGCAGCCACGTGTTGAACGGCACCGCGGTCGCGGCGTAGTAGCACGCGAGGATGAACTTGTTGTCGGTGAGGCCGGCGTTCGACAGCATCGCGTACAGCGCGATGAGCGTCGCGATGCCGAGGCCGCCGCCGATCTGGGTCAACAGCACGTAGCCGTACAGGATCTTCTTGCGGAGGAGGAACTCCCGCCGCGAGAGCGCGTACGCCGCCGGCACGATGACGGACATCGACAGCAGGACCGTGAACGTGGCGACGTACATGCTGTTGTACATGTAGTCGAAGAACGACGACTCCTGGATCACCCAGACGAACGGCTCGATCGTCGGGTCCGAGGGGATCAGCCTGACGCCGTTCGTGCTCTGGAGCGTCTGGCTCCCCGTGAACGCCGCCGTCGTGACGTAGTACACCGGGAACAGGAGCACCGCCATCATCGCCGTCGCGCCGAGCGTCGCCGCGGCGCTCCGGGCGACGTCGCGCTTCCGGACCGTCCCGTTCCGAAGGCCCCGGACCACGTACTTCCCGTGGCGGTACCCCCGAACGGGCGCGGTCGCGACGTTGACGACGTCCTCCTTCAGGCTCCGCGCGACGTTACCGAGGAGGCTCATTGCGAGTCCACCCCCTCGGCGAGCTTCCCTTTCTTCACGTTGATCCACATGAACACGCCGATGGTCAGGATGACGGTCAGCATGATCGCGGCCCCCTCGCCGTAGAAGTCCTTGCTAAACGCCTGCCGGTAGCCGTAGACGATGAGCAGTTCGTTCTTCCGGCCGGGACCCCCCTCGTTGAAGACGAACGGGATGAGGAACTGCTGGAACGACGCCGCCGCGGTCAGGATCGACGCGAACATCACCGGGCGCTTGATCGACGGCAGCGTCACGTGGACGAAGCGGGTCAGAAAGCCCGCGCCGTCGACTTTCGCCGCCTCGTGGAGCTCCTTCGGCACGTCCTGGAGCGCGCTCACCGTGATGATGACGATGAACGGGTACGCGAGCCACGCCTCCGTGACGTTGTACGCGACGAACGCCATCCAGCGGTCGGTCAGCCATGACACCTCCTGCACCGCCAGCTTCCCGACTTCGACGCCGACGACGCCGAACACGGCGTTGACCGCGCCGATGACCGCGTTGATCTTCTCGGCGCTGTAGGTGATGAACTGGTTCGCCAGCCCGTAGTTGGCCGTGCTGAAGATCCCTCGCCACACCGTGATGGTGAAGATGTTGGGGAGGCCCATCGGGAGGATGGCGAGCGCGCGCATGCCGCGTTTCCCGCGGACGAGTTCGTGGGTCAGCACCAGCGCGATGGTGATCCCGACGAGCAGCTTCAGCGTCACGCTCGTCGCGACCCACAGCCAGGTGATCCCGAAGGAGTTCCAGAACTCCGCGTTGAAGTTGCTCCAGCGAACGACGTCCCACACCTGCCAGAGGGGCACGTCGGCCCGGAGCACGGGACCGGTCGCGAACAGTTGCGTGTAGTTCTCCAGTGGCAGGGTGACGCCGAGCACTTCGGGACCGCCGACGAACTGCTCGTCGCCGCTGAACATGTTCCGCGGCCGCGCGTTGGTGAACGACAGGTAGATCAGGTACGCGACCGGGTACACCATGAACAGTGAGAAAAGCAGCAGTCCCGGCGCCACGAGCAGGAACCAGGCGTCGCCACTGTCGAACGGGAAATGCGTCCCCGCCGTGTCGAGCATCCGGTTGACTTTACGCCGGGCTCCGCCGCCGGCGCTGCTCGATGCTTCGGAGTCAGCGGACATCGCTACTCCCAGTCGTCCCGGATGGTCTCCGCGGCGTTTTCGAGCGCCGGCTCGAGCTCCTGCTCGCCGTTGATCGCGCTCTTGAACGCGTTCTCGGTGGGTTCCCAGACCTTGTCCATGTGGGGGTGGTTAGGCATGCGCTGGCCCTGTTCGACGGCCGCGGCGTACCCCCGGACGTTCTCGGGCAGGTCGTCGCGGTCGGCCACGCTCTTGAGGACGGGGATCGCCGCCTGTTCCTCGGCGCGCTGGGTCGCGATGTCCTCGTTAGTGGCGTACCACTCGACGAAGTTCCGCGCCGCCTCCGCGCGCTCTTCGTCGTCGTCCATGCGGGCGGTGAAGTACCACATCTTGATGCCCGTGAACGGCTTGGGCTCGCCGCCCTCCGGCGACGGGAGCGGGGCCGCGCCGACGTCGTAGTCGTTGCCGGCGACGGTGCCGAGGAACCACGGGCCGTTGATCGCGAACGGCGCGTTCCCGTCGGCGAACGCGGCCGCCTGCGGGTCGTACTCGTAGTCGGACGGCATGTACGGGATGAGCTCGTCGAGGATGAACTGGAACCCCTCGATCGTCTCGTCGTTCGTGATCCCGAGTTCGTCGTTCTCCTGGTCGTAGTAGTAGCCGCCGAACGCGTGCGCCCACGCGCTGATGAAGTACCCGTCGACCGGGTAGCTCAGACCGTACTGGTTGTTGTCCGGGTCGTGGTACTCGTCCATGATCGACTGCATCTCCTCGATCGTCTCCGGCGGCTCGTCGACCATGTCCTTGTTGTACACGAGCCCGACGGTCTCCGCGTTCACCGGGAGCCCGACCAGCGCGCCGTCCGTCTGGACGGCGTTGGCGGCCGCGTCCGTGAACTGACCGAGGTCGACGTCGACCTGGTCGCTCTGGTCGCTCAGGTCGCCGCGCTGGTGGAACTTGACGACCCAGTCGTGTGCCCACTGGTACGCCTCCGGCCCGTCGCCGGCCGGGATGTTGCTCGTCACCTTGGACTCCAGATCGGCGATGTGCGACCCGGAGATATTCACGTCGTTTTCCTCGTTGTACGTCTCGAGGTTCTCCTCGAACTCGGCTTTCGGCCCCTCGGCGCGAGCATGCCACAGCGTCGCGTCGTCGTTCGGACCGCTACTGCCGCTGATGACGTCCATGCAGCCCGCGATTCCCAGCGTCGATGCACCGGCCATTCCCTGCAGCAGGGTTCTGCGATCCATTCTCATGGGTCAATATGTGATGAAGTATGTATTCACTTATTTAGTACTTTGGGATCGTTCCTGATAGTACCAGCTACTCGGAGAAACGTACGGAGGGTGATAAGTATCGCGGCCGGGAAACCGGACCGTGGCGACGGAGACGGGACGATCGGAATACCGTCCTCACCCCTGTAGGACGGGTGCGAGTGCGGGTTATCCCGGCTGGTATAGAAGTACTACGAAATATTGCATCATAAATCCTATCGATAGGGGAAGAATTATACCGTGGGAACTACCCACAGAGTACAATGGCAACTCTCGAACTGGACGGCCTAACGAAAGAGTTCGGCAACGGCAGTATCGTCGCCGTGGACGACCTCTCGCTGACGGTCGAGGACGGCGAGTTCGTCACCGTGGTCGGTCCCTCCGGATGCGGGAAGTCTACGACGCTGCGTATGGTCGCGGGTCTCGAACGGCCGACGCGGGGGCGGATCCGCATCGCCGACGAGGACGTGACCGAGCAGCACGCCCGCACGCGGAACATCGCGATGGTGTTCCAGAACTACGCGCTGTACCCGCACAAGACGGTGTTCCAGAACATGGCGTTCGGCCTCCGGATGAGCACCGACCTCACCAAGGACGAGCGCCGCGAGCGCGTCGAGGAGACCGCCGAGATGATGGACATCGAGGAGCTGCTGGAGCAAAAGCCCGACGAGCTCTCCGGCGGGCAGAAACAGCGCGTCGCGCTCGGCCGCGCCATCGTCCGCGAGCCCGACGTGTTCCTCTTCGACGAGCCCCTCAGCAACCTCGACGCGAAGCTGCGGACCTCCATGCGCACCGAGATCCAGCGCCTGCAGAACGAACTCGACATCACGGCCGTCTACGTCACCCACGACCAGGAGGAGGCGATGACGATGGGCGACCGCATCGTCATCCTCAACGACGGGAGCCTCCAGCAGGTCGGCGACCCCAAGACCGTCTACGACGACCCCGTCAACGAGTTCGTCGGCGGCTTCATCGGCTCGCCGAGCATGAACTTCCTCGACGTCTCGGTCGAGGGGAGCGGCCGGTCGGTCACGCTGCGCACCGACGACGGGGCCGCGTACGAGCTCTCGCCGTCGCTCTCCGAGCGCGTCACCGACCGGACCGACGCCGACCGGCTCGTCCTCGGCATCCGGCCGGAGGACGTCCGGACCGCGGACCCCGGCCGCGAGGACGCGGTCCGCACGTCGCTCGAAGTGCTCGAACCCATCGGGAGCGACAACTACCTCTACCTCGCGCTCGGCGACGACTTCATCGCGCGCGTCGACGCCGACGTCGAGCCAGACGTCGGCGAGACGGTGTCGGTCACCTTCGACGAGTCGAAGATCCACCTCTTCGACGCCGACACCGGCGAGTCGATCTTCTACGACGGCGAGACCGAGGCCCCCGTCGCGCCGACGCCATGACGGGCGACGCCGACCACCACCCCGGTCCGCCGCGGTTCGTCAGAGTGGGCGAGGACGTGGAACTCGCCCCCAGATCGCCCGGCCCCGACGCGTCGTTCGCCTGGTCGGTCCTCGACGCGCCCGACGACAGCGACGTGACGGTCGGCGAGGCCCCCGTCGAGCACGTCGAGCCCGACGTTCCGGGGCGCTACCGCTTCCGCCTCGACGCCCCCGACGGCGCGCACGACCTCACCGTTCGCGCGTTCCCCGACGAGCGCCGGACGGCCCGATTCGATCTCTCGCTCGACGAACTCCCGGACCACGACCGCGACGACGTCTCCGTGATCGGGCCGTTCAACGACTACACGCTGGGGGTCGACGCCCCCCGCGTCGAGGGCGACGCGTACGTCCACGAGCGACCGCTCGAACCCGGCGATCACTCCGCGATATTCGTCGTCGGCGACGACTTCGAGGCCACCGCCACCGCCGACTGCACCGTCGAGGGCCCCGGCCGCCCCCGCGTCCGACTCGACGCGGCGGTCGAGGACGGCGAGGTCGTCGTCTCCGCGGAGACGTTCGCGCCGCCCGAGGACGACCTGACGGACGGGGACGTCGACGTCGAGTTCTACGTCGACGACCGCGACCGCGGGACGCTCACCGACGACCTCTCGGTCGAGGGACGGGAGGCGCGCTTCGACCTGAGCGCGGTCGACGACGCCGTTCGAGTCCACGCCGTCCCCGTCGGCGAGCGCCACGGCGTGGCCGACGCCGTCAGCGTCGCGGACGACGGGCGCGTCACCCGCCTCAACGAGCCGCCGGAGTGGGCCGAATCGGCGACCATCTACGAGATATTCACCCGCGAGTTCGCGGGCGGGGCCGACACCACCTTCGCGGAACTGGAGCGCCGCGTCGACTATCTCTCGTGGCTCGGCGTCGACGTGGTGTGGCTGACGCCGGTCCTCGACAGCATGCGCCGGCACGGCTACCACATCACCGACTACTTCGACACCGACGACGACCTCGGGTCGCGGGCGGAGTTCGAGTCGTTCGTCGAGCGCTGCCACGAGGACGGCATCCGCGTCGTCTTCGACCTCGTCATCAACCACTCCAGCCGCCAGCACCCGGCCCACCAGATGAGCGCCGCCGGCGTCGACGAGTACCGCGACTGGTACGTCTGGGAGGACGGCGAACCGGAGTACTACTTCAACTGGAACCGCATCCCCAACTTCAACTTTGACTCGCCGGCGGTCCGGGAGTTCCTCCTCGACGTGGTCGAGGAGTGGGCACCCGTCGTCGACGGCTTCCGCTGCGACGTGGCGTGGGGCGTCCCCCACGGCTTCTGGAAGGAGGTCCGAGACCGCGTCCGCGCGGTCGACGACGAGTTCCTCCTGCTCGACGAGACGGTGCCGCGCGACCCGGACTTCCACGAACTGGAGTTCGACGTCCACTACGACACCACCCTGTACGGCCAGCTGCGGGACATCGGCTCGGGCGACGCCCCGGCCGGATCGCTGCTCGACGCCGCTCGCGCGCACGAACAGCGCGGGTTCCCGACCGACGCCGCGCACATGCGCTACGTCGAGAACCACGACGAGGACCGCTACCTCGACGAGTGCGACCGGGACGCCCTGCGGGCGGCCGCCGCCGCCGTCTTCTCGCTCCCGGGCTGTCCGATGATCTACTACGGGCAGGAGCGCGGGATGACCGAGTACCGGGGGCCGATGCAGTGGACCGAGGGGGACGACGACCTCACGCGCTTCCACCGCCGGCTCGTCCGGACGCGCGCCGACGAGCCGGCCCTCAGAGCCGGTGACCTCGCCGCCGTCGACTGGGAGGCGGACACCGACGACGCGGTCGCGTTCGCCCGCCGGCACGACGCCGGGGACGTCGTCGTCTGCCTCAACTTCGGCGAGGGGAGCGCCGCCGTCACCGTCGACGAACCGGTCGGCGACCGCGACCTCCTCGCGGGCGAACCGGTGGGCGTCGAGCGCGAGGGCGGGACCGCGACCGTCTCCGTCGACGACGCCGTCGTCCTCCCGGCGGCCGACCGCTCGGTCGACGGGTGACGCCGCGTTCGGGATGAGCGACTGACAAATCTTTATAGCTGGCCGGAAATAGCAGAGACAACCGAATGGACGACAACGATCTCACGGATAGACTGCGTCGCTTCGGGTTCTCCGGGAAGGAGATCGACACGTACCTCACCGTGCTCGAACACGGCTCGGCGAAGGCGAGCACCATCGCTGAGGACTCCGGCGTCTCGAAGCGTTACGTCTACAACATCGTCGAGAAGTTCGAGGACCGCGGGCTCGTCGAGGTCAACGACCACGTCGTTCCGACGATGATCGAGGCGAAGCCGCCGTCGGAGGTCGTCGACCTGCTCCAGCAGGAACTGGCCGACATGGAGGACGACCTGGAGGACCGCTACAGCGAGACGCGGGACGCCCCGCAACAGTTCGAGGTGATCAAGTCCCGCGCCACCGTCCACAAGCGCATCGCCGAGCTCACCGCCGACGCCGAGGAGGAGGTCGTCCTCTCCATCCCCGCGCCGGTCGTGCCGAAAGTCCGCGAGGACCTCGTCGACACCGTCGAGCGCGACGTGTTCGTCCTGGTGCTCGTGACCGGCGCCGACGGCGACGCGGCCGAAGACGAGTACGACGGACTCGGCAACGTCGTCCGGACGTGGGCGGAGAACGCGCCGATGCTGCTGGCCGCCGACCAGCGGGTCGGCGTGTTCGCCCCGAACGAGCTCCTCGCCAAGGCCCACTCGACGCGGCAGGCGCTCGTCCTCGCACAGGAACAGCTCGTGCCGACGCTCATCGGCTCGTTTCTGGGCAACTACTGGCAGGTCGCCGACGAGGCGTACGTCGACGCCCCGCGGGACCTGCCGGCCACCTACCGGACGTTCCGCCACGCCGTCCGGGACGCGACGCTGCATCTCCGCGCCGACGCGCCGATCGCCGCGGCGTTCGAGACGCCCGACGGGGAAACCGTGAACGCGCGGGTCGTCGACGTCCGGCAGGGCCTCGTCGAACCGACGAACAACGCCTTCCCCGTCGAGAACACGCTCGTCCTCGAAACCGACGACAGGCGGTTCACCGTCGGCGGCGAGGGCGCCTTCATCGAGGACTACGAGGCGAGCGAGATCACGTTCTCCGAGGCCGAGACGACCGAAGAAACGGGGACAGAGGGGGCGTAGCTACGGCGCGACGGTGGCGTTCGCGTCGTCGACCGGCGCTTCGATCGTCAGGTCCTCGTTGAAGTTATCGAACGTCATCACCATCTCCTGGCGCATCGTCTGGCCGTTCGTGGTCATCTCCAGGCTCATCTCCGTCTTGACGACGTACATGCTCTCCGTGTCGACGTACTGCGTGATGCTGATCTCGGAGTAGTTGACGTCGCTCATCGCCTGTTGCTGCTGTGCGTCGCTCATCATCTGCTGGTTCGTCAGGTTCGTGAACCCTTCCTCGTCGATGTCCATCTCGATGACGTAGACCTCCTGCCCGTCGATGGTGGTGGTCTTCTCGTCGCCGAACGAGACCTCGGACCCGTTCAGCAGGGCCTCCTGCTGCTCCATCGTGTCGCTCTGGTTCCACATGTCGTCGACGCCCATCCCGCCGGGCATCTCGGAGAGGTTCATCGTCTGCCACGCGCCGCCGTCGTACGACGAGTACATCGTGTCGCCGATCATGTACGACGTGCTGTTTATCGTCATGTTCCGACCCTGCGTCTGCATCGTGATCGTCTGGTTCTGTCGGAGGCGACGGTCCGCGATGTCCGCAGCACCTTCGCTGGTGGAGTTCATCGTCATGTTGTCCGACACCATCGACATCTCCATCGTGAACGTGTAGGACTCGACGTCCTGCATCTGCTCGGTGGCCGCCTCCTGCACGGCGGTCGCGTTGTCGTACTGTTCCGCGCCGTCGTCGTCACCGGCGGCGTCGCCGCCGGTCAGGCCGGCACAGCCCGCGCCGGCGACGAGGAGGGCGATCAGGGCGACGGTAACGAACCGTTTCGGTATATCCATACGACGAAAATATTGTCGTCCCAACTGTTTAAAATTTCCCTCTATCGGTCGTCGGAATCCGGCGGGGGCGCTTGCGGTCCGTGCCCGCGCCCGCGCTCGTCGTCGCCCGCAGGGGGTTCGGTCAGGCCCGAAGTATTCACCACAATATATTTGTAACTCGACAAACGCTACAGTACCGTGCAAAGCGACGGGTCCGGTGTCCGAACGGCGGGGATACGCCTCGCCGTTGCGCTCGTTGTCGTCTTGCTGTGTGCCGCCCCCGCGGCCGCAGCGGCGCCGCCGGGCGATTCATCCGGGAACGGTCAGGGACCACCCGACGGATCCCCGGGCCAGAAGACGAACGCGACCGACGCCGCGACGACCGGCGCGAACGCGACAGCATCCGGTGCGAACGCGTCGTCACCCGGGAACAGCTCCGGACCCGCCGGGAACGGGTCCGAATCGGCGGGCAACGGCGGATCGCCCGGTCCCGCCGGCGACCGCGGCGGCTCGACCGCCGGTAGTCCGTCGAACGGTTCGTCGGCACCGACCGGTAACGCGTCGGACGGCGGGAGCGCGGCGCCCGACACCGCGAACGCCGACCGAGAGGAGACCAGCGGGTCGTCCCCCGGCGGCGCCTCCCACGACGATACGCCGGGAAGCGATGCGGCGACTAGCGGACCGCCGGGACGGACCGACGGCGGTCCGACCGACGGCGGTCCGGGACAGAGCGCGGATGCGCCCGGCGCGAGCGGAACGGGAACCCCGTCCGAGCAGCGCGACAGCGGACCCGGCGCCAGCGGAAACGAGCCGCCGGGCCAGAGCGACGGCCACTCCAGCGGATCGGCGCCCGGACGGAGCGGTTCTTGGCCCGGCCCCGACGGCGGCGTTCCCGGCGAAGGCCCCTCCGACGCGCCCCCCGGACAGGCGGACGCGCCCCCAGGACAGGCCGACGGGAACCCCGGTGCACCTCCGCACGCTCCCACGGGCGCGAACGGTCCCGCCGGAAACGACTCTGCCGCGCCCGCCACGAGCCAAGGCGCGGAGAAGTCGTCGGGGATGGGCGGCGCTCAGGACAAGCCGGACGCGGGCGGTGCGACGCAGATCGACGAGACAGAGCCCGCGTCCGACCCCGGCGAGGAGGAGCGCAACGGCGGCGACCATAACCACAGCAACCTCACGAACGAGGTCGTCGCCGCGGGCATTCCGGGCCCGGACGCGCCGAGCGAGGGAACCCCGCCGATGGGGTACGGCGTCGGGGTGATCGCCGCCGGCGCGGCGGTGCGATACGGCAACACTACCGCGACCCACCTCACCACCTCCGCCGCGACGACCGCCCTGCCCGACCACCGCTGGTTCCTCCGCGGGATGGCCGGGCTGTACAGCAAGTTCGACGACTCCGACCCGCTCGAACACGAGTCCCGCGAGCGCCTGTACGAGACCGTCGTCGACGCTCCCGGCGTCCACCTCTCCGAGCTGTGCGACCGCGCCGGCGTGACGCTATCGACCGCCAGACACCACCTGCGCGTACTGGAGGACGAGGGCCTGATCGCGACCGCGAAACACCGGGGCAAGCGCCGCTACTTCCCGGCCGGCGACGACGAGCGGGAACTCGCTGCGGCGATGTCGGACGACGCGGCCGCCACGGTGCTGGAGACGCTGGCCTACACCGGCCCGGCGACGGTGTCGACGCTCGCCGAGGAGCTGGGACGGGACCCCAGCACCGTCACCCACCACCTCAAGCGCCTCGACGAGGACGGGTTGGTCGCCCGCGAGCGCGACGGCCGCGCGGTGATGAACAGCCTCGAACCCGCCGTCGAGAGCGCCCTCGCGCCGACCGTCGCCGACGCCGACGCTCCCCGCCAGACGGGAAGCGCCGACTGACGGCGGCCGCCGCTTTTACAGGCTGTCATGGCGAATGCCCCGGGGCTTGATCCCAGGGTTGAAGCCGACACCCCGTGACACAAACCATTAAGCAGTGACACACCGATAATCATGGTACAGCGATGTGGTACGACTACCGCTTCCGCGCCTATCCAGACCGGACAGGTGTGACTGCAGAAGTGGAGCGCCACATCGACATCCATCGCCAAGCCTACAATCACACCCGCTACGAATACCAAGCCCTCGACACCGACGAGGATAACATCGGCTCCACGTACCAGCATCAGAAGCGTCTCACCGAATGGAAGGACGAGTGGCCCGTGTTCTCCGAAGTCCACTCAAAAGCGTTACAGAAGACCGTCGAACGCTTCTACACGAACCTCTCGATCCTCTCCGAAAAGAAGCAAAACGGGCACAACGTCGGGTGGCTCAAATGGAAGTCACCACGGGAGTACCAGAGTATGACGTATTCGCAGTCCGGTTTCGAACTCAAAAACACGAGTGGCCGACACGCGACACTCTGGCTCTCCAAAATCGGTAATATCCCCATTCGCTACCACCGCTCCATCCCCGACACCGCCACCATCAAAGAAGTCACCTTGAAGAAAGAACGGACGGGTGAATGGTACGTCACGTTCGGCCTCGAAGTCGATAACACCGCGCTCCCCGAGAAACCCGACGTGGACGACTTGGATGCCAAGGACTGCGTTGGCATCGACCTCGGCATCAACAACTACATCTACACGTCGGATGACGACAGCGTGGACTGGCTCGACCTCGAAGACGAATATGAACGCCTACGCCGCGAGCAACGCAGTCACTCCCGGAAAGAACACGGTAGCAACAACTGGGAGAAACAGCGGCGCAAGGTCGCCAAAGTCAAGCGCAGGATCAAGCGAAAGATCGAGGACTTCCAGCACAAACTCACGACGTGGCTTGTCAAAGAGTATGACGCCGTGTTCGTGGAGGATTTGAACGTCACAGGGATGCTCCAAAGCGAAGGAAATGCGCGGAACGAGCAGGACGCCTCGTGGCGCAGGTTCATCGAGATGCTGGAGTATAAGGGCGACCTGTACGGGACGCACGTCGTGCAAGTGAACCCTGCGGGGACGACCAAGGAGTGCGCCGAGTGTGGTATCGAGACGGAGAAGCCGTTATGGGTGCGGGAACACAGTTGCCCGAGTTGTGGGTTCGAGGCAGATAGGGACGAAAATGCATCGTACAACGTTCTTTTTCGCGGTCTTCAGGAGTTAGGTCTGGGACAGGCCGAAGTCACGCCCGTGGAGACTGCGACCGCTGTGGAAACCGACGGAGGACGGTCTTCGTCGGTTCCTGCAAGTCGCGTCATTGAAACGGGAAGCCTCGGGGCTTGACCCGAAGCGATTCACTGCTGCTGGTCGTAGTGCCCGCCATGCGTGCGCGACTCCGGCGGGCGCTGGCTGTCGTCGTCACCGTCGTCCGCGTCGCCCGGCGGAAGAACATCCCGTTCATGGCTGGCAGCATCGCCTACAACGCCTTCGTCTCCCTGCTGCCGCTGCTGCTGATCCTCTTTCTCGTCGTCGCGGCGGTCGGCGACGACCCCCTCGCGCTCTACGTCGTCCGGCTGACCGAGGAGTACCTCACGCCGACCGCGCAGCTACTGGTCGCGAGCGCGCTCTCCGACGACGCGGGGCAGGCCGGCCTGTCGGCCATCAGCGCCGTCACGCTCCTGTGGGGGACGTTCAAGATCTTCCGGGGCATCGACACCGCGTTCGGCGTGCTGTACGGCGTCGCGGCGGACTCGTCGATCGTCGACCAGCTCCGCGACGGGGCCGTCGTCCTCTTCGCCGTCCTCTTTGCCATCCTCGCGGCGGGGGTCGCCGGCGCGGCGTTCGCGATGTTCCCCGAGATACCGTTCATCGGGGTACTCAACCCGCTGTTGCTGGTCGCGGGACTCACGCTTGCGTTCTTCCCGATGTACTACGTCTTCCCCGACGCGGACGTGACCGCCCGCGAGGTCGTCCCGGGCACCGTCACCGCCGCGGTCGGGTGGGCGGCGCTGGAGGCGGTGTTTCAGGCCTACGCCGCGGTGGCGAGCACGTACGAGGTGTACGGCACCATCGGCGCCGTTCTGCTATTGCTCACGTGGCTCTACTTCGGTGGCCTCGTTCTCCTGCTCGGCGCGGTCGTCAACGTCGTCCTCGCCGACCGACTGGACGAGGACGCGGCCGCCGTCGAGGACGGGGACGATCTCAGTATCGACGACATGTTTCCGAATAGATCCGGATAGTTTCCGGGGTAGAGCGGCGCTGTTGCCCGCGTGAAACTGACAGAAACAGTATAAAACCGACAGACCTACAAGTAAGTTCGACGGTTCGACAGGCGATGCTCCCGCTACTCTCGCAGTGGGTGGTGCCGTTCACCGCCCTCCTCGCGACCTCCATCACGGTGTACAAGTTCTGGATACAGCGGCCGTCGCTGATCGTCGACGCCGAGGTCGCGGGCGCGGCCCGGACCGCCGACGGCGTCGCCCTCGACCTGGACCTGTACGTCGCGAACGTCGGCCGAGATTTCGCCGAGGACGGCTACGTCGCCGTCACCGCGAGCGACTGGACGCTCGACGCGACGCCGGTCGACGGCCTCTCGACGACGACCTGCGACGACGAGACGACCGCTCGCGACGGCGAGTGGAAGGCGTTCATCGACGACATCGTCTACCGCGACACCGGCTTCAAACTGTACGACGGGACCGCCACGGTGCCCGGCGACGGCCGCTATCGGCTCTCGTACACGACGGCCTGCCAGTCACAGCGCCCCCGAACCGGCACGCTGGACGTGATAGTCGAGAGCGGGACGGCGACCGTCAGAACCTGAGGACGCCCGCCTCTCTCGCCGCGGTCACTCGGTGTGGTGGGCTTCGCCGGACTTCTCCTCTTTCGCGATTATCCGGCCCGAGAACCACGTGAGCAGGGCGAGCAGCAGGAAGTGCCACGCGACGATGAACAGGGCCAAGCCCGTGAACAGCGGGTCCCACCCCCACGGGTCGAACGCGACGAAGACCACGAAGAAGAACGCGAGGATCCCGAGCGGAATGAAGTTCACTGTGAGATCCAGCATCGTCTCCCGGTCGATGTATCGGTCCATCCTGTCCGGACGGACGGCGTCGACGCGAAAAGGCGTTTTCCGGTGTTCGAGGCCACTTACTTGCAGGGTAGTCACCGGGTCCGACGCTCCCGCGTGTCAGAATCCCGGCCGATACCGGGGCTTATGGACGGACCGGCCGTGTGGTACGACCATGGAGTCACCGCGTTCCAACGACCTCCGCGAGACGCTGGAGTCGGACGAGGTCGCGCTCGGCGTGCTGGAGAACACGTACGACCCGACGCTCGTCGAGTTCTACGGCGAACTCGGCCTAGATTTCGTCTGGATCGACCTCGAACACGGCGGGCCGAGCCCGTGGGACGGCGAGCGGATGGAGGACCTCCTCCGCGCCGCGGACCTCGGTGGGACGGAACTGCTCGTCCGCCTCCCGCACCCGGACCCCGGACTAGTTCGGAAGGCGCTCGACGCCGGCGTCCGGAACCTGTTCGTCTCCCGCGTCGAGACGGCGGAGGAGGTGCGCCGCGCCGTCGAGGCCTCGCGGTTCGAGTACGACGGTGATCCGGGCAAGCGCGGGTTCGCCAACCCGCGGGCGAGCAGGTGGGGGACGACGGAAGACTACGCCGCGACCGAGGACGAGGAAGTGGTCGTGGGCGTCACCGTCGAGAACCGGACGGCCGTCGAGAACCTCGACGAGATCCTCGCGGTGCCCGACCTCGGCTTCGTGTTCGCCGGGCCGCTCGACCTCTCGGTGTCGCTCGGTCACCCCGGCGAGGCCGGCCACGAGGACGTGCAGGACGCGGTGGAGACGATCCGCAGCAAGGCCACCGACGCTGGCGTCCCCCTCGGCGGACTCGGCCTCGGTATGGACGACGTGAACCGGAAGGCCGAGTCCGGCTACCAGATCATCAACCTCGGGAGCACGACCGGCGCGCTGCAGGGCGCGGTGTCGTCGTGGTTCGACGCCTACGAGGGCCCGGAGTAGGGCGGAGCCGGGGCTCGACGGCGCCGTGCGGTTCTTGGCACTCCGACCCACAGCTACGGGTATGGACGACCGCGAACGCGGCGCCGTGGCGCGGGCGCTCCGCCGGCTACGGCCCCGTCCGCGCGTCGTCGACTGGTCGCTGCTCGCCGTCGTGCTGGTCGAAGCCGTCACCGGCCTGCTCTCGTTCACCGTCGCGACGCCGGCGTGGCGGCCGCTGTTCTGGCTCCACCGCGCGACCGGACTGGCGTTCGTCCTCCTGCTCGGGTTCAAGTTCGCGCGGGTCGCCTCCCGCCTGACGAACCGCGACGAGTGGCGGCCGTCGACGGCGCTGTCCGTACTGACCGCCGTCGCCGCGCTGGGGGCCGTCGGAACCGGCGCGGCGTGGGTGTTCGGCCTCGACGTCCGCCTCTCGTACTGGACGCTGCTGTCCGTCCACGTCGGTGTCGGCCTCGTGCTGATCCCGCTTGTCCTGCTGCACGTCGGCACCCGTTTCCGGCCGCCGCGCCGCGCCGACTTCGAGGGGCGACGCACCGCGCTCCAGTACGGCGCGATGCTCGTCGGCGGGGCGCTCGTCTACCGCACACAGCAGGCGGCGAACTCGCTGCTGGAGACGGCCGGCGCGGACCGGCGGTTCACCGGGTCCCAACCCCGAGAGGGCGACGGTAACGGGGCGTTCCCCGTCACCTCGTGGGTCGCCGACGACCCCGACTCGGTCGACCGAGACGCGTGGTCGCTGTCGGTCCGGGGCGCGGTCGAGGAGCCGCGGGACCTCGCGTACGCCGATCTCTCGCCCGACGTCGAGCGGGCGGCGCTGCTCGACTGCACGAGCGGGTGGTACACCGTGCAGGACTGGCGGGGGCTCCGGGTCGGCGACCTGCTCGACGAGGTCGGCGCGACCGACGAGGCGCGCTACGTCCGCTTCGTCTCGGTGACGGGCTACCGCTGGAGCCTCCCGCTCGACGAGGCGCGCGACGCGCTGCTCGCGACGCACGTCGGCGGCGAGCGGCTGACTCACGGCCACGGCGGGCCCCTGCGACTGGTCGCACCCGGTCGCCGGGGGTTCCAGTGGGTGAAGTGGGTCGAACGCGTCGAGATGCGGCGCTCGGGCGACCCGGCGCAGTGGCTGGTGACGCTGGTCAGCGGGTTCGACTAAGGCTCCCGGGTCAACAGACCGACCCTGACCCGGTCGGCGACGTTCGTCAGGTGGGCCTGCCCGAACGCCGCGACCAGCAGCGCGCCGAGGGTGTTGAACATCAGGTCGCGCACGGTGTCGTCGAGGCCGTGCTGGGCGAGCGGCATCTCCAGGCCGGTCTCGGCCGACGCGACGTCGAGGCCGAACTCGAACAGTTCCCAGATGACGCCGAACGCGAGGACGACGACGAGGATGTAGACGAACGCGAACCGCCGCGGGATGTGGATGTCGTCGTCGTGGAGGTCGATCGCCCTCGCGGCGATGTAGCCGGTGCCCGCGACGAGCGACGCTGACATGGCGTGGGTGACGTGGTCCCACCAGTGAATGTAGCCGTACAGCCCCGCCGACCCGAGCGTGTGCAGGAAGACGGCGGCGGTGAGCCAGGTGCCGAGCCACGGGTCCAGCGGTATCTCGTAGTTACGCTCCAACAGCGCCGGCATGACCGTCACCGCCAGCGCGATGCCGCCGTTGACGATGGCCTTCGACTGCCCCGCGACGAGGCCGTAGCCGACGATGGCGACGAGCACGGCCTGCACGACGCGCGTGACCCGTCGCTGGTTCTCCTCCGTCGGCTGCGGGAGCAGGTGCATCAGTCGATCACCTCGCCGACGGCTGCCCACAGCTCGCGGTCGCGCCGCGTGAAGTAGACGTCGAACAGCAGCCCCGCGGCGAACCCCGCGGCAGTCACCCAGAGCCACTCCGTCATCAGCGCCTCGTTCGTCGAGAGGTACGAGGTGCCGAGGACGCGGTCGAGGTTCCAGCGGACGACCGTCCACGCCGCGGCCGACGCCATCGTCGTCAGCACGACGAGCGCGATGGCGAACCAGTGGGTCACCTCTAGATCCGTGAACGCGTGCAGCTCGACGGTAACGATTAGCGCCAGCCCGGCGACGGCGAAGTACGAGGCGAACGCCCCGACGTCCCCGGCGTACAGCGCGCGGCCGATCACGGGGACAGCGACGACGACGAGCAGCTCCCACGGCGGCATCACGCGCCACTCACCGTACGCCGCGGCCGGGATGAGCACGACGGCCACGATCCCGGCGACGAAGGCCATCCACTGCCGATCGAAGTCGAGAGCGCTCTCGACGAACGCCAGGGTGAGGACGCCGACCACCGCCCACGCGAGCGCCGCGTTGGCCCGCCCGCTCCGGAACAGGCGGCGGACGACCCCCCGTTCTCCGCCGTCCTTCGAGGGCGCTTCGCCGCTCGCAGCTCGGTCGTCGCTCATGTTCGTGATCCCCACGTCGTCGGGCATAAACACCGCCGACGGACTTATTTTGTTGCCTCGCTTCCATCACTGTATGATGCTTCCGACGCACGCGATGGTCGGCCTGGCGGTAGCGGCGCCGCTGGTCGTCCTCGCGCCCGACGTCGTTCCCGCCGCGCTGGTCGGCGCGCTCATCGGGAGCGTGCTGCCGGACCTGGACCTCTACGCCGGCCACCGCCGGACGCTCCACTACCCGACCGGTTACTCCGTCGCCGCCGTCCCCGCCGCGGCCGCCGCCGCGCTGCTCGCGACGCCGGTCGCCGTCGCCGCCGCCGCGCTGCTCGTCGGCGCGGCGCTTCACTGCCGGATGGACCGCTACGGCGGCGGCCTCGAACTCCGGCCGTGGGAGGGCACCTCCGACCGCGGCGTCTACGACCACGTCCGCGGCCGCTGGCTCGCGCCGAAGCGCTGGGTCGCCTACGACGGGTCGCCCGGGGACTTCCTGTTCGCGCTAGCGCTCGGCGTCCCGCTGCTCGTCGTCCTCGACGGGCCGTTCCGGTGGGTCGTCGCCGCCGCGCTGCTCGTCGGCGGCGCGTACGCCGCACTCCGCCGCCGTCTCGCGAGGCTCGCCCCGACCGTCTTCGGCCGCGTACCGGGCCCTGTCCGGGAGTACGTGCCGGCGCGCTACCGGGAATAGAGAACGGATCGCTGCCTCGCAGCAACAGACCGCACTGCGGCCACTGTCGCCGCTTCGTCGACGTCAGGCCGCGCTGCGACCGTCGCCGCGCTCGTCGGCGACGGCGCCGCCGGCGTCGAGGCCGTCGAGGAACTCCGCGAGCGCGTCGTTGAACGCCTCCGGTGCGTCCTGGTTGACCATGTGCGCCGCGTTCGCGATCTCCAGCACTCGGCCGTCGTCGACCTCGCTCGCGATGGCCTGACCCTGTCGCTTGACTGGCGGGGCTTCCTCGTCGCCGTAGACGACGAGCGTCGGCGTCGACACGCCGACGAGCGACGGCGGGTCGTAGTGATACAGCGCGCCGAAGATCTTCCGGAACTCCGAGGCCGGGACCTCTCCGACGGCGTCGAGCGCCTCGGACCGGACGGACGGTTCGAGCGCCAGCCAGACCCCGCCGGTCGTCGCCCGGATCGACCCGAGCATCGACCGGAACGTCGCCTCGGACCCGAGTGTCGAGAGCGACATCCCCAGCGCCGGCAGCGGCGAGACGAACGGCTTGACCGCCGCCGGCATGTCGACCGGCGGCATCGACCGGACCGGCCCGGCGAGGACCGCGCCCGCCGCCGCGTCCGGGTGACGCGAGAGGTACTCGTGGACGACCATCGACCCGAGCGAGAGCCCGCAGAGCACCGGGTCCTCGACGTCGAGGTGGTCGAGAAGCGCCTCCAGGTCGTCGGCGAACAGCCCGACCGAGTACCGACGCGCGTCGGTCGCGCCGGTCTCGCCGTGACCGCGGACGTCGACCGTGATCACCCGGTGCGAATCGGCGAAGCGTTCGACCTGCCGGTCCCACGCCGCGCTGGAGGACCAGCCGCCGTGGACGAACACCAGCGGTCGCCCCTCGCCGCGTTCCTCGTACCAGATCGTTCCGTCGTCGAGAGAGAGTTCTGCCATCGACTCTAGGTGGGTACGGAGACGGATGAACGCTCGCCCCCGATGCTTCGACTGCATATATAGAAAAAATTACAGTAACTCGCTTCCGGAAACTGCCTTCTTACCGACTACCGAACTCTCTAGTGATGGCGGAGTCCCGACGACTCATCTGGAAGTACTACGCCTACCGCGCCAGCAGCGCCGCCGGGTTCTACCTCCCCGTCAGCGTCCTCTACCTGAAAGACCAGGGGTACGGGCTGGCGTTCATCGGCCTCGCGCAGGCGGTGTTTTCCTTCGCGCTCCTCTTGTCGGAGATCCCGTCCGGCTACCTCGGCGACCGCATCGGTCGACGCGGGAGCCTCGCGCTCGGCAACGCGCTCCGCGCGAGCGCGATGGTCGCGTACGTCTTCGCGGGGTCGGCGGCCGGGATCCTCGCCGTCAAGGCGGTCTGGGCGATGGGGTGGGCCTTCCGCTCGGGCACCCAGAGCGCCTGGCTGTACGAGCTGCTCTCCTCGCGGTTCGACGAGTCCGAGTACGCCCGCATCGACGGTCGGGGAAGCACGGTCCTGCTCGTCACGTCCGGCGTCGGCGCCGTGGTCGGCGGTGGTCTCTACACCGTCGACACCGGCCTGCCGTTCCTCGTGAACGCGGCGCTGGCGAGCGCCGGCATCGCCGTCCTCGCGACGTTCCCCTGCGTCGAGTGCGGGGACGACGCGGACGACGCGTTCACCGTCCGTGAAGCGGTCCGCGTGCTCCGCGTGCAGGTCCGCCGGCCCGAAGTCCGGTGGTTCGTCGCCTACGCCGCGCTGTTCGCGGGACTGTTCGGCGTCACCCGCACGTTCGAGCAGCCGGCGCTCGACGCCGCCGGCGTGCCCGTCGTCGGCATCGGTCTGCTGTACGCCGGGTTCAAAGCGGTCTCCGCGGCCGCCGCCTCCGCGACGGGGTGGCTGAACGACGCGCTCGGGGTGCGCCTGACGTTCGCGCTGTTCGTGCCTGCCTTCGCCGTCGCGTACGCCGGCATCGCTCTCTCGCCGCTGCTGTTGGTGCCGACGCTGGTGCTGTACCGCGCCGCGCAGACGGTCATCCGCCCGCTCCGGAACCAGTACCTCAACGACCGCCTCGGGGACATCGGCCGCGCGACGGTGCTCTCCGGGGCGTCGATGGCGCTGTCGCTCGCCAGCGGCGCGGCCAAACTCGCCGGGGGCGCCGCGGCCGGGTCGCTGGGCGCTGTCGGCGTCCTGCCGTGGGCCGGCCTCACCGTCGCCGGGATCGCCGGCCTGCTCTGGATCCGCACCTCGCCGGTGCGGGACCAGTCGACGGCCCCCGCGAGCGCGCCCGCGGTCGCTGCGGAGTCCGACTGACGGTCCGTGTTCGTCTGGGGCGAATCTTCAACCCGTTCGCTCCCGTACGTCCGGACATGTCCGACACAGCGCTCGCCGACCGGGAGTGCGAGGCCTGCACGAGCGAGGACGAACCGTTCGGTCCGGACGAGTACGAGGAGTACCTCGCGGAGGTTCGCGGCGACGTGTGGGAGGTCGTCGACGACCACCACCTGGAGGGGACCTACGCGTTCGAGGACTTCCGGGACGCGCTGGAGTTCACCTACGAGATCGGCGAACTGGCCGAGGAGGAGTGGCACCACCCGGACATCGGACTGGAGTGGGGCGAGGTCACCGTCGAGATGTGGACCCACAAGATCGATGGCCTCCACGAGGCGGACTTCGTGATGGCCGCCCGGATGGACCGCATCTACGAGGACTACGAACCCGACGGCGGTGCGTAGCCGCGCTCTCGGGTCCGGTCCGCCGCGGAGGCGCCCGGTCCGGAACGGTCTCTCACCGCCCCAGATCGCCGCGGTCGGTGCCCTCGGCAGTCTCCGACGTGGCCGCCACGTTCGGCCAGAACGCGAGCGCGAAGAGGCAGACGTAGCCCGCGATGACGACGCCGAAGACGACCCAGCCGGCCGTTCCGGAGACGGTCGCGGCTTCCACTATCGGCGCTTCCTCCCCGCCGAGTCGGAAGAGCCAGACGAGCAGCAGGCCGCACAGTAGCGGCAGATACACCCTGCGGAGACGGTGGGCGAGCGCGCTCGGGAGCGACATCCTCGGCTTCGGGTTCCGGAAGTCCTCGCTCAACTGTCGCCGCCAGTCGCGCTGTTCGACGTCGCGGGAGGGGTCGAGCGCCTCCGCGAAGAGGTTCTCCTGCATGGATCGCACCCGGGACCGCCAGATGTCGTATCGCTGGAAGCGGCGGGCCTCGATCAGCAGGAAGACGACGCCGATCACCATGCCGACCAGGATGATCGAGTGCGCGACGTCGCTGCTGGAGAACGCGTACGCGAGGATCGCGGAGATGATCGTCACCGCCCAGTTCGTCGTCGAGTCCAGTCGGCCGCGCCAGTTGACTGCCCGGTCCATCTCGCCGCGGTACAGATGCGCGACGACGGAGCCGAGTCCGCTGCTGTCGTCGACCATCTCGCGACCGATCCGGCGCTCCTCGCGCGCTTCGGGATCGAACTCCTCCTCGCTCTCGTCGCGAGCCATTACGCCAGCCACTACGAGAACGCCGGTGAAACGTCTATTGTCAGGTGCTTCGGGACGTGACGCGGGTCGGCGCTCGTCGCCGAGACGCCTCTGGGCCGTCGCCGCACCGGTGCAAACGCTTTCGGCCGACGGCCGCGTACGCGTGACCGATGGCCGACGCACGCTGCGACGACTGCGACCACGAGTGGGAAACGGACGCGCCCGCCGAGGAACTCGACGAGGCTCCCCGCTGTCCGGCCTGCGGGAGCGAAGCCGTCGACGTGGAGACCAGCGACGGCTGGTTCATGGTCTGGCGCTAGCGGACCGCGCGAGTCTCGCGCTCGCCTCGCGAGACCGCGGCCGTCCTTTAAGTGCTTCTCGCGACAAGGGTTCGTAGTGAAGGATTCTCCGAGCGCTCACTCCCGACGAGCGATGGGTCTAACCCCGATAGACGACGGGACATCGATCCCTCTCGTGGCGACGAGAGGATTTCCCATCCGTTGCCCTCGTCACGAATTAACAGCGATAGTTTGTTAGAGACGTTTCCACACCAAATTTCAGGTCACCAGATCACGGTTCTAGCCGTGAGCTTGTCGGTGGACTCCCGTTCTGGCCTCTATCCCGAGGCAGGCGAGTACTCGCCGTTCACGCTCAACGTCCCCGACTTCAGGGCGAGATGACGTGTCGCCCCTCCGTGTGAGGACTTTTGCCTCCCACGGAGTAGTCTGATGCCGATATTCTTCGCCGCGTTGTAGTCCGCTTGTACCTGATATCCGCACTCTTGGCAACTGAACTTCGCCTGCGACGGACGATTCCCGTCTGATATTGATCCACATCTCGAACACCGCTTAGAGGTGTATGCCGGATCGACTTGCCTAACTTCTATTCCCTCTGTTTCGGCTTTGTACGATACATACTCGTACAGCCGGTGGAAAGCCCAATTCTGGAATTTCTTTCCCGTAGGTAGTCGCTCACCGATGTCGGTCAAGTCCTCGAACGCGATGATATCGCAATCGTTCACGACCGCCTCTTCGATGATCTCCTTAGAGATCCGGTGTAGATAGTCCTTGACCCACCGCGTTTCGCGGCCGCTCATTCGTTCGATAGTCCGGTGTGCGGATTCCGTTCCGGTTTGTTGAAGAGAACCGCGAATCCGCTCGTATTCTCGTCGCCGATGCCTGAGGTAGTCGCCACTCCAGAACCGTCCAGTCGACGATACGGCGATCTGTTCGATACCGAGGTCTACACCGAGGACTGTACTGTGCTCGGCGTCGCCTCCGTTCGGTATCTCGGACTCCGCGTCGGCTTTCGTTCCGACGTGAAGTTGACATCCTCCCGCGCCTAAAGACGCAGGAATCCACGAAGTGGATATTCAGGTTGCGCGTTTCCTCGGGGTTCAAGTACGCTTTCGCGTGACCCATCAACGGTCGCCGTCCAGTTGTGACCAAGGACGTGCTTTCCAGCGTGTGTAGCCCTGTCAATGGGGCCTTCCTCCCCGCATACAGCGGGCGTCAACGACGGCAGGTTATTCAGCCCGCGAGGTAGCACGGTTCGCGTCAGCCGAACTGCTACGCCGTGCATGGTTCACCCTCCCGTTGTGCAATATTCTCCGAAGCGTTCAGGTCGGCATGGCGTCCACGACCACACTCCGAACACGAAAAGTGGTCACCGTCACGAGCCCCCATCGAACCGCACGCCGAACACTGCTGGCTGGTATGGTACGCATCGACCTTCTCAACGCGAATACCAGCGCGTTCGGCCTTGTACGTGATGAACTGTTGGAGTTGGTGGAAGTGCCACGAGTGGACGCCCGACCATGAACTGTTCTCACGGATACCTTTGAGGTCTTCCATCCGAATGACAGGGTTCTCGAACTGTTCCGCGAACGTGATGAGACGACGGGAAAGTTTGTGGTTCAAGTCCTTGATTCGACGCTGTTCTTTGTCACCCACACGGTTGCGTGCGCGAAGCGCACCCGCTTCTGAAAGCGAATCGCGTAGGGAACGATATTTGCGCCGAACGTACTTCGCCTCACCACCAGACACCAGCATCGACTTATCTTCGCCGTAGGCCGTCACCGCGAGTATGTGCCGTTCACCAATATCGACGCCGATGGGCGTCTCACCAGACGTGTCGGTGTCGTATTCAGCGTTGAACGTACAGTACCAGTTGTCTCCACGGCGGTACACTTGAAGTCGCGTCTTCTTAGCATCACCTTCGACCAGTCGGTCTACGGAGTCAGCAATATCGTCGTACACTTCGATAGGCGTGTACCACCATTGGGAGACGCACGGGAAGCCAACGACGACCGTGCCGTTCTCGGTCGTGTCGAGCTCCCAGTTCTGGTTGTTGACAGCGAACGGCTGACTCTCTTGGTAGCGAACCTCTCCGTCCTTGGTGTGGTCGGATTTCGCCTCTCGGATGGCTTGGTTCTGGATGGCCGAGTAGAGATCATTGTCGATGCTGGCTGTGGTCACGGACTTGTCGAAGTCTCCGTTCTCCCATCCGTCGATACAGAACTGCTTGGTATCACGGTAGAGGCGAGTGGCGTGTTGCCACTCTCTCCGCCGTGAGAGGGATGGGTTGTGGAACTTCGCGGTGACAGTCACCGTGACCATTACAACTGTAATTAGATATGATGTGCTAAGTACCTATGGGAATATCAGGCCGTGCTATCATCGGTGGATTGTGTCACTAAATGACGGCGCGTATCCACGGCCTGAAGGCCGTGGCATTGCGCCTGTTCAACCTGTAAACCGGATTGAGCGGCGGTCTGTAAGCGCGATCGACTGGAAACCGAGAGAGATAATTGTCCGGCGGCCCGTTTTCGTCCCGTGAACCGTCGCGTCGCCACCGTCGGCATGTTCGTCGCCCTCGCCGTCCTGTGGGGCCTCTCCTTTCTCGCCATCGCCGTCGGCCTCGAGTCGCTGGAGCCGGTACTGTTCGCCGCCTTTCGCTACGACCTCGCGGCCGTGTTGCTGCTCGGCTACGCGGTCCTCGCAGGCATCGCATGGCGGCCGACGGACCGGCGGAACGTCCTCGGCGTCGTCGCGGGCGGCCTCTTTCTCGTCGCCGCGAACGCCTTCCTGTTTCTCGGCCAGCAGACCGTCCCCAGCGGGGTGGCGTCGATCATGCAGAGCCTCGTCCCCATCGCCACGTCGCTGTGGGCGCTCGTGCTCCTCCCGGAGGAGCGCGTCTCGGCGACCGACGCTGTCGGTATCGCGCTGGGCTTCGTCGGCGTCGGCCTGATCGTCCGCCCCGACCCCGCGAACCTGCTCGGGGCCGACGTCGTCGGTCGACTGCTGATCCTCCTGCAGGTCGCCGGCGTGGCGCTCGGCGGGGTTCTGGTCCAGCGGATCGGCCCGACGATCGACAAGGTGGCGCTCTCCGGCTGGTCGATGCTCGTCGGCGGGATCGTCCTGCACGCCGTCAGCGCCGGCATCGGTGAGCCGTTCGCGCTCCCGTCGTCGGTCGCGGCGGCCGCAGCGGTGGGCTATCTCGGTGTCTTCGCCACCGCCGTTGCCTTCTTCATCTACTTCACGCTGCTCGAGGTCCGCGGCGCGCTTGAGACGTCGCTGGTCGCGTACCTGGTCCCGGTCGTCGCGACCGTCGCCGGGGTCGCGGTCCTCGGGGAGTCGATCACCCCGCTCACCGTCATCGGCTTCCTCGTGATCTTCGTCGGGTTCGTCGCCCTCAAGCGCCGGGCGATCGCCGACCTCGTGAGTGAGGGACGGGTGGCCGTCGCCCGCGCCGGCGACTGAGGTGAGTCGCTACCGCCCGCCCGTCGTGCGGGCTACGCGCGCCGCCGGTACGCGTGGACCATCCGGTAGACGGCGACGTAGCTGACGACCGTGAGAACGACGGCCAGAACGGCGACGCCGACGAGCAAGCGGGCGAGCACGTCCGTCCCGGCGTTCAGTCCCAGGTCGGCGACGGAGAAGTTCGGCACCGGCCCCAGCAGGGCCGTTCCCGTGGCGAAACTCGCGGCGTAGAAGCTGCTCTTCGCCAGCGGGTTCAACACCGCGACCGCCGCCCCGAGCGCGAGCTTGTTCGCCCACGCGAACTGGTAGCCAACCCACGCGAGCACGATCAGACCCGTCCCGAGCGAGGGAAGCGCCGTGACGAAGATCCCGACGGCGAAGCTCATCGCGATGTGGTGCGGGGAGTGATCCTCGGCGAACGACGCCCGAAGCTGCTGCTTGGCCTGGTTCCAGTATCCTCTGACCCGACCAACGCCCATTGTTCGACGCATGGGACTCGGGGACTATGAACCTACTGTCCGCGACCGATACTAATCAGTGATATGACTGGAATTCCGGTGCCTGCACGACCGATCACTCGGTTAATGAAAACACCTGACCGCAGTGAAAATGTACAGCGTTAACGTGTATACAGCCACAAAACTCCGTATGAAGGACTGGGAGGGGATTTCTTCCTCCGACATCGCGTTCGATCCGTTGGCTCACGTCCAGCGACGGAAACTGCTGGTGGCGCTACTGGAAGGTGAACCGCGAGACGAAGTGACGGTCGTTCGCACCGATTCCGACGGCGAGTACTCCGTCACCGAACGTCGACTGCCGATCAGTCAGGAGCACCTGTCCGAACTGGCGGAGTACGGATTCGTAGAGTGGGACAGCGAGACGCAGGAGGTCTCGACGGGGCAGAACTTCGACGAGATCAGCCCGCTTCTGGAGTCCCTGACGAACCACGGCGACGAGCCGGCGCCGGACTGGCGGTGACACTCCTTCGCGCGTAGAGCGCTCGCCGCGGTAACCGACGGTCCGCGTCCGGCTTTCTGCCCCGTCGTCGCAGGGGAACGGTTCATTCGTCTCGAGCCCGTGTAACTGCTGTATGACCGACGACGACATGACCGGTCCGTGGATACTGGCTCTGGGAACGCTCGCCGTCGGGACCGGCGCCGTCGCCGCCAAGTTGCTGCAGCGACGGTCCGCTGATAGCGGCGGGCGCTCGGCTGACGAGGAAGCGCGATCCGACCCCGATCCGGAGGACGCGGACGGCGTACAGTAAGAGCTACGAGGACTCGACGGACGACGGGAACTCCACGGCGACGAGTTCGTGGCCCGTTTCTCGCCCGTGGCCGTTTCCGATCTCGGTCGCTTCGTCGCGGCCCTCCGCCGTCCGTTCGAACGAACACCCGTCGCACTTCACGATGAACTGCCTCGCCTCGCCCCGGTCGGGAGCCGTCTCTTTCAGTGCCATACCTCCCTATTTAGCGACCCGCCGCATCAACTAACGGCCAAAAGAATTGGGGTACTTGTGGATCGGCAACCATTAGCGATGAGGTCGGGATGCGCCGGTCCACCCCCAGTTCGGTCGTGCTACCCGCTCACTCGACGTCGAGAAGGTCCTCGTACCGCTCCACTCGCTTCGGGTCAACGGCGAGCGTCACCGTGTCGTTCGCCTCGTCGTGACGAATGGTGCCCGCGTCCTTCAGTTTCGGAACGTGGGTGTGATACAGCGACAGATGTAGTCGCTTCGCCTCCTCCGTCGTCACTTCCGCCCTCGGTACGTCGTTTTCGCGCGCGGCGACTTCCTCGGCCAACTCGCGTAACTCCATCGGTGCCTCGCGTTCTTTCAGACAGTCGATGACGTGGCGACGCCGCTGGCTGGACAGCAGCTTGAAAACCGCATCCAGGGACGGATTGAGGCCGAACTCGAGGGCGTCGGTCCGAACGTCCTGTCGACCGGGAGATTCGCTAGACATGATACGTAAATTGCACCGTTAGGGGGATAACCTCCCGGCCAAACTATCTTGAATCCGGTCGGAAACGTTTCATTTCTCGGACCGCTGGCGCGGGCCGTCGCCGCTGCCGGTAGCGATTCCGAGCCGTCATCGGTCCGGACGACGACCTCCGCCGGACCGCGGAGGCGGACTCGTCGCCGGACCGAGCGGATACGACCCGCAGAGAGTGTGGACGCGACCGCTTCGACGATATCGACGGCCGCGGCCGATCCGGACCGACCCCGTTTGGCAGCGGCGCCTGTCGCACTCTCCAGATCAAGCGAAATCACGGCAGAGAAGGCCTCGAGTGAGTGTCCGGGGTCGCCACAACGGCGGTGGCGACCGAGTCGTTCCGTCCGTAACTACTATATTAGAAGAGTCTAATATTAGGGTACGCTAAAATGGAGGGGACACAGACCGGCGACGAGAGAACGGACGAGCGGGGCGGGGAGGCGGCCGACTGCTGTTCGGTCGGCCATTCGCTGACGGAAGCGGCGGTCGCGACCGACGTGGAGACCCTCGCGACGCTCGGCAACGACACCCGCTACGAGGCGCTTCGGCTCATCGCCGCGTCGGACGACGGCGTGTGCGTCTGCGAACTGGAGCCGACGCTCGGCGTGAGTCAGGGAGCGGTCAGTCAGGCGCTTTCTCGGCTCTTCAGCGCCGGTCTCGTCGAACGGCGGAAGGAGGGGCGGTGGCGGTACTACTCCGCGACGCCCCGCGCGGAGCGACTGCTCCGCGCGCTCGACGACACGAGGCCGTCCGACGATGAGTGAGGACGCGCGACCCGCGGCGACGGACGCCGAGGGACTCGACGCCGCCGAACAGCGCGCCGCCGTGCGGGAACGGTACGCGCGGATCGCGACGGAGTCGTCCGCGTGTTGCGGCGATGGCGACGGCGGAACTGCCACCGCCGACCGGACGAGCGATATCGGTTATTCGGACGACGACCGCGAAGCGGTCGGCTCGGACGCGGAGCTGAGTCTGGGCTGTGGCAACCCGTCGGGGATCGCCGGGCTCGACGAGGGCGAGACCGTCCTCGACCTCGGCTCCGGCGCCGGGTTCGACTGCTTCCTCGCGGCGCGGGAGGTCGGCCCGTCCGGGCACGTCGTCGGGGTCGACATGACGCCCGAGATGGTCGAGAAGGCCCGCGAGAACCGCGAGGAGAGCGACGCGACGAACGTCGAGTTCCGGCTCGGCGAGATCGAGCACCTCCCGGTCGCCGACGAGTCCGTCGACGCGGTCATCTCGAACTGCGTCGTCAACCTCTCGCCGGACAAGTCGCAGGTGTTCCGCGAGGCGTACCGCGTCCTTCGACCGGGCGGCCGCCTCGCGATCTCCGACGTCGTGCTGACCGCGGAACCCCCGGCTGACCTCCGGACCGACCTGGACTCGGTGGCCGCCTGCGTCGCCGGCGCGGCGTCGATCCCCGCGCTCGAAGCGATGCTGACCGACGCCGGGTTCGTGGCCGTCTCCGTCGAGCCGAAAGCGAACGGCGAGGCGATCGTCCGCGACTGGGACGCCGAGCGCGATCCGAGCGACTTCGTCGTCGCGGCGACGATCGAAGCAGAAAAGCCAGCCAAACGCCCCGACAGCGACCCCGATACTGACCGATGACGCGACCACCAGGCGCACGATACCGCACAGGACCGCAAGAACCCACGTGGCGGAGCATCCTCGCCGCCTACGCCGTCGCCGCCGCGATCCCGGCGCTGTTCTGGCTCGTCAGCTACCCGCTGGCTGGCGTCGCCGCCGTCGCGGCGGTCGTCGCCCTGCGGGCCGGCGCGCGCCGCACCGCGAGCCTCGTCCGCTGCTTCCGCGAGTGTCGGGGGTTCGCGTTCGACCTCGGCGGCAGGGTTCGAATCACCGTCACGAACCCGTCCATCGATGACCCCTGCTAGCCGTCGCTTCGAGTCGCGTCGTCGACCCGCCGACCGGCGCGACCGGCGATCCTGCGGGCCAGCGAGTCGGCGACTGACGCTCGCGACCACCGATACAGCATGACTGACTCCACAATATCGCTCCGACGAGCTGATCCGGCGGACCTCGACCGCGCCGAGGCCCTGCTCGCGGCGAACGACTTCCCGCACCGGGACGTGCGAACCGACGCAGTACAGTTGTTCGTCGCCGAGTCCGGATCGGAGTTCGTCGGCGTCGGCGGGCTCGAACCCCGCGGCTCGAACGCGCTCCTCCGCTCGGTCGTCGTGGCGGAACCGTGCCGCGGGAAGGGTTACGGGGCGGAGCTGTGCGCCGCGCTGGAGGAGCGCGCACGAACCGAAGGGATAGACGAGCTCTACCTGCTGACGACGACCGCGGCGGCGTTTTTCCGCCGCAACGGCTACGAGACGATCGACCGGGAGAGCGCGCCGCCGCGGATCCGGCGGACGACGCAGTTCGAGGATCTCTGTCCGGACTCCGCGGTCTGTATGACGAAGTCGCTCGACGGGTGACTGCGGCGGTCTCGACGGTACACCGGCGTCGAGATCTCGAGCGGGCCTCTGCCCATTCCTTTTGGGACTATCTGGGCAGTTTCACAGGGGGAATGGATATAAATAATACCCGGTGGCAGGACACGCCCTGTCCGGTTCCCCCCACTGGAGGCCACCGAGGGTTGACCGAGCGTTTACTGACGCTGACAGTCGTTGGTAGTGATCGCTTTGAGTGCAACTCGTATTCCATCACCGAGCATACATTACATAAAATATATTTCAATTATGGTCTTGTTATACTATATCTATATAGTAGGTTTAGATTCATTTCCTCGCGCCAGCTCGATAGGTACGATGTCGAAACCAATATTCCTCTTTTCGCCGGCATAAAACCCTATCTTTGGGTGTCTCGAAATTCTATATGGTTTCCGCCAAGAGGCATCGTTACAACTTCAAGTAATAGTAAAAAAGCGATATAGGCTACTACATGGGGGTTTAAAGAGGATATAACGACTGTGGGTTCTCCGGATAAGTAGATATAAGTATACAATATTTCATCTGTGATAGTATTTCTTATGTATTGGCCAACAAGTAGAAATTCGATCACTATATGCAAATCAGTTCGGTGGCTGTATCAGATAGAACGAATACTAATTTTCACCAGTTTAGATCTCTTTCAATTTGGTTGCTTTCGTGTCGCTGCTGAAGAAACCGGGGGGTCTATTGTCCACTTGATTTTCACGAGATCTGCGTATCTAGTCCCCTGCTAATCTCTGAGAATTATATCCGGTTTCGCTATTTTACGGGGCTATCTCTGTAATCCGGATGCTCTAGCGACCGTCGGATCATCTCAACGCTAGCTCGTCCAGCGCAGTGTTCTTCGCGATGGTCCTGTTTTCGGTCGTCTAACTCTGATACAGTTCGTCAGAGTCCTCTGGGCGATTCTCGCAACACCACCGGAGAAAAACTGGGCGGTCAGATCTCCGGTCGCGGTGACGGTTCTGAGACGGATCATCGTCCCATGCTACGGAACGCGTATCTGTCGTGCCCGTTTGGAATCCACTTCTTCTTCGTTGTTCGTATTTTCTCGTCTAAGGGCCCCAATGAACCAATTTTACTCCTGCTATCTTCCCGCATCCAGTCTGGTCCCTCGTATCGCCAATCGCTGTACGTTTGAAATACGGCAGTAAGAGACGAGGAAATCACTTCTAACCCGTAATCTATACTCGAGAAGTGAACGAACAGTACTGTCCCACAGCGATGAACTATAAGGAGGAGGAGTATGAACAATAATCATGGCAAAATCCGAATCCAACGATTCGATCAAGTCCGTCGATACAGCGTTCAATATAATCGAAGAACTCCGAGAACAGGGTGGAGCGGGCGTGACTGACCTCGCTGAGGCAATGCAATTGCCGAAAAGTACGGTCTACAACCAGCTCAAAACGCTCGAAAAGCAGGCGTTCGTTGTGAAGGACCGGGGCGAGTACCACCTCGGACTCCGGTTTCTGGGGCTCGGGGAGTTCGTGAGAGAGAAGAAAGAGGTGTACAGAATGATCGAACCGAAGGTCGAAGAGATCGCGGAGAAAACCGACGAACGCGCTCACTTCGTCGCGGAGGAGCAACGCCACGCGATCCACGTCCACACGAAGACGGGCGCGAACGCGGTTGAGAACGGGACCGACTCCGGGACGCGTCGGACCGACCTCCACGCCGTCGCGGCCGGAAAAACTATCCTCGCGTACCTACCGGACGACGAACTCGAGCGTTTCCTCGAGGAGAATACCCTGGAGGCCTACACGGGAAACACGATAACGGAGAGGGAACGTCTGTTCGAGGAACTCGAGTCCGTTCGCGACCGCGGGTACGCCCAGAACGACGAGGAATCGATGCTGGGGTTGCGGGCCGTCGCCGCGCCGATCCTCTACCCGAACGGGGAGCTGCTCGGCGTTCTGAGCGTCTCAGGACCGACGCACCGCCTGAAGGGCCACCGTTTCGAGAGGGAAATCCCCGACCTGCTGCTGGGGAGCTCTAACGAAATCGAGATCAACGTCGCTCACGCCCAGCAATCGTCGTAACCACTCTCCGCTGTAGTGAACTGTTCTCAGTGTTCAGCCTTGTGGAACACGGTGTCCGACGATAGGTGCTGTTACCAGCAGTAGAGGGTGTGTACTGTGCGTTCCCCGACTTGGAAAAACGTCGACGAAGCGGGGATACGGAGACGCTGTTCAGTGATGAACGGGTGATTCATGGCTCAGTTTACATAATCTTTATTGGGCTGGTCGGCGGGTTATCCTGTGTAGTGTTCCCATATGACGGGGTACGAGTCCATCGCACGGCCGAATAGAGGTGTAACCGGATGAGCACGAGCGGTGCGAATCGGGGGATATTCACGCGGCTCGGCGACGGAGCGAGTAGCCTCGTGCAGCGGTACCTGCCGGACGCGTTCATCTTCGCGCTGATGCTCACGTTCCTGACGATGATCCTCGCGACGCTTCTCACCGACAAGGGTCCGGTCGCGGTCGTGACCCACTGGGGAGAGGGGTTCTGGTTCGTCCTCGCGTTCTCGATGCAGGCATCGCTGGCGCTGTTGACCGGATGGGCGTTCGCCGACTCCCCACCGATCAAACGGGTCCTCGGCCGCATCGCCGAGATCCCGAAGACGCAGAAACAGGCGATCTTCGCAACCGCGGTCGTCGGGCAGCTCTTCGGGCTGTTCCACTGGGGCGTCGTTCTGGTCGCGGGGGCTATCTTCGCTCGCGAGATCGGCATCGCGATGGAACAGAAGGACATCGACGTCCACTACCCGCTGCTCGTCGCGACGGGGTACGCGGGCCTGCTGCCGTGGCACCAGGGACTGTCCGGCGCATCCCTGCTGCTCGTCGCGACGCCGGATCACTTCCTCGCGGGCGAGATCGGCGTCGTTCCGGTCTCGCAGACGATATTCAATCCCGCGAACCTCCTCATCGTCGCGGGGGTCGTGTTGGTAACGGTGATCCTCATGCCGCTGATGGCACCGGACAACGAGGAGGACCTCATCACGGTCCCCGAAGACCAACTCCGGAAAGCCGAACAGGCGGTCGCGGACGGCGGCTCCCAGGCGGACGAGAGCGACGCCGTAATGCCGAACCGGCTTCGTGAGGCCGGGTACAAGACGGCACTGCTCGACAGCAAGGCCGTCGGCATCGGTCTCGGACTAATCATCTGGGCGTACCTGGGCTACATGTTCGCTACGAACGACTTCATGGACGTGTTCAACCTGAACGTGTTCATCTCGGTGATGTTCGGTCTCGGCTTCCTCTTTCACGGCACTCTGCGGAGTTACATCGACGTCTTCCGAGACGCGATCAAAGGGGCGAGCCAGATCCTCATCCAGTTCCAGTTCTACGGCGGCATCATGGGCATCATGGCGTGGTCGGGGCTGGCGACGCTCATCGCCCAGACGGCGGCCCAGTACTCGACCGAGACGACGTGGTATCTCGCCGCGTTTCTCTCGGCGGGCACCGTCAACTTCTTCGTCCCTTCGGGCGGTGGCCAGTGGGTCGTCACCGGACAGGTGATGATCGACGCCGCGCAGGGAATTCCGGGAGTGGCGATCGACAAGACGATGATCGCGTTCGCGATGGGCGACCAGTGGACGAACATGATTCAGCCGTTCTGGGCGCTACCGGCGCTCGGCATCGCGGGGTTGTCGATCCGCGACATGATGGGCTACGTCGGCGTCCTGTTCCTCTTCAGCGGGGCCGTGATGGGGATCGGGGCGCTACTCATGGGACTGGGGATCCTATAGGAGGTGACACGATATGGCAACTGAAACCACGGACGGCGAGACGGCGACCGAGGAGGACTTCGTCCCGTTCCTCGGGCAGTTCTTCCCGGAGGCGCTGACGCTCGCTGCACTGCTCGCCGTACTGGCGCTGCTCGCTACGGTTCCGTTCCTCGGGACCGTCAGACAGTTAGAGCTGTTCTCGACCGGGTTCTTCCGGCTGTTCACCGTCCAGATGCCGTTGATCCTCCTCTGGGTGCTCTCCGCGACGGTCGTCGAATCGAGTCGGATGGGTCGCGCACTCGACTGGGTCGCCGAGGCGTTGCCGACGGGCAGTCAGTGGACGGTCGTATACGCGACCGGCGTCGTCGCGCTGGTGTTCGGCTGGATCAACTGGGCGCTCGGCCTGATCGGTGCGTTCTACGTCGGTCGAAAGCTCTGCCGACGAGCCGAGGAAGACGGGACTCGGGTCCACTATCCGGCCGTCTTGACCGCCGCGCTGCTCTCGCTCGTCATCACGAACGTCGGACTGTCCAGTCCCGGCGCGCTCCTGATGGCCGACGCGTCCGGGACGACGAACTTCCTCGTCGACCCCGAGCAGGCCGAGGTCGTCGTCGACATGTCGGCGTTCCTCCTTCACCCGGCAAACGTCATCTCGTCGCTCCTGTTCGTGCTCACGCTTCCGGCCCTGTTGGCGGCGCTGGCACCCGGCGAGGGTGAGCGTCGACCCGTCTCGGCGTACGCGTCCGTGCTTCAGGGGAGCATCGCCGAGACGCTCGATTTCTACTCGCCGCCGCCGCGGGACGAGTGGGTGTTCGCCGACAAGCTCGAGCAGTCCCGGACCATCGCCGTCGTCACCTTCCTCCTGGGCGCGACCTCCGCCGCCGCGTACTTCGCCACCGGCGGACGGCTGACGATGCTGTGGTTGCTGTTCGTGCTGATGATGACCGGTATCCTCATCCACGCTCGACCGATGGCCTTCGCGGACAAGGTCACTGACGCTACCCGATGGGCGAACCACGTCGCCATCCCGTTCCTGCTGTACGCCGGGGCCTTCGCCCTCCTCCTGGAGGCGGAGCTGTACGCCCCCATCGGCGACGCGTTCGCCGCGACGGGAGTCACGCAGGCCATTTCCTACGTCGTCGCGCTCGCGTTGGGGCTGCTCGTTCCCAGCCCCGGGTCGTTGTGGGTCCTCCAGGGGCCGGCGCTCGTCGAATCGGGGGCCGACCTCGTTCCGTCGGTCATCTCGGTGATGTACGGCGCCGGGGTTTCGAACCTCTGGCTCGGCTTCCTGTTCGTCGGCGTCATCGCCGCGGTGTACGGGTTCGACTGGCGAGAGTTCGTCCGCTACGCGGCCGCCGTGACGGCGTACGTCTCCGTCGTCGTCATCACTCTGCTGGTCGTCTTCTAACGGCTGTGACCGGGCACTCATCTTTCTCGTTCGCGCGTCGACGAGTCCCCCCGTACACTATCTTTCGACAGTCCAATCCGAGTACGAGCCCCATCGCAGACGTCTGGGGGTGCTAACCGATGCTTTCCGTTGCCACGCCCGAACTGATACTCCTCCTGGTCGTTATCGCGCTCGTCTCCGGCGTCGGCTGTACGACGCTCGGACCGGGCGGGATCTTCGTGACGATCGCTCTGTACCTGCTGACACCGCTGTCTTCGGCGGCGGTTGCCGGCACGGCACACGTGACGTTCATCGCGGTCGGTGCGGTCGGCGCGGTCGGCTACGCTCGATCGGGAGAACTGACCGAGGGCGACGGGTACGTACTGGCGGTGATACTCAGCGCAACGAGCATCCTGGGAGCGATCGCCGGCGCGCACCTGAACGCGTACGTCTCGCGGCGACTGTTCGGCGTCATCCTCGGCATCGTTTCCGCAGTCACCGGTCTCGTCCTGCTCCATCGTGAGCGAAACGAGTTAGATTCGGTCGTTGCAGTTGACCCGCACACCCTCAAGGGGAAGACAGCGTTCGGTTCGCTGGGCGTCGCGCTCGGCGTTACTGCGGGACTCGTCGGCGTCGGTGGACCGGTGTTCGCGGTTCCAGCGCTCGTGCTGCTCGGCGTCCCGATGCTACTCGCGCTGGCGATCGCTCAGGTGCAGGCGATCTTCATCTCCGGCTTCGCGACCGTCGGATACCTCACACGAGACGCCGTGTCGGTCCCGTACGCCCTGATCACCGGCGTGCCGCTCGTCTTCGGGGCGGCGCTGGGGTGGTTGATCGCCCACCGCGTGGATCCCGAGCGTCTGAAGGTGGGGCTCGGTATCGTCTTGATCGTCGTCGGCGCATACCTCGTTCTGTGATCGCGGGCGTCGAACACGCATGGTCTTCCCCCGACCCCAACGATCACGGGCTCCGAAAGCGGACGTGTCGGGGCCCGATCCCGCCTGGTGGTTGTGAATATCTCCCAAAGATATATTGCCGGTCGCATAGCAGTTTCACCCGATGAGTCGAGTCAGATCCGCGGCTAAGAGCATCGCGCTCGTCGCCGGCGCGGCCGTCCTGGAACTGGTCTCGTACCTGTCGCTGAAACGGTACGGGGAGGGACTAAACAGCATCCCGACTGTCGTCTTGGAGGAGTTCCCGCCGATCGACCGCGAGTTACTCGAGAAGTTCAGCAGCTTCGATCCCGAGCTGGGTTGGAGTCCGCAGCCGAACACGACGAAACAGAAAGACACCGGCGAACACCTCCCCGGCGAAGAGGTACGAACGGTCGTCACGTACTCGACGGACCAGTACGGGAGCAGAGTGTGTCCCGCCGAGGACCGCGATCCCGACGCGGACCTGACGGTGTCGACGTACGGTGACTCGTACTGTTTCTGCCGGGAAGTGGATGACGAGGAGACGTTCCAGAATCACCTCGCGCGAAAGCTCGACACGCACGTCGGGAACTACGGCGGTGGCAACTACGGTCTCGATCAGGCACTGCTCCGACTCAAACGGGTGTATCCCGAAGACCCGACGGACTACGTCTTCATGGTCGTCACGGCGTCGTCCATCGCTCGCATCCTGAGCGTGTGGAAGCACTATCAGGAGTTCGGGAACATCTTGGCCGTAAAGCCGCGATACACCCTCGAGAACGGCTCGCTGAAGCTGATCGAGAGCCCGATAACCGAAAAGGACCAGCTTCTCCACCTCAAGGACTACGCCGAGTTCCTGCGGAGTAACGACTACCACTACGAACACTGGTTCAAGCCCCACTTGGCGTCGTTCCCGTACACGGACGATTTCCTTCGGAACCCCGACCACGTGCGGTACTCCCTGTACTCGGCGCTCAAGGAGGTCGAAAGCGAGTACGAGATCGACGTTCCGGGGATCGACTTCGACCAGCGGCTAACGCAGACCACGGTGCGGTTAGAGCAACCGAGAGTCGAGTATCACGAACGGCTGTTCGACGAACACGACGACCTCTTCTCCGCCATCGTCGGCGAGTTCGTCTCGTACGCCGACGAGCAGGACTTCACTCCCGTGTTCGTGATGGTCCAGCAGTTGCGATACGCGACGTACGAGGTCGAACACGGACCGATCTACGGCGACCTGCTCGACCGGCTCGACGACCGGTACCCGGAACTGGTCACGATCGACATGGCGAACCATCTGGGAGGGGGCGACGACGTCGAGTCCCTGTACGTCGAGCGCGGGGAGGGCGGACACTACAGCCCCGAGACGAACGAGAAGATAGCAGACGTCTTCGTGGACGAAGTGTTCGAACGACCGCACGTAGAACAGCCACGGACCGAATCGTGACCCTCGACACGGGCCGGGCGAACCGGACCCGCGGGACGGAACGAAGCCCTGCCGAGCCCCGAACGTGAGAGAAAAGCCATGTTGAACGTCCCGTTCGATCTCCCGCTACAGGTATTGCTCGTCCTGATCGCGTTGTTCTCCGGGATCGGAATCACGACCATCGGGCCAGGCGGGATCTTCGTGACGATCGCCCTGTACTCGCTGACGCCGTTGTCGTCGAACATGGTCGCGGGAACCGCGCACTCGACGTTCATCGCGACGGGACTGGTCGGGACCGCGGCGTACGTCCACTCCGGCGAGATGAAGACGGGGGAGGGTCGCGTCATGGCGATCATCCTCAGCCTTTCGAGCATCGTCGGTGCGCTGATCGGCGCGTACGTGAACTCCTTCGTCCCGCGGTCGGTCTTCGGAGTTCTGCTCGGTACCGTCGCAATGGCGACTGGCGTCACCATCGTCTATCGCGAGCGGCGCGGTCTCAGCCCGATGTATCGACTGGACGCCACGATCCGCCAGGGACAGGTCGTCCTCGGTCTCCTCGGTTTCGTCCTGGGCATCGCTAGCGGGCTGCTCGGCGTCGGCGGTCCCGTGATCGCGGTTCCCGCGCTCGTCCTGGTCGGCATCCCGATGCTGTTGGCCGTCGCCGTCGCGCAAGTCCAGTCGATCTTCATCGCCGTGTTCGCGACGACGGGGTATCTCACGCAGGGGAACGTCTCCGTCCCGGTCGCCGTGCTCGTCGGCATCCCGCTTCTCGTCGGCGTCGTCGCCGGCTGGAAGGTCGCCCACCTGATCGACCCGAACCGATTGAAAGTCGCGCTCGGGATCGTGCTGTTCGCGGTGGGGCCGTATCTCGCGCTGTGACCGTATCGGAGATCCTGACACCTATACACTTATATACGTAAAATTATATCTTTCTAGCAGCATCAGATACTATTACAATATCTGTCTCGAAAACCCGTCCCACAGTCGACGGTCCTCTCGGAGATCCCGGAATGGCAACTCGGACGGTCGAACGACCGGGAAGTATTTCGACGGCGATGCCGTACGTCCGCGCAGGCGTGACGTCCGACCCCGACAGACCGGACGATCTCCCCGAGTGGTGGGCGGAGAACCAGCGAATACGCGAGGAGCTGAACCTGCCACCGTACCGCCCGCCGCGTTTCGAAGACGGGACGTACACGCACGAGGTCACCTCCAGACTGGAGGAGGAGTACGACTGCTCGATCCGGTTCGCGAGCGTCAATCCCCGGTATCCGGAGGACTGGTCGATCGAGGTCGACGGCCGCGCGGTCGCGAGCATTGGTCGGCACCGGGACGAGAACGGGAACACCGTCTACGAGACGACTACGTCCGAGTTCGAAGAGCTGTTTGAGAAGGCGATGCGGAAACGCTCCGGGGACTGATCGTGAGGATCGCTCGATCGGATCGGGCTTCTATGGGAGGTGACTACGACTACAGTTCTACGACGATCTCCCCGTCGGTGACGGTTACCGGGTACGACGGAAGCCGGACCTTTTCGCGGGAGAGGCACTCGCCGTCTCGGACGTCGTACTCCCAGCCGTGCCACGGGCAGTTCAGGATGTGCCCTTCCTCGCTCCACTCTAGTTCGTACTCGAGCGTGTCGCGGTCGAACGTGGCCTCGTACGTCCCCGTGACGGAGCCCTCGCAGACCGGCCCGGACTGATGCGCACACCAGTTGCTGTAGGCGTAGTACTCCCCATCGACGTTGAACACGCCGACTTCGCGGCCCTCGACCTGTACGACCTTCCGCTCGCCGGGACCCAGTTCGTCTGCTGACGCGACGACGTGGCTCGCCATGGTTACGCGTCCAGGTGGAACGCCTCCGCGGGCGTCTCGTGCAGCACCTGACGGCGCTGTTCGGCGCAGAACTGGCTCCGGAGGTGTTTGTCGACGCCGCTGGGATGATCGAAGTCCCAGTGCGGATAGTCCGACGCGTAGACGATACTGTCAGTGCCGACCATATCTATTATATTTTTCATGTGTTCCGGATCGTTCGGTTCCCCGAGAGGTTGAGTGGAGAAGTAGCAGGACTCCCTGACGTACTCCTCGGGACTCCGTTCGAGAAGCGGGGCCTCGCTGCGCCGGATGGAGTACTCCTTGTTCAACCGATACATGGTGTACGGCACCCAGCCGAGACCGGCCTCCAGAAAGACGAAGTTGAGGTCCGGGAACTTCTCCGGGACTCCCTCGGTGAGGAGGCTGACGAGGGTGAGCTCCTGACTCCACGTGTGTGCCAGCGTGTGCACTTGCAGGAACTTGTTCAGCGACTGATTCTGCCGCGGGAACTCGAACATGAAATCCTCGGCGTTGCCGTGGTACGCGATCGGGAGGTCGTTGTCCTCGGCCGCGCGGTACATGACGTCGTAGCGCGGATCGCCGAGCGGCGGCTGCGACCCCGTCGTTCCGATGTACGCGCCGACGACCCCGTCCTCGTCGGCTAACCTGTCGATCTCCTCGGCGGCCCTGTCCGGTCGCTGCGTCGCCAGCGCGATGAGCGCTTTCACGTCGTCGGTCTCGTCGAGGATCCTGTCGAGGACGTAGTCGTTGTACCCCCGCATCAGCGCCATCGCGAGTTCGTCCTGCGGAAACTTCCCCAGCGGGTCGAATGTGTTGATGATCGGGTAGTCGACGTGGAACTCCTCGCAGAACTCGTCGATCGCCTCCGCTGTAGTGAACGTCGACCAGTTGTCCTCGATCTTTCCGCCCATCCACTGGTCCCATCCGCTCGACGGGAACGGCGTCCCGTAGGTGGTGTTACTGATGTGTGTCCGGTGCGGTTCGTCGAGGTACGGGGCGAGTTCTTCGGGGTGGACGGTCAGGTGAACGTCGGTATCCACGACCGTCGTCTCGGCGAGCGCGTTCTGTGTCGTTTCTGCCATACTACTCTGTTGTATGTTATCTATTACCAAGAACCTACTGCGTTTTGTGCCTGAAATCTACTCTGGTTTTACAATTCCTTGCTATTATTTATAATAGTTAAAGAGTAAATAATATATTGTGGCAGAACACCCCATGACCGTTACCCCTCATTAGACTCTCCAAGGTGCCTGTCCAAGTGCACGACGCCGCCGAAAGTTCCGTGCCGCCGGTGCTGCTCAACGTCCCCGAGGTGTGTACGCACTGGACGAGGTGTCCCCGGTCCGGGAGACCGACGCGTTCGCATATGAGGATCACGATCCACTTCTATCGACCGCCGTATTGGATTGTAGCCAAAGGCTGGAGGGGCTCCAATTAACCGTTATCAGAACAAAAGCCTGAAAATCATCTATTAATGAGCTGTCTATGGGCGAGAACGATACTCAGTCGGGAAAATCGGTAACTACTGTCCGACTCGGATAGTTGAGCATCGTGTCGAACCAATCCTACAAGTACTAATAATATTAAATAACTATATTTGTCAAGTGTAGTTCTGATAGGCGGTCACTGCGAGAGAGAATATTATTAGGGCGATCAAGCCAATAGAGATGGAGCTACTTGTCATGAAGCTAATTGGTTCACGACCGGTAAGCAACCATCCCCGAACGAAGCCCGTCTCTGCTATTGGTCCGACAATGACTCCGAGAACGGGACTGACGATGGGATAGTCATATCTCACGAAGACGACCCCCATCAGACCTGCTGCAATCATCACAAACAGGTCGAAGCCGGAATTACGGACCGCGAATGCCCCGACAACCGCTAGCAGGGTCACTGCGGGGATGATGTAGCGGATGGGAATGTACGCCACTTTCCCGAAGTACCGCGATCCGGATAATCCGTACACGATGATGAGGAAGTTGCCGATAAACAGCGAGAAGATCATCGCGTAGACGATGGGTCCGGACCGCTGAAACAGCCCTGGCCCCGGATTGAGACCGTGGATCGCGAGCGCGCCGAGCAACGCAGCCGTGGCACCGCTTCCGGGGATTCCGAGTGTCAGGGTGGGCATCAGCGCTCCGCCTTGCGTCGCGTTGTTGCTGGCGTCTGCGGCGATCACGCCCTCGATGATGCCCGTTCCGAACTTGTCGGCGATGTCGTCCGAAGACCACCGCTGGGCTTCGTTGTAGGAGACGAAGTTCGCAACGTCGGCGCCCGCACCCGGCAGTGACCCGATGAATGTACCGATGCCGGCGGCACGGAAGAAGTCGACCGGACGCTGGAAGACGGCTCGGACGCCGTCGATCACCTGATCGAACCCACCGCTTCCTCCATTCCCGCCGTTGGAATTGGTAATCCCTCCACGGATAGCTAGCCTGATCATCTCCGTGATGACGAAAAGGCCGATGAGGATCACGATGTAGTTGAACCCGTCACGCAGGATCGTGAACCCGAACGTGGCGCGCGGCCTAGCGAGTTGGGGGTCGTTGCCGACGGTGGCAATCAGTAACCCCAGCATCCCCGCGAGCAGGCCTTTCGATAGCGAAGCGTTTTTCGCCGCCGGGATTATCGTCAGCGCAAAGATCGATAGGAAGAACATCTCCGGCTGGCCGAATTCCAGAGCGAAATCCGCGATTATTGGGGCTGCCACTAGGAGTGCTCCGGCGGCAAGAATCCCGGCCACTCCGGATGCGAATGCGGAGACGGCCAGTGCATAAATTGCCAAACCCTGCTGAGTGAGCTTATAGCCGTCCCAACAGGTAACAACGGATCCCGGCGCGCCGGGCGTGTTGATAAGGATCGCCGGAATCGAACCGCCGTACACGGCAGCCCCATAGGCCGAGACGAGCAGTATCAGCGCCACGGCAGGTTCGAGCGGAATCGTCACTGGCGTTAGCAGGATCACCGTCATCGTCGCCGAGAACCCGGGAATGGCACCGAAGATCACGCCGACTGCCGTCCCAAGGAGGATCGCTAACAGAACGATCGGATCGGCTAACACTTCGAGCCCTGCCATCATGTTCAGGGTCACAAACACGGTAGTTTCACGCACGGCGCTTAACAACAGTAGTGGTATCTGACCTTGCATTGTTCTGGTTATGAGAGCGGTATCTTGAGCCAGGAGACGAACACTGCCCAGACTATCACGGCGAACCCGGCCGAGTACGCGACGATTCTCGTCCACCTACGCTCGCCGAACAGGACGAGGGTAGCGGCCAAGAACACGGCCGACAGCCCCATGAATACGAGGTTCGACATGAAGAGCGTATTGAGCGCCACAACGTATCCAGTCGTCAGCACGACGAAGATCGTTGAGGTCTTTCGGTTGAAGTACGGGGAATCGGTCTCTTCGTTTTCCTCGAATAGCTCCTCTTCGGCTGGACGGTCAGTGACGCTGTCGGCCACGTCAACTTCCCCGGCACCATCGGTCATCATCTCCTCATCCTCCCCGAAGGAGATCGCGTGTTGAACGATGGTGATGACTGCTAAAAATACGGTGACGTAGAGAACCGGTTCCGCGTATATGAGCGACTGGTCTGGCAAGCCCCGCGTGTCTATGTAATACAGTGCGCTGGCGATAATCGCGATAATAGGGAGGACGAGTTCCCCTATTTTCACCGTGATCGTTCTCCCGAACACGTCGTACGAAAGTTGTTTGGGAATATCTGGCATGATTTGGCGTATTACGGTGAGGCTGTTAAGCTTTATTATAAATCGTGTCCGAGGAGGGACTTACCCACTAATGAAGTCCTCGAACAACGATTCGTACTGAGACATGAACTCGGAGTTCTCCTGGACGATCGATTCGGTTTCGTCGGGACCGTTGTAACGAATGATCTTGTCGAGGTTCCCCTGTTCACTGGCACGGTCGAGGTAGTCCTCGGAGTTCATCGCCTCCTCATACGTCGTGACGAGTTCCTCGTACCTGTCGGGATGGTTCTCCTCGACGCCACCGGGAGCCATCATGAGTTTCCACTGGACGAGGCCTCTGTCAACCAGCGGGAGGTCATTTAACCCGAGTTCCTTGAACGAAGGTGTATCGGGCCAGAGTTCCTGTTGTTCGGGCGTGTGTGATCCGAGCGTCGTCACCTCGCCGATGTTAGACGGATTGAACGCCCACGGTTGGTTGACGGCGGCGTCGACGTCGCCGGAGAGCACGGCTTGCCGCGTCGGCGTTCCGCCCTCAAGATTGACCAGTTCCATGTCGACGTCGTACGTGTCTCGCACGAGAAGTCCCGAGAGCGCCGTGTTTCCGATAGCGGAAGTGAGGCCGACGGTGACGCTGTTCTCGCGCGCGTAATCGAGGAACTCGGTCATGTCGCTGTACGGCGAGTCCTGCGGAGCGAACCACATCGTCGGGTCGGCGTGATTGGTCCCGATGTAATCGAAATCCTCAGCCGTATACGGTGCGTCCTGGAAGAGCCACGTCGCCTGCATTTGCGGCAGATTCCACATCCCGACCGTGTACCCGTCGGCTTCGGCGTTGTACAGTTTCTCGCCGCCGACCTGTGTGGAACCGCCCGGATAGTTCTCCACGACGAAGTCCTCTCCCAGTGTCTCCGACCAAGTCGGGGTCAGCGCTCGCGTCGATCGGTCGGTTCCGCCACCTTGCGACCACGGGACGATGACAGTGACCGACCCGTCTCCGCCGTTGCCACCTCCTCCTCCACCGATTCCTCCCTGCGAACAACCCGCTAAACCGATTATGCTGACCGATGCTCCCGCCTTGATGAATGTTCTTCTATTTGATTTCATGATTGTTGTCTCTCTCTGTTTGATAGGTGCTTTTCGTCCTCCTCTTGCCTGTCTTTTGATCCCTGTTATCGTATGACTATCTCAAATTCGTTCTATTGAACTATTTGGTAGTAGTTAATAGTTTTGAACGATATTGTGATATATCACTCCGATTTCTGTCTCTCACCATGCTTTAGACGGAGAAATGTCGGGGGCCGGGGCACGATAGTGAGATTTAGCTCCGGAATATGCGCCGTCCGATCCGAAATAATGGTATCGGTACTGATAGCCGATAGCGATTATTCCAGAGTACCGGCTATGCCGGCTGTGGGTTAGAGTCAGCCAACTCCAACCATGGTATGCGTTAGCAAAAGTGTTATATCACTGCTTGTGCTCATTGAGAGGTATGCGAGAGCAAGCCTTAGAAGGAGTCGATGTTATCGATCTCGGTCAGATATACAACGGCGCGTACTGCTCACTGATACTCTCGTATCTGGGGGCGGACGTGACGAAGATCGAGCCACCATTCGGGGAACCACTCCGTTCACGCGTGGAAGAGGGGGAACCACCGGAGCTGGTGATGCTCAACTCTTCGAAGGACGGTATCACGCTGAATCTCAAGGAAGACCGCGGAAAGGAACTGTTCAAAGACCTAGTGCGTGACGCTGACGTCGTCGTGGAGAACTTCGCCGTCGGAACGATGGAGAAGTTCGGTCTCGGCTACGACACACTCTCGGAGATCAACCCGGAATTGATCTACGCTCACGGGAGCGGGTTCGGCGAGCACGGACCGAAAAGCGATCGGCTCGCGATGGACCTCATCGTTCAGGCGATCGGCGGCGTCATGGACGTGACCGGGTTCCCCGACGGTCCGCCGGTGAAAACGGGTATTGCGCCCGGAGACTTCCTTGGAGGTATTCATCTCGCCACGGGTGTAATGGCGGCGCTGTACGAGCGCGAGATAACTGGCGAGGGGCAGTTCGTCGAAGCGAGCATGTATGACGCGGTCTATCCCTCGCTGTTATCGCAGTTGGGATCCTACTACAAGGAGGAGAGCGTCCCGCCCAGAACGGGGAACCGTCACAGTGGCCTCGCGAAATGTCCGTACAACGCCTACGAGACGACGGATGGGTACGTCGCGATCCTCTGTGCGTCGGACAGACACTGGGAACAGCTGCTCGAGGTCATCGATAGAGAGGACCTGAAGGGACATGAGGAGTACGAGACGAACTTCAAGCGACTGGATCACATGGAAGAGATCGACGAGATCATCGAGGACTGGACGAGCGAGCGAACACGCGACGACGTCGAGTCCACGATGCTCGACGCTGGCGTTCCGTGTGGCGCAGTTCAGACCGTCGAGGAGGTCATCCACGATCCCCATCTCGAGGAGCGGGAGATGGTCAAGGAGATCGACCATCCGGAAATGGACGAGCCGATCCGGGTGCCCGGCACGCCGATACGCCTCTCGGAGTCCGAGATGCCGAACATCGAACCGTCGCCGACGAAGGGCGAAGACAATCACACCGTGTTACGCGACCGCCTCGGCCTCTCCGAAACCGAAATTGAAGAGCTAGAGGAGCGCGGCATCATCTAATTCCGCCCGATTGACTTTTTCCCCGGGAATCCCCTCGAAACGTTCCCGCGTCAGGTGTTTAACAGGATCTGTCAGCTCCTCTGGTTAAGTAAGTTGACGCGCGCCGCGGTGCGACTCGCCAGCTCCCGGAAGTTCTGTTTCGTCCCGCTTTCCTCGTCTCGGATCGCGATCGGTGGGAGATGCGTCACCGGTTCTCTTTCTTCTCTGGTACGTGGGAGCCGGAGGTCACCGAGCAGCGGAATGGAGATGCCGGGGGCTTCCGTCTCGTTCTCTGCCGTCAGCGTCCCGACGGACGGATCGATAGGGAGGTGACTGAGGACAGGGACATCGTACTCTTCTTCGATGTGGGCTCCGCCGCCGGTGCCGAAGATGTCGTGGTCGCTGTCGCAGTCGGGACACTCGAAGTAGCTCATGTTTTCCGCGACGCCGAGGATGGGTACCTGGTACTTCGCGAAGGCGTCAAGGCCCCGCTCGGCGTCGTCGACCGCGACCGCCTGAGGCGTCGTCACGATGACCGCACCGGTCACCGGGATGTGCTGTGTTAGCGTGAGATGGGCGTCGCCGGTTCCCGGTGGTAAGTCAACGATGAGGTAGTCTAGCTCGCCCCACTCGACGTCGCCGAACAGCTGTTTGAGCATGTCGTCGACCATCGGTCCGCGCCAGATAACCGGGTCGCTCTCGTCGACGATGAAGTCGATGCTCATCACCTTGACTCCGTGCGCCTCGTGCGGGACCATGGTGTCGTCCCGGGTCGTCGTCGGCGGATCGTCGGGCGCACCGAGCATAGTCGGCACGTTTGGACCGTAGATATCGGCGTCCAATAGGCCGACGCTTCCACCCGCGTCTGCAAGCGCTGCTGCGAGGTTCACCGCAACGGTACTCTTCCCGACGCCGCCTTTGCCGCTCGCCACTGCGACGACGTTTTTCACGTCCGGGATGAAATCGATCCGCGCTCCACCGTCCGCGGCGTCTGGTTTCCACTCGTAGTCGACGCTGGTAACGGCCGGGAGGCCCGCGATGGCGTCAGTGAGTTCTCGTTCGATCGAGGCTCGAAAAGCCGCTGATGGAACGGGTAACGTGAGCGTCACCGAGACCACGTCTTGATTGGCGGTTATGTCTCCGATGCCGCCCGTATCGACGAGATCGGCAAAAAGAGCGTCTCGACCGACCGAGGCGTCACGTATGGCGTTTTCGACCTTGGCTTCGAGTTCGCTCCTGTTCTGTTTCACGATCGTTAGTCATCGTCGTCCGATAATATGTCTTTGGGGTCCCATCTTTCAGACCGTCCGATCGGCCCGTCGACGTACCACGCGTCGTCTTCGTCGGTGGCCGTCGGCGGAGCGATCGGACGCTTGAGCCACTTGGGACGACGAAGGCCGTTCGGTCCCGGGGCCGGTTTGGCGTCTTCCACCCACTCCCTGTAGATCTCCATCGAACGGTCGGTGTCTACGTAGATATCGCCGTAGTGGTCATCGGATTCCGCCGGACGAACGGTAACCTTCTGGTGCCAGCAGTGCATTCCGGAGATCGGATCCGGATGCGGTGCGTGAGTGAGATTCTGCGCGACGCCGCCGTCGTTCCACCAGACTCGCTCACTATCGGGGTCAGTACTTTCGAAGGGCTTGATACCCTCGACCTGACGCATCCCCCACTGGTTGTTCTCGTTATCGAGGTCGACCGTCACTTTTCCGTACGGATCGCCGCCCTCCTGTACGTCGGAGTCGGCGTCTTCGCGGTTGACTTTCCACTGGCCCATGTGGTGGCTCATCGCGACGATACCCGGCTTGATGCTCTCGGTGACCCACGCTTCGTTCACGTAGTATCCGATATCGGTCTCCACACGGATGAGATCGCCCGTCTCGACGTCGAGTCGTTGCGCGTCGCGAGTGTGGATCCACACCGGGTTGTTGTGCGAGATCTCTTCGAGGTACTTCGAGTTCGAGGACCGGGAATGGATCTGCGTCGGCAGTCGGAACGTCGGAACCAGTACCATTTCCCCGTCTTCGTAGTCGATGTTCTCCGGATGGACGTGGGACTTGAGGTAGTTCGGAACGGTGTAATCGAGGTCATCCCATCCCCACTCCGCCATCGTCTTCGAGTAGAACTGCTGCTTCCCGGTCGGCGTCGGGAAGCCGCGTTTTATCTCCCCGTCGACCATGACGCCGACGACCTCCGATCCGTCTGATTCTGAAGCGTATTCGGGGTCCGAGCGCCGGACGGTTCCGTACTCGTCGACGTAGACGCCGTCCTCGTCGAGGATGGCGTCGTCTATCGTCTCCTCGTGGACCTCGTAGTCGTTGGAGGACGCCTCGAACGCGCCGTGGTGTTTCATGTACTCCAGCGGCGTCATATCCTTCTCGTCGGCGACTTCGACGAGGTTCTCCTCCTGTTCGAAGATGTAGCGGTAGTACTCGTCGATGGTCATCTTTGCCGGCTCACCGTCTTCACCGTCGCGGTATGGGCTCTCGAAGTACTCGCGAATCCCCAATTCGCCGTCCTCGTCGACCCGCCACGAGAGGTCGAGCCAGAACTCGTCTTCCTCCCACACTTCGCCGGGATTCGCCTCGTACGTCCGGTCGATATCTTGTCCCTCGCGTTCGGCATACTCCCGGAGTACCGGCTGGCGGTACGTCACCCATGTCCCCGCGTGCGTCTCCTGGCTCTGGATGTCGTGGCGCTCCGGACTGTGTCCCATCGGAAGGACGTAGTCGGCGAAGTATGCCGTCTCGTTCCACGTCGGCGTCAGCGCGACGTGAAGGCCGATCTTGTCCTCGTCGGTAAGCGCCTCGATCCACGAGAACCCGTCGGGATACGTGTACACCGGGTTGAATACGCGAGTGAAATAGACGCTGATCTTCCCCCTGTCCTCCTTGAGGAAATACGGGAGGAGCTGGCTCATCTCGTAGTGGGAGAACGGCCACTCCTTCGGCAACTGGAGTTCGTCCCAGAGCTTCTGGCGCGGCGGTTCGTTAGGGAGTTCCGGGTCGAACTTGTGCCACGCGTTCGGCGATGTCCCGCCCTTTGTTCCCACACTTCCCGTCAACACCGAGAGGAAGTGAAGCGTCCGAGACACCTGCCAGCCGTTCTTGTTTCCGCTGGCAGCGCTTCGCCAGATGTAGCTGGCGAACTGATCGCCGGCCATCCCGACCTTCCGCGCGACCTTCTCGATCTTCTCCGCGTCAACGCCGCTCTCCGCCTCGGCGTACTCGGGAGTGAAATCCGCATAGAGGTCCTTGAGCGTCCGAACGTACGTGTCGAACGTCCGGTCTCGCTCCGGGAACTCGTCGTCGAGGAACTGCCGCCAGTTCACCCAGTTCCGCAGGAACTGTTCGTCGTACAACTCCTCGTCGATGATCTGATTGGCGATCGAAAGCAGGATCGCAGCCTCGCTCCCTGGCTGAGTAGGCATCCAAATGTCCGACATCGCGGCCGTGTTGGAGAGCCGCGGGTCCATGACCGCGAGCTCGCCGCCTTCCTGCATCCCTTCCATGATGCGCTGGGCGTGCGGGTTGAAGTAATGGCCCGACTCTAGGTGCGCCGACAGCAGCAGGATGAACTCGGCGTTCGCGAAATCCGGGCTCGCCCGGTCGTACTTGTGCCAGAGCGCGTATCCGGTCCGTGCTCCGGAACTGCAGATGTTCGTATGGGAGTTGTGACCGTCGAGACCCCAGGCGTCGATGACCCGGTCCATGTACTCCTCGTGACCGGGTCGCCCGACGTGATACGTGATCTCGTTTTCACGGCCGTCCTCGATCGTCGTCCGCATCTCCGAAGCGATGTGGTCGAGTGCTTCGTCCCAGTCGACGCGCTTCCACTGGCCGCTCCCTCGGGGGCCGTCGCGTTTCAGCGGATATTCGATCCGCTGCGGGTCCTCGATCTGATTGATCGTCGCTGGTCCCTTCGCGCAGTTTTTACCTCGGCTACCGGGGTGCTCGGGGTTCCCCTCGATCTTCCGTATCTCGCCCGTGTCCTTGTTGATGTACGTAAGGAGGCCGCATCCGGCCTCGCAGTTGAAACACGCCGTCGGCACGACGGAGTATTCCTGCGGTTCTCCGCTCGACTCGAATTCGACCCAGGAGTCCCAGTCCTCGGGGTCAGGATACGAGGCTAACTGTCCGTCCTCGTCGTGGATAGCGTTGACCTCGGAACCGTCGAGGCGTTGCTGTTGCTTTTTCGTATCCGTCGATCGGTTCGACAGAAGTCCGAGCTTTTCTGCGAGCGCTTCGATCTGACTCGTTTCGAATTCGTGTCCCATTGTTCTGTTGCGGTTTGCGTTGTTTTTGTCTCTTCAGGCGAGGGAGATCGTCTGCGGTGCGAGTATCCAGCAGTACTCGTAGGCGAACAGCCCCACGAGGGCTGCGATGCCGGCGGCGGCGACCGCCGTAGCGCTAGCTCCGACTGCGACTACGGCAAGCGGGAGCAGAACGCCTATGCCCACGGCGCCGACCCAGAACTCCCGGCTGAACCGCCCGCGAGTGATGCGGACGGCCGCTTCTTCGGCGTCTTCCGTCTGATGCGGAGTGAATATCTCCGACAGGATCAGCGCGGCATGCAGGGCTATCCCGGCGCCGAGCACGAGACGGGCCGGACCGACGAGTCCGTCGAAGCCGGCCAGACCGAGCAGGCCCGTCGTCGCGCCGCCGGCGATGACCGCCTGCGTGAACATGTGAAGCGGCATTGCGGGACTCTGCCACAGGTCCCTCCCTTTCGACTGGCTGAAGAGGAACGCGGTGTAGACCGCTGTCGCCGCCGCGGCCACCGACGCGACCGACAGGACTACCGGATTGGTAACTACGTCGGCCCCGACTACCGCACCGGCGATCAGTAAGCCGAGAATCGCTCCGTAGACGGTGATGATGTACGCTCCCTTGACCAGCCACGAGTTCCAGTTCGGTCGAAGTAACACCCAGTGGAACCGCTGGGGTTGCTCTAGGTCGAGGATGAGAAGCACACCCGTGATCGCCAGGAAAACGGTACCAATGCCCGCGCTGAGGCCGATCAGTTCCGGGGTAACGCTGATGAGTCCCATCGCCGCGAGCATGGCGGGCACGAGGACGGCGCCGGCAGCGATGGACTTCGTCCAGGTGTAGGAGTACACCTCCCACCCCCAGGAGAGATAGTGGTTCTCGTCGATGTCGTAGACCCGCTTTGCCTCCTCGTGGAGGAGTTCGTACGCGCGTTCCGTCTTCGACTTGGACTCGTCTTCGTCGGCGAACTCGCGGTCGTTGTCGAGCGCCTCCGTCTGGACCGCGGACGTCGTTTCGGATTTCTGAACGCGCTGGCGCTCCTCATCGATCGCTGAACCCTTTGTGACACCCCCGTCGGAAGCCGTCCGCTCGCCTCCGGGATCAGACTTCTGACCACACTCACAGCTTCCGCAACCACAACCCCCGTCAGCTCGTGCTGATTCTTCGTCGTCGGAGAAGGCGACGTCCGATTCGGCGAGTGACTCCGCTGCTCGCTGGAGGTCGAAGTCCTCTCGCGCAGCGCCTTGCGTTTCCATCCTCGACGGCGAATCACTCCACATGTAATGTTCCTCTCGGGCGGTCGTTCCCGGAGTGATACTCCCTTCGTCCCCGTCGACGTAGAACAGCTTCGGTTCGGTCCCTTTTTCGGGCTTCCGCGCCTGAACCTCTTGGTCTGCGACGGTCTGCGTAATCTCCGTGTCGTTGTTCTCCATGTCCCCCGCGATGATAGCGTCCTCGGGACAAACGGTAACGCAAGCGGGTTCCCGGCCGGAGTCGACACGATGTGAGCAGTAGTTACACTTCGCGGCGGTGGACGTCTCGGGGTCGATGTACAGGGCGTCGTACGGACAGCCTTGCATGCACGCCTTGCAGCCGATGCACCGTTCCGGGTCGAAGTCCACGATACCGTCCTCGCGCTCCCAGAGCGCAGTGACGGGACACACGTCGGTACACGGCGAATCGTCGCAGTGGTTGCACCGCATTACCGAAAAGTTTCGATTGGTGTTCGGGAAGTCTCCCTTCTCGATCTGCTTGACCCAGGTCTTGTTCACACCGATCGGGTCGTCGTGTTCGGCTTTGCACGCGACCGTACATGCGTGGCATCCGATACACCTCCGGTTGTCGATTACGAATCCATAGTTAGTCATCTCTTCCTCCTTTCGCTATAGAATCAATGCACGTGGCTGAACCATAAAGGTTAGTGAACCAATCACATGCACGACTGTTCCGAGCACTGCCGAATGGGGTTACTCATGCCGGCTCAGTCACCGTATCGGCCCTTTACTGATCTTTCAAAACCGGTTCCTATTCCTACAAGTACTGTCCAGAGGTCATGGAAATAGTCACCAAGAGGGGACTCACCCGTATCTACCGCCTTTTCTGCAGAGTCCAGTCACGTGTTCTTGCCAGTTGGTGGCATATGTCGTGTGCAAAATCGTTAAGAGGGCATGAGTAGCACCTGTGAATGCACCAGAAAACGAGCGGGTGCTCCCACCCGAGTGTGATACACCCATGGAGTTAGCGACAGTCGGTATCATGCTGATCGCGGTAGTTACGAGTATGTTCATGGCGTGGACCATCGGCGCGGGGTCGAGCGGATCGACGCCGTTCGCGCCTGCAGTCGGTGCGAACGCGATCTCAGTGATGCGAGCCGGGTTTATCGTCGGTATCATGTGTCTCCTCGGAGCGGTAACGCAGGGCGGAGCCATCTCCAAGGCGGTTGGAACGGATCTGGTTCACGGCGTCAGTCTCTCGCCGCTGGGGACGGCGATAGCCCTCATGACGGCCGCACTCCTCGTCGCGATCGGTATCTTCACTGGCATCCCTATCTCCACCGCCTTCACCGCCACGGGTGCTATCATCGGCGTCGGCCTCGCGCTTGGGGGGGTGCCGGCCTGGACGAAGTATCGGGAAATACTGCTCCTTTGGATTCTCACCCCATTCGTCGGTGGCAGTGTTTCGTACGCGGCTGCACGAACGTTTCAGTGTGATCGCTACCGGCAGAGTCTCCTTACAGGAGCATTGGGGGGAGTCACGGGAATAATCATCGCAAACATGGAGTTCGTCGTGCTCGGATCGTCAGGGGAGAGTTCGTCGCTCGCGATGCTCGCCGGTTCGTCCTTTCCGGGCCAGGTCCTCTATGGCAGGGTTCTCGCTTCAGCGTTAGTTGGCGCGGGACTCACGATAGTTCTGTACAAACACGTCGCCCGAGACATCCAGAGGGGCCAACGACAGTTCCTCCTCGCTCTCGGGGGACTCGTCGCGTTCTCTGCGGGCGGGAGTCAGGTCGGCCTCGCTATCGGTCCGTTGATCCCACTCTTACAGCCACGCGGGGTTCCGCTGCTCGCCATTCTCTTCGGCGGGGGAGTCGGTCTGCTTATCGGCTCGTGGACGGCCGCCCCGCGGATGATCAAAGCCCTCTCGCAGGACTACTCGTCGCTCGGTCCTCAACGCGCGATCGCGGTACTCATTCCTTCATTCACGATCGCACAGTCGGCGATCTTCTTCGGCATCCCAGTCTCGTTCAACGAGATCATCGTCAGCGCCATCGTCGGAAGCGGGTATGCGGGGAACAGGGGAGGGGTCGGCAGGGAGAAAATGGTGAAAACGGGCTTCGCCTGGGTCGCTTCCCTCGTCGGGGCAATCCTCGTCAGCTACGCAGTGTACGCCGGCGTTGAAGCTGTCTTGTGAGTGGCTGTTACCGACAGCATCCTGCCCGTCTTCTGGACGGTAGAGCAGACGCTTCACGTCGTCACCGAGCGGTCAAGCCGTTACTCGACGTGCTCTAGCGAGTCGGCGAGCTCGTGTAGGCTTTCGATCGTCATGTCCGGGTCCTGTCCGAGTTCCTCGTCGGGATAGTGTTTCTCCGGTCGGTTCAACCACGCCGTCTCCATACCGGCGTTGTTCGCGCCCCAGATGTCACGCATCGTCCCGCCGGACACGTGGAGAATATCCTCGATCGGCGCGCCGGCTCGGGCGGCACCGTGGCGGTAAATCTCGGGTTCAGGCTTGAACGTCTCGATCTCGTCTGCACTGATCGCGTCCTCCACTAGACCACTGATACCCGCCGTCTCGACCATGTGCGTCAGCATCTCCGGATCGCCGTTTGAGATGACGAACAGATCGTAGCCGGCGTCGGTGAGTCGCTCCATCGCCGGGCGGACGTCGTCGAAGACGGTGATGTTCTCCTTGTAGACTCGGCGGCGAATCTCGTCGCGGGTCTCACCTGGTACGTCGTGGCCGAACGATTCGAGCGCGTACTTCAGCGAGAGCCCCTGGATCTCGTAAAACGGTCGGTAAGCCCCGACGTCGTTCGCGATCACGGTGTACATCATGTTTCGAGACCGCCACACCCGCGAAACGAACTCGGGGTGTTCGATCCCGTCCACGGTCTCAGCGAGTACGTCCGCCTGCGATCCGACGTCGACGAGGGTGGTGTACGAGTCGAATGTTATCGTCTCTACCTGGTCAAGATCAGGCATGGAAGTGGATACCACAGACACGGTCTTAAAACCAACTCCCAAGATAACGATAGTGAGCAGTGGGGCAACGAACCGAGACGGAGTAACCTACTCAGTGTTCACCGGCTGTAGGGAACTCGACGATTCCCGTCTATTGAGTGCACCGCTCGTGACGATGTCCCCGGCGCTCGTCCCTGGGTCGGCGGCGGCCATCGCCGCTGTAACCGTGATCACGTCGACGATGTCGTCGGCGCTCGCACCCCGTGAGAGATCGCTGATTGGTCGTGCGTAGCCCTGTAGGACCGGACCGAGCGCCGTGGCGCCAGCCAGGCGTTCCGATATCTTGTACGCGATATTCCCTGCCTGGAGGTCGGGAAAGATCAACACGTTCGCGTCGCCCCGTATCAGCGCCGAATCATCTGTCTTCTTCTCGGCCACGTCCGGAACCAGCGCTGCGTCTACCTGCAGTTCGCCGTCGATGATGATGGAACCGCGCTGCTGTCTGGCGAGTTCGGCCGTACGCTGGATCTTTTCGACGGTTTCGTGACTCGCGCTTCCCTTCGTCGAGTACGAGAGCAGGGCGACTCTCGGCGTCCAGCCGAACAAGTTCTCAGCCGTGTTGGCGGTCGAGACCGCAATGTCGGCCAGCTGTTCGTCGGAGGGAGCGATGTTTACACCGCAGTCTGCGAACAGGAGCACGCCGTTTTCGCCGACGTCCTTCCGGTCGAAGACCATAACGAAGAAACTCGATCCCGTATCGACCGTCGGGTGAAAGCCGACGACGCCGTTTGCGACTGCGACGACGTCGGCTGAGCTGTTGACCGCACCTGCGACGAGGCCGTCGACGTCGCCGACCCTAGTGATCACCCCCCCGAGGACGAGTTCGTCGTTTAGCATCTCGGCAGCGATCTCGTGCGGTACGTCCCGCAAGTCGGCGTAGATCGCTGCATACTCGTCGATCTGTTCTTCCGACGGATCCAGGATTCGGACGTTGTCGAGCGTGATATCGTTCTTGTCGGCAACGCGTCGGACTGCTTCGCTCCTTCCTAGTACGACCGGCTGTGCGATTCCACTCTCTCCTACGCGAGCGGCGGCTTCGAGGACGCGCGTATCCTCGGCCTCGGGGAGCAGTATCTCCGGAGATTCCTCTCGCGCTTGCTTTCGTAGTTTTGATAAAAGTTCGGTCATCGTGCAACTCCGATGTGCTGTAACGGGTAGGGTGAATCGGGTGGAGCCCTACTCGTCGTAGTTGGCGTCACCCGGCTGCCGGTACTTCTCTAAGACGCGCTCGGGGTCGTCGAGCGCATCGCGGCGGAACGGTTCGAGGAGTTCGGTGCCGTCGGTGATGAGTTCGACCACCGTCGGCTGGTCGGTCGAGAGCATCTCTTCGACCGCGTCGGTGATCTCGTCGGGGCTCGTGACGCGGATCCCGTGTGCACCCATCTCCTGGGCGATCTGGGCGAAGTTGGGGTTCTCGGGGAGATCGGTCCCGAGGAAGCGCTCCTGGTAGAACCAGTACTGGTTCTGCTTCTCCGCTCCCCACTCCATGTTGTTGAAGATGATGGCGTTCGCGTTGATGTCCTCGCGAACGGCCGTCATCACCTCGTTCATCTGCTGCATGCCCCACGCACCGTCGCCAGTGATAGCCACGGCAGGGGCGTCCGGACGTGCGACTTTCGCGCCCATCGCTGCCGGATACGCGAACCCACAGTTCCCGTACGTACCGGCGGCGAGGAAGTTCCCGGGGTTGTCGAACTCGAGGTAGGCATTCGCCATCGAACACGTGTTCCCGATGTCCGTGGAGACGATCGTGTTCTCCGGCAGCGCCTGCGCGACGTCCCAGAGCCCGCGCCGCGGGTGGATCGGCATCTGATCCTGCTGGGACATCTCCTCGAGTTCCTCCTTCCACTCGGCGTACGCGTCCTGGATCTCTTCGACTCGGGAATCCGGCGCTCCGGCCGACGAGTCGAGCTTGTCAGTGAGGCTCCGGACGGTTTCGGCCGCGTCGCCGACCAGCCCGAGGTCCACGGACGTTGTCCGGCCGATCTGGGAGGCGTCGACATCGATCTGGATGATGTCGGCGTCGTGGGGGAACCAGTCCATGCCGTACTGCGGGAGGAGTCCGAAGCCACTCAGTCGACTGCCGACCGCGACGATGGTGTCCGCCTCGGAGAGTTGACCCATCGCTGCTTTCGATCCCCCGTATCCGAGTGCACCGACGGCGAGGGGATGGCTGATCGGGAAGCTATCGTTGTGGAGATACGAGTTGGCGACCGGCGCGTTGAGGAGTTCGGCGAGTTCTGCTACCTCGTCCACGGCGTCCGAGTAGATAACCCCGAGGCCGGCGATGATAGCCACGTTGTCGCCGTCCTCGATGATGTCGACCGCCTCCTCCACCTCCGATTCGGCGGCACCGCCGATTTCGGTCTGCCGGTACTGGTTCGGCGGCAGGACGTCGACCTCGATCTCGCCGTAGAGGTTGTCCCGAGGGAAGTCGATGTGAGCTGGCCCCTTCTTCGTGAGCGACTGGCGGTAGGCCGTGCGGACGTACTCGGCGATACGGCTCTTGTCTTCGAGGCGCTGCTGCCAGTCGACAGTGTCCTCGAAAATAGACATCGTATCGGCTTCCTGGAAGCCGTCCGTGCCGATCGATCCTGTCGTCGCCGTTGGGGACAGCATGATGACCGGAGAGTGGTTGAGTTGCGCTGCCTTGATCCCTGTGACCATGTTGGTGACACCTGGGCCGTTCTGGGCGACGCAGAGGCCGGGTTCCTCGGCCCGGAGCGCCTGGGCGTAGCCGTCGGCCATGTGAGCGGCGTTCTGCTCGTGGCGAACGGGCACGTAGCGGATCCCCGCCTGAGGCATGATGTCGAGGAAGTCCATGAACGCTGAACCGACGATCCCGAACATCACGTCCGCGTCCTCGGCTGCGAACTGCTCTAACAGCGCCTCGCTTGGCGTCATCACTGTATCTTCGTGAATCGGCTGGCTATCGGCTTCTTCGGCTGGCTCTTGCTGTGACATTGGGTAACTCAAAACATCCTTCTTCATGGCCACTATTATAACTTTCCATAACCATAATATATGATACATTTACTACCAACAACGGTACCTTGATTCCGACAGCGAGCCGTATCGTCGATATTGAGAACGCGTGATCGGCCGTCTCCTAGTTCTCGTTGTATTGCAGCCCCCACGTAATACGATTCCAGAGCCGATCATACCCGTAGTACGTGGCCGTTTTGACAGCGTTTGACCAGAGACCGATCGTGAGGGCATCTCCCGCTTGACGTGTGACAAGAAATGCGAAGACGACGGTAATGACGATCATAAAGACGCGGTAGATCACGGCTTTCACAACTGTGCGGCGTTGGTACTGTATCATCACGTCCTGTCTATTGAGCATGGTTACGAGGTTTCCTCTGAATCTGCCATATTGGAACCACCCACCACAGATTTAGCAATTCACATAAAAATCATCGAGCAGGGAAATTAGAGGACCGAGGCCTATTTCCCATATTTTTCGTGATACGAGCCGAGTAGATCCTCTTCAGACGGAACTTCCTCTTCGATGGTCTCAGAGACGGTCGTGATGTTCAAGAAGTGAGTGTACGTGAGATTCTCGTCGAGTTGGTTCCCGCCCCACGTACCGGCGCCCATCGAGAGGGTGAAATCGAGACCGTTGTTGAAGTTTCCACCGTTACCGTAGCACTGTGGCTGATTGATGAGGATCCGGCAGACGTCTATCTCCTCGCCGATCTTGTCGACGTGCTCGTCGGTCGTGGTGTGTAGCCCGCAGGAGTGGCCGGACCCCTCGAAGTCGAGGATGTCGTTCGTTATGTCTAACGCGTCGTCGAAGTCGGACGCGCGGTAGGCCGTGAGCACGACCGAGAGCTTCTCACCGGAGAGGGGATACTCCGGCCCGATGCCCTCTCCCTCTACGACGAAAAATTCCGCGTCCTGTGCTGCAGGATCAGTCAAGTCAGCGGCGTCTGCAATATCGGATGGCGGCTGTGCGACGACTTCCCCGCTGAGCGACCCATGCCCGTCAGGGAACATCGTCTCCTCGAGTTGTTCCTTCTCGTCTGAGTTGCAGACGTATCCACCCTCGTCCTCGAGAGCCGCCATCATCTCGTCGTACACCGCGTCTTCAATGACGACGGAGTTCTCGCTGGAACAACTCGTCGCGTAGTCGAAGGTCTTGCTCAGTTTGATGGCGTTCGCCGCTGCCTCCAGGTCAGCGCTGTCGTCGACTACTGCCACGGCGTTGCCCTCGCCGACGCAGTAGTTCGGCGTGCCCGATTTCTGGCCGTGTTCGACGTTGTTCGACGAGCCGGTTACCTGCAGCAGGTCGACCTGTTCCATCAGCTCGTACGTCTTGTCCTTGTTCACGGGCGGCGGAACCATCTGTACGAGGTCCGTGGGAGCGCCGACCTTCTCGAGTTCGGAGTGGATCGCGTCCACGGTGAGTTCGCAGACGGACAGTCCCTTCGGCGACGGTGAGAGGATGATCGCGTTGCGGCCCTTCAACGCCATCATCGCGAGGTTCGCCGCGGTCGAACTCGGATTCGTCGACGGCACCACGGCACCGACGACCCCGACGGGCTTGGCGATCTCGGTGATGCCCTCCTCCTCGTCAACGTTGATAACGCCTACCGACGGTTCCCCGAGGATATCGTCAAGCGTTCCCAACGTCTTGCGTTTTTTCTTGCTGTACTTATCTTCGACACGCCCCATCCCCGTTGTTTCGACGGCTACCTCGGAGATTTCTTTCGCCCGATCGTCTTCCATGATGGCCCAAGCAGTGGCTTGTACCAACTCGTCGACCCGCTCTTGGTCATAGCTCTCTATCTCCGCCATTGCCGCACGGCCTTGCTCGATCAGCCGAGTTACGACTTCTTCCGCAGTCTCCTCCTGGTCATCGGTCTCTAAACTCATGACACACTAACGGGGTTACAGAACGCAGAATAAATATGTTTCTCCAATATTTATTGTAATACCTGAATTTTATCATCAATCATATTATTAGAGAAGAGGTACATATACGCCTTGAGAACGAGGAGTGATGCCGACGCTGAGGGAACTAGCACTGTTCGTCGGCCGAACCGCGACTGATCTTCGGGTCAGTAGAAACGCTTCAATGTCTGCTTGGCACTATCTCTGTGCAACTAGCGCGTTGGATATATTCGGACAGTACATCTTGATACCCTCTTTTGTAGCTTTTCACCTTTGATGTGCAAGACCTTCAACAAAAGAACTCAATTAATCCGAATATGTCTATTTTCCCCCTTCGGCTATGAACACACCACCAAATGTTACTCATTACCAAGGATCGATATAGTCGAACTGGGGGAAAACAGTCAATGAACTGGTGCAGAAGGGAGTGAACTACATCTCTGATCGAAAGGCCGCTCTATGCTTACAGTCATATGATTGTAATTCCTTGCGGCAGAGATCGATATCTGTAGTAACTTCCTGAGAAACCCGAATATCTGCCTGAAGAGTTACGGATCCTGCTCCCATGGCACAATATAATCCGTTCCCTTCGAGATCAAGGAAATAGCTCTCTTCGAAACCTCCTTTACGAACGTAGGACCGTAATAAACCGGCGCTTTTCGTGTATGACTGCGTTTGGTTTTTCCGATTACTCTCGTCGGCCGCCCATAGATTACAACGATATATCTGTAAATTATCGATGCGGTTCCTCGTAGGAGAGGTGAGAGGGAGAAAGAGTATTATCGATAATAATATCTCTACCTAACACGCCCAGAAAATTTCAGGTTCAGTTCGACTTCGTTTGCGATGCCGAGGAGTATATCCGGGATCTCCTGCGTGAACCAATCTCCCTTGAGGCGATTCTTCGGTCCAGACACGCTGAGCGCAGTAACGATATCGTTCTTTTCATCTAACACTGGGACCCCCACTGCACGCTGACCCTGAATCCGTTCTTCGTCGTTAAACGCATATCCGCGCTCTCGGATACGCTGGAGGCAATCTTTCAGTTCCTCCTCGTCCGTAATCGTGTGCTCGGTCCGTTCCGGGAGGCCCCAATAGTCGATGATCTGGTCGAGTCGCTCTTCGGGGAGGTGGGCGAGAATCGCCTTCCCGGCGGAGGTCGTATGCAGATGGACGTGTTTGCCGATCTGAACGTCAGTCTGTACTGCGTTATTGCCAGTCATCTCGTAAATGTACACTCCCCGTCCGTTCTCCTCTGCGATGACCTGTGCGCGTTCGTTCGTCTCCTCAGCGAGCTGGTTCACCTTCGTTCGGAGCAGCTGATATCCGGGGTGACGAGCTGCCGCGTGGCCACCGAGTCCGAGGAACTGCAAGCCGATATGGTACTCGTCCCCGTGTTTGACCAAATATCCCACTTCACAGAGGGTTCCGAGGTAGTTGTGCGTAGTACTTCGGGGCATATCGAGCTCATCAGCCACCTGAGACACCCTTGCTCCGTCGAGTTCCTGTATCAGTTCAACTATTTCAAACGTTCTCTCGATTGTCGTCAGGGTTTTCGTATCATTGTTATCCATTCGCATGGCTCGATATATGTGGTTATCTTATTTAATACCTTGCCAGTGAGTAGCGTGCGGAGGTCAACGGGGATCTCCGCGGATTCGATATAATGCAACGACAACTATGCTCTTGACAGGGGGATCCGCAGTTCCGGACACTCGGTTGAATATCTGGACACGCTTTCGCTCACAAAACGGGTAGAATAGCGTAGAGAGAGTAGTATCGCCTGTACTGGCGGGTTCGACAATAGCACAGAGATTATCTGTATTATCCGGTTCGAGCCTCGCATCTATCTTGGTGTGGCGAGTCCCAGTTTTATGTATCTGCAATATGTGATCGCTCTCTATGGAGCTGCTACACGTTTGTCTGAACGTGGCGGACGTAGACCAAGCAGAGCGGTTCTACACGGAACAGCTCGACTTCGAGGAATCGTGGTCGTTCACTACCGCCGATGGCAGAACCGAGAACAGATACGTCAAATCAAACGGTGTGGAACTGCAACTCTCGGAAACGGAGGGGGAAACGGAGTTCGACCCGGGAACGGCTTGGGATCACCTCGCTGTCGGTGTAGACGACGTCGACGACACGATCGACCAGATCGAACATTACGGCGTCGTCCAAGAGCCGACTGATCAACCAGCCGCCGATGCACGCACAGCGTTCATCGAGGATCCTGACGGACACGTGATTGAACTCATCGAACCGCTCAACGGTTGAGAGAAGTCGGCGGAGAATGTCAGTGACAGTCTGAAGTGCTCCCAGGCGACGTCCACAACAGACTCTCCGGAGTGTCCCGGATTCCCACGTCTGAGGTGCTTGTAGGGGTCGGTAATCCCCCTTCTGTATGGTCCTATTGCCCTCGTCGCGTCAACGCGAATTCACGGAGCACACAGTGCCAGATTGGGTCCCGAGCCGGTAGCTCAGTCTCTATCTATCGTGTTGTACAGTTCTTCGTTGTGCTGCAGTCGCTCCATCATGTCCTCATGTATCAAGCCATTCGAACCGATGAGCTCCTGCCGATCTTTCTCCGCGTACACGCTGAAGCGGTCGCTGCTCGAATCCGTGATAGTGGCTCCCGCCTCTCTCGCGATAATGACGCCTGCTGCGACGTCCCACGGATGAGTGTCGTATTCCCAAACGGCATCGGCGCTCCCGCTGGCGAGATAGCAGAGATGCAGCGCGGCAGACCCCAGTCGCCTCACTCCTCGCGTCTCATTGTAGAAGTGGGTGAGGAAACTCCCGTCCGGGTCGTATCCCGACATCAACATGCTCTCGTCTAACTGGTCTCGGTTCGTCACCATGATCGGTTCCCCGTTCTTTTTAGCGCCGTCACCGGCAATTGCGCTCCACAGTTCGTCTGTTTCTGGCGCATACACCACGCCAACGATGGGTTTGTCCCCTTCGAGGAGCGCGATAGAAACTGAGTAGTTTGGATTCCCGTTCGCGTAGTTCCCGGTGCCGTCAAGCGGATCGATCAACCACGTGTAGTCGCTTCCGGTTTTGGCGTGAACGCCCTCCTCGGTCCGGATGTTGTGAGCGGGATACTCGTTTTCGATAGCGGTCACGATGATGTTTTCCGATAGGTAGTCTGCCTCCGTAATGACGTCTGATTTGTCGGTTTTGAACTCCTCGGATTCGATCCTTCCGTGCAGATCCCGAAGCGGCTCTCGTACGCTTTTCGCCGCTTCCTTGGCTAGCTTCAGTGCTCGATCGAGCATTTCCTCCGGTTCGTTTCTTTTCGCGACGCCTGCCGGGAGCGATTTCCCGTCTGCATCCCGCGCACCCCATCCGAGGAGTTCGCTGATCGCAGTGAAGAAATCGTCGTCGTAACTCGTTCGCACGAGGTCGGCCGTGTTCTCGGCTCCGGTAACGGTAATCACGTCCTCTGCGTCGAGGCGTTCGTGGTGACGGCCGCCGTCTACCAGCAAGTCGGACTCGTCAGTACAGTTGATCCGGATTGTCGTGTCCTCACTAACGATCAGCGGTCGGACGCCCATTTGATGAGTATGTAGGGGGACGATCTGCAGTGAGGAATTGTTCGTCGGATTGTGGATCGGCCCGTTCGCGGAGAGCGAAACGCCGGTCGCTCCAGTTGGCGTGGAGATCGCTAGACCGGTGCCATCGTACTCGCCCACGTACTGGCCGTCGGCGAACACGTCGAGCTTCGTTATCTTCCGATCGATCGGGTCCTCCGGCGGCACGTTCTGGACCATGACGTCGTTGATGCCAGTGGCCTCGAGCCCGTTCGCTTTCACCGACAACTGTTGTCGGTTGTCGATCGAGGATCGACCCTGAATGACTTCTGTCAGGGCCTCCTCGAGGTCGTCGACGTCGATCCGGACGAGGAATGCGAGCGTTCCGGTATTGATCCCTAAGAGGGGGATGTTGCGTGGTGCGAACTGCTGGATGCCCTCCAGAAACGTTCCGTCCCCACCGATTGTGATCCCCAGCGTTTCGTTCTCTTCGGTGTACACGGCGTCGATATCGGAGCCGACGTCGACCGTGTGTAACTCTAACCCGTTGTCGTTCGTCCACGAACGCAGCCTCGCTACTGCTTCTTCCGTTTCTTCCCCCGGGCTGGTGATCGCTATCAGTTCCTCTATCGTGGCTAGCCGTCTCCCTCTCATTGCGTCATGTTCACACACCTCAACCACATAAATAACATAGGGTTCGTAGATATATTTCCGCCACCGATCGGCTGCATCTCGGCGTTAGTTCATGTGCCGGACCGAGATCTGATCCCTCTGGCCCTTACTTTTTTATACCGCGTTCGTGAATTGCTAACTAACGTCCTATGACTATCATTGCCGCAGTAGACCGATCGAAATGGGCCCAGACCGTTCTCGAAGAGGCACGGAAGCTTGCGGACTTGACCGGTGAGGAGTTGCACATCGTCCACGTTCTCACGGAGTCTGAAGCCGCTGACGTAGAAATGGACAACGTCCAAAAGACCGGCCAGGCGAAGGGGCGAGACGGAATCGCTGAAATCGCGGCAGATATTGCCCTCGAAGCGACGGGAGCGTCCACGGATGATTTCACCTCCGTCGGCTTCATCGGAGACCCGGCCGACGAGATAGTGAAATACGCCGACAAACAAAACGCGCGGTACATAGTCGTCGGCGGACGGAAGCGGTCGCCGATCGGAAAGGCAGTGTTCGGAAGCGTCGCCCAGTCCGTCCTGTTAAACTCCGAATGTCCTGTGGTAGTCGCACCCAAGACGGTGGAGAAGCAATGAGTCTCGACTGAACAATGGGCGAAGACGGATCGAGTACTCATCGCCCCGATTGGTGGGAAGAGAACGAACAGCTCCGTCGGTCAATGGATCTTCCCGCGTACGAGCCGCCGCGCTTTCGCGATGGGGTGTACACCCACACCGTCGTCTCTGAGCTCGAAAACGAGGAGGACTGCACGATCCGGATCGTCGGAATCGACGTCGAGTACGGGGACGACTGGGAAGCGATCGTGGACGGAGAACGCGCGCTAACCTTGGGTCGCCATCGAGACGCGAACGGCAACACGGTTTTCGAGGTTACCTCGGAGGAGTTCCGCGACAGCGTTACCGAGACACTCCGGTCGAACTGACGGACGCCACGGCCGGTATCCCGTCATGCCGTCAGCGGCCGAACGCGCCCAAGAGTTGCTGAGAGCAGTTCGGGGTGCTCCAGTCCCTATTCGTCAGCCGCTTCTGCGAGGCTCGTCATTACGTCCCGCAGGAAAACGAGCGCGTTCGCCATATCGATGAGGCCGTTCATCAACGCGTGTTGACTGGCTCCGTCCGGATATATCCGGTACTCCAGCCGGATCGAACGCATCTCCGTGAAGTTACAGCCGGGGTTCCCGGCCCCGTCGAGAAACGTGTACCAACCGGGTGCGATGGTGAGTACACGTTCGAATCGCGTCAACAAGTCTCGCCGTTTCTCCTCCCGTTCCATCAGGAGCGCGACTGTTTCCGGATCGAACTCGATGGTGCTTGCGACACTGATGGGCCCAGTCCCTCTCACTCTCCCGATGTGGAAGTTCATTCCGGAGACCTGAACGAGATAGTTGTATGCCTCGTCTCCATCCGTGACGTCCTCGATCCGCTGTACGAGGTCGTCGTCGATCCAGTTTCGGACGGTTTGTTTATCGATATCTTGTGTCACAAAACTCTGTGTAACGCCGACGGAGATAAAATTCCGGGTTGATGAGATGGTCAAGTCAACAGGCGCATGCTGGATTCATCCGATCCGGAAACTGCCGTGATCGATAATTTAATTACTCTCGTCATGGCAATGCCACCTGTTAGTATGGCACAAGCCAATAACACCAGTCTCCTTCAGCGAGAGACTATCGTGGATACGGATATTCACCTCACAACCCCGACAGACCAGATCGCGCAGTACGCAGATAAGCCGTACGCTGATTATCTCTCTGCCGAGGACGTGCAGTTGAAAAGTCCCGGGTGGGACCCGACGATGGGGGGCAAAATCGAGGAACGAACTTTGCTGACACCCGAGGATATCGAGGAGGAGGTGAAAGGCGAGATCCATATCGACTACCCTATTGTCAACGCCTTCGTCAACCTGTCGCGTCTGTCGCAGAGCGAAACCGCGGTTCACTTACAGCGTGCGTGCAACGACCTGTTGCTCGATCAGTTCCTGGATGACCACGATTTCCATGGCCTCGCTACCGTCGCAACACAAAAACCGGATAAGGCCGCGGAGGAGCTCGATCGGATCGGAGACGAGGACAAAATCGTCGGGGTGTTCTTGACGAGTACGGGCCCCCGACCTCCGCTCGGAGACCCAGAATATGACATACTCTATCAAGCTGCCGAGGATAACGGGTTGCCAATCGCGTACCACGGAGCGACGAACAGCGGCTTCGACATCGAATTTCCCATCCACAGCCAGGAGTTCGAGAAGTTCGTGGAAGCACACGTGAACGCCCACCTCTGGAGTCAGACGATGACGCTCACCAGCACTATGGTGAACGGAATTCCGGAGAAGTTCCCCGACCTCGATCTCGTCTTCCTGGAAGCGGGGATTTCGTGGGTTCCGTACATGATGTTCCGACTGAACAAGGAACTCTCGATGCGCCGGAGCGAAGCGCCGCTGCTCGAGAAGCAGCCGGAAGAGTACATTCGCGACAGCTACTATTTCGCCACGCAGCCCCTCGGCGAGCCGATGGATCCTGAGCACATGAAGACCATGATCGACATGGTCGGGAAGGACTCACTGATGTTCGCATCCGACTACCCTCACTGGGACTTCGACCACCCCACTGAACTCAACGGGTACCTCCGTAGCCTCTTCTCCCCCGAAGACAGGGAACGAGTGTTGTCGGGCAACGCTAGCGAGGTGTTCGGGATAGGAATATGACTGAACACGTCGTCGCGGACGCGGACGAGATCTCGGATGGAGAACGGATCATCGCCCAGATCGAGGGTCGCGAGATAGGGATCTTCCGGAAAGACGGAGAGTACCACGCATTTCTCAACTGGTGCCCACACCAAGGCGGCCCGGCGTGTGAGGGGACCATATCCGGTACCAACGAGAGCACCTTCGATCGTGACTCGCTCGAACTCGAGGTCTGTTGGGAGAACGAGGGCAATGTCCTCAACTGCCCGTGGCACGGGTGGGAGTTCGATCTGAAGTCGGGTGACTGCCTCGCGCCCAGGGATGATCAACTTCCCACATACCCTGTGAAAACCAGAGACGGTGAATTGGTAGTCGAATTATAGTCCGGCGTCCGTAGAGTGCCCCCGAATACAGCCGATATCAGGCCAGTCCTGAGCACAACTCATCAGACTCGCGACGATCGGTCCTCCTCGATACTGAAGTCGATCGGTGGCTACCTGCATAGATTAATAAGTGGAACTTCCGTAATGCCATATATGACATTTGGTAACACTGATCTCTGGAGCCCCTCCGTGGGTCGGATCGGCACTCAACCGCAATCACGTGCGCCAGAACCGAGGCGAACAGAATGGTGATCGATCGCGCTATCTCGGCCCCCGATCACGAGCTTTCGCCGGAGACCGTTTGGAGTCTCCATCTCCCCCGGATCAGGTTCGGTCGCGATTCGGTCGAGGAACTTCCCCATCAACTCGACGAGATAGATGTCGAACCCGGAGGGACGGGGCTACTCATCACCGGCGAGACGCTGGTGAACGTGGGTCATGCTGACCGCGTTCGAGAACAGGTTGAAGCCGCCGGCTACGAGGTACACGTCTACGACGGTGCGGAGCGCGAACCGTCGATCCGGTCTCTCCGCCACTGCCTCTCGTTCGTCCGCGAGGAAAGAGGCGAGGAGGGCTACGATTTCTACCTCGGACTCGGTGGCGGTACCTGCATGGACACGGCCAAGGTCGTGCAGACGATCAGAGCTAACGAGGGAGAGATCCTTGATTATATAAGCGAACCGACTGGAAACGGCGAACCACTGACCGATTCGGGCGATCCACTGGTCCTGTTGCCGACAACTGCGGGTACCGGTTCAGAGATCTCACCTATTGCTATCGTCGACGTCGAGAAGAAGAGTATCAAGGAAGGAATCGCGAGTGAATACGTTCAGGCCGACGCAGCGATACTCGACCCGACGTTTACGACGACGCTCCCGCCAGAAGAGACCGCGGAGACGGCGATGGACGCGCTCGGCCAAGCGATAGAGGGTTACACGACCCACTCCTTTGACTCACTCCTGCGGGCCACAGATCCCTCTTCGCGGCCGGTGTACGCCGGTCGAACGCCCGTGACCGAGATGTTCAGCGAGAAGGCGATCACGCTACTATCGGAGAATCTCCGGACGGCGGTTCACAACGGCGATAGCCTGACAGCGCGTTCTAACATGCAGCTCGGGGCATTGTTCGGCGGGATCGCAGCGCTGACTGCCGGATCGAATCTCTGTCACGCGATGTCGTATCCAGTGGCGAACAAATGGCACACCTATCACGGCGAGACGATCGCGGTGCTCACCCCTGCGAGTACGCTTGGTTACAATGCTGGCAGCGACCCGGAGCGATACGGTCGTGTTGCGCGCATGCTCGGTGCCGAAACGAGCGGAATGAGCAGTCGCGATGCGGCTGATGCCGCCAAGAGCGAGTTCATCAAACTCCAACGGGATCTGAACGTCCTCCCGAGCGGACTGCACGAACTCACCGGCGCAACCGAAGAGGACGTGGATGAACTCGCGAGACGGACTGTCGAAACCCAGAAGCGTCTCGTTCGCTGTAACCCTCGCGGTGTCTCCCAATCGGACGTTCGTGAGGTGTATCGTGACGCGCTCCACAACTGGTAGCACCGTTTCCGACTTGTTTCTCGGTCAGATCACGGCGGTTACCAGCTCTTCGAACGTCTCGACGGTCAGATCCGGCTCGCCGTCGAATCGGTCCCACGGGGCGTCGTTCCGGTTGAGCCAGACCGTCTGATTACCAGCGTGCTTCGCTCCGTAAATGTCGTACCACGGGGTAGCTACGTGGAGGACGTTCTCGACAGCGGTGTTCGTTGAGTCGGCCGCGTACTCGTAGATCCGGGGATCGGGCTTGTACACCTGTAGCTCGTCAGCGCTGATCGTGTCCGCGATCAGATCACCGATACTCGCTCGCCGGACCATCGAATCGAGTACTGCCGGATTCCCGTTGGACAGTACGTACAGTTCGTAGCCGGCGTCCACCAGACGCTCCATGCCTGGACGGACGTCCTCGTAGACGTCCAATTCGTGGAACGCTGAAGCGATCTCGTCGATCGCGTCGTCGGGAAGCGTACAGTCGTGCGCTGCGAGCGCGTACTCGAGGGCGTCACGAGTCGTTTCCTCGTACGTTTCGTAGTTGTCGGTGAACGTACTCACCATCCGGTAATCCACGGCTCGTGACCGCCACAGATCGGCGACCGAGGCCGGGTCGTCCACGTGCTTTGCGAGCGCTCGCCGCGTAGTGGTCTCGACGTCCACGATCGTGGTGAATGAATCGAACGTGATCGTCTCAACCTCGCCGATGTCCAGCGGCATACGGTAACTATTGATAACGACGCTGTTATAGCTATCTCCGTCAACAGCGCAGAGAGGGTACGAAAAATAACTGCGCACCGCGACGTCTCCTTCCCGGTCGGGCTAGTCGTCGGCGGGGGTGGCGCGGGTGGTCATGTCGACGTCCTCGGCGTCGACGCCGAGTTCGTCGATGGCGACCTGGGCGGCGCGCTTGCCGGAGACGAGCATAGCGCCGAAGGTGGGTCCCATGCGGGGCAGGCCGTAGGTCGTCGCCGTGGCCATCCCGGTGGCGATGAGGCCGTCGTGGACGAGGCCGGTGTGCTCGACGACGGCGTCCTCGCTCTTGCCGACCCACATCGAGTCGTGGCCGGGCGAGTCGTGGCCGGGCGCGCCGTAGGAGTCCTCGCCGGTGGTGTCCATGCCCGTGTTGTGCTCCTTGGCGTGCTGGATGCCCGGCGCGTCGAGCACGCCGCGCTCGTCGAGCTTGTTGACGGCGACGGCGTCGTGGCCCGTCGCGTCAATCACCAGGTCGGCCTCGACCGCGATCGGGTCGACGCAGGTGATCTCGCGGGGCAGCGCGTGGACCGGTGTCCAGTTCATCACGATGCCGCCCACGCGGTGGTCCTCGCGGATGACGATGTCCGTGAACTCCGTCATGTTCTGAATCTTCGCACCGGCGTCACAGGCCGCCTTGATCAGCGCGGAACAGGCGTGGGGGCCGTTCGCGACGAACAGCCCCTCGCTGTCCTGGGACTCCTTGTAGTCGACGTCCAGGTCTTCGAGCACCTGTTCGGCCGGTTCCCGCACCGTCACCTTGTTCATCAGGAACCCGCCGAGCCAGAAGCCGCCGCCGAGGTAGTTGTTCTTCTCGACGACCATCGTCTGGACGCCCCGCTCCGCGAGTTCCTTCGCGGCCATCAGCCCCGAGGGGCCGCCGCCGACGATGATCACGTCGCTATCGGAGAAGTCCATGAACTCCTCGGTCCACTCCTGTCCGATCGCGCGGGTTACCTCCGCTTCGCCGACGTCGCTGAATTCGCTAAACTGACTCATACCATCAAGTGGTACTGTGCGGTGGTTGAAAAATATTTGGGTGGGTTTCTAGAACCGAGGGTGAGTGAGTGTCCATGTTTGGTGACCATACCTGTGGGTATTCAGATCACTACTCGGATGATCTCTTTGCGGAACGCATCTAGAAACACCGGCGCAATACGTTATCGTATATCTTGCCGGCTTACAGTACTTTTAATACAGGCCGTGGATTCCATTGAGGACGAGTCATGAGTGTGGAACACAATAGCGAACGCGAGTTCGTCCGAACGTTCTTTACTTCGCCGACGGCGGTCGATGGTGAAGACGATACCGCGAAGATGTTGCGGAGTGCTGGCCAACTTCGGGGTCTCAAGGCCCCGGATGTTTGGGTTCCTGACAACGAGGACGCGACCGCGCCAAACATGCGTGAAGAAGGCGTTCAAAATATCGTCGAGGTCGTCTCCGAGCAGGGGTCAGACTTCCCCGGAGAGATCCACCCTCGTGTCGTCTGGCATCGAGATTCGCCGACTACACGTCACGGAGGATTCCAGCAGATGCGGGAGATCGCGGATCCTGACAACGGAGCCGTCGAGTACATCGATGGGTTCGTCATTCCGGAGGTCGGCGACATCGATGATTGGAAAAAGGCCGACGAGTTCATTACTATCATCGAACACGACCACGGGCTGGAAGAAGGCAGTCTCTCGATGTCCGTTATCATCGAAAGTGCCGAGGCGGAACTAGCGATGGGCGACCTCCGCGAGGAGATGGGCAAGCCGTCGAACAATCTCGAACGGCTGTTCTTACTCGTCGATGGGGAGGTCGACTACACGAAGGACATGCAGGCGATGACGCCCACCGGTGAACTCCCGGAGTGGCCGGAACTGCGACACAACACCTCTCGAGGCGCCAGTGCTGCAGGTCTCATTTCGGTCGACGGACCGTACGACGACATTCGTGACGTCGAGGGCTACCGCGAGCGGATGACCGAGAACCGGGCGAAGGGGATGACCGGCATCTGGTCACTGACACCGGGGCAGGTCGTCGAGGCGAATAAAGCCCCCCTTCCCCCGAAGACTGGGAGTTGGCTGCTGGAAGTTGATGGCCGTGAGATCGAGCTCGAAGGAGAGGACGGACAGCAGGTGTACGACGGCGACGGTCTTTCACTCGAAGCCACCGATGGGGGGGAGTACATCCTGCGCGAAAGCAACAACCGGCAGCGACTTGACGAGGACGAACTGCGGGAGGAACTGCTTGACCGAACCGCGTACGTTCCCAGCATGAACGACATCGTCGACTCCATGGAAGAGTTCGAAGCAGCCAAGGACGCGGGCAAGGGCGCCATCGCCATGACCCAGTCGACCACGCTCGTCATCGGCGGCGTCGAGATCGACATCAGTAACGACAGAATGTGGGACGAAGCCACGTATCAGGCTGCCAAAACTCCAATCACTCTCTTCCAGGACGTGTACGAGCACCGGCCGGATCAACACGAGGACTTAGAGGAGATATACGGCACTGACGTCGTCGAACGCGCTACGTCTGTCGGTCAGTAGTCGTATACCCCGGCTCTGAGTGGGAGACAGGCCTCTCATTATCGTTTTTCGGCAGGTCGCTAAGAGCGACGAAATCACTCCTGAAACGCAGTTTTTTAACTGTATATAGATCATCGATAGAACTGAAGTACTCTGTTTCCCGTTAATCCGTTCTCTCTCCTACTCACTTACTCGTACCCGAAGGGAAGACTTGTAGTTTTGGATCGCAGAGCAACCGGTAAAGATGATATGCTGTCTTGACGAGTGCGCACATGGCCATAAAGAATGAGAAGATACCCCTCAGAGATGGACTAGAACCTGTCTTGAGAATATATCTTTCAATCAGACTTACATATACTATTCACTACCGTTTAGAGTAAGTGTTGAAATTTTAATTATTTTGGAGCGGGCTTCACCGCCTTCTTCATCAGTCCGAATTCAGGGGCGTGGACCTCTCAAGGTGTGATGACGACTGCACCGGCCGAAACGGTGAGATATGGGACAATCTCCGTACCAGCTGGACAAGCGTTATAGAAGCCCGTGACTATATGTGGTGTGCCATGCTGGCCACGGGATTACAACGCGGCCAAAGGATTCCAACTACAGGGTTGGTAGTCGATGAGTGAATCCGAGGAATCCCTCGTGCGAGGCTATACTGGACGGATACTGTTCGTCGTAGCGATGGGGACGATGCTCTCGTACCTGAGCCGACTTGTACTCTCGCCGCTGTTGCCGACAATTATCGAGGAGGTGGATATTTCGCCCTCAGCAGCAGGTTTTGCGCTATCGGTCATGTGGTTTCTGGTTGCCGTCGGGCAGTACCCAGGCGGACGTTTCTCTGACAAGCTCTCGCGCACAACAGTTCTGGTTATCGGACTCGGAATCCTTGCGATCGGTCTCGGATTGCTCGCTTACGTCAGAACCTACGTCATGTTCATCGCTGCCACTGGCTTAGTGGGGTTAGGAGGTGGCCTCTATTTGCCGGCGGGTTTTGCCTTTCTCTCAGATCTGTTCGTCGCTCGCCGGGGGCAGGCGTTTGGCATCAACGCCGGGAGCATCGATGTCAGCGGGGTTATCGCTGGCCTGCTCGCTATCGGCGTTCTCGCAGTCACGACCTGGCGTACGGCTTTTTTCCCGATGTTCGCAGGTGTGGTCTTGACCCTCGCCCTGCTGCACGCGTGGAGCCGGGAACCGTACATCCTGCGGCGGGTAGATCACAAGATACCCGAGACCTTCAGACGCATTACCACCACATCTCAGATGCTCCGGATACTCTTTGCGTTCTCGCTTTCGGCGTTCGTCTGGCAGAGCGTCACAAGCTTCTTGCCGACGTTCCTGCTGGCACAGGGCTTCTCCGACTCTGTCGCCACCTCCGCCTTCATGGCGATTTTTGTAGTCGGAGTCGTCATACGTCCGGTGGCCGGCGGAGCCGGCGATAGGGTCGGCCACCTATTGGTGGCAGTGTCAGCTTCTGTATCTGCCACTGTGGGGCTAGTAGTTACCGCAGTAGCCCCGTCAGTCCCCCTTTTAATCCTCGGAGTGTTGCCCATGGCCGCCGGACTTGCAGCTATCTGGCCGGTGATGAACGCCTATATCATGGATCTATTTCCCGATGCGAACATGGGTGGGGACTTTGGTGCGACGCGAACAGTCTTCATGGGTATTGGAAGCATCGGCCCATTCATTGTCGGCGTCATCGCCGATACCACGACTTTTTCCATGGCGTTTCTCGGTCTTGCTCTTTGCCTACTCGCAAGCACTGTAGTTCTCGTCCTTTGTGCCCTTGAACCGGGGTAAAAGCGTTACCCTACTTTTGAGAGCCTTCTCAACCGTTCTCATTGAGAATTCAATGGCGTTGTGGGCCTCTCGCTTAGGATTGACACTGGAGCGAGTTTCTTCGTCCTGTTATTAAAGTATTGACAGTAGGCAAAGATAGTGTCTGAGTGGATGCCGGCCGCAGTGATAACATCGGACCGTTGGCCGGGCAGTTGGCCAAGATCTCGATCGCGACCGCCGTGCCAACTAATCATCTCTTCGGGTGGGGCCGCGAATGGCGATGTTGTGTTTTTAACGAAAGGGAGAAGGAGTTACGAAACGATCAGAACGGTCCAGACCGTGACGGACCAAATCTGAGAGAGTACGGAATCGCTGATGATCGACAGCGAGTTGCAGACCGACGCCGTGCTGATTCCTGCGATGGCTGAGTGGAAGACGGGCAGGATGCCGTTGATGAACAGTGAAGCAATTATCTTCTTGGACTTGCTAGCAACCTCGCCTCACGTTGTCCGATCGGCCAGCGGACGCGACGGTGCTCGGCCGATTCTAGGGATATGCCTGGTTGGTGCGCGTCCTCTTATGGAGGCTAGCATGGATGACGTTGTTGATGCACTGCTCTTCACGGCGCAAAAGAGGTGAGTGATACAGGCCTAGGGGATGGGCATCACAAAGGGTGCTCTCAAGTAACCCAGAGATGCAGGTTCACAAGAAACGATGACGGGATCTGAGAGAACTGTAGCCACCTAGTTATAGGAGATATAAACTGTGTGCCGGTCAGTGAGTTACAATAGCGGCCTGTCCAATTCTCGCTTGAGCGTATTGAGTTATTGTATAGCAAGGGAATATCAATAATGTTCATGTGGATAGGTGGGGTAGTTAGGTGTATGTGTATCGTTGTACCAGTCAGTCGGTCGAATAGTGCTGATTCGAGCCTCGAAGAGGGATATCGACTCGCAGAAAAATTTGACGAAGAGTTACATGTATTGCACGTGCTAAGCCGAAATGATTTTCACGAACTCAATCAGACAAGTGTCGAGAGAAAGCACATATCTGTCCAGATGGAAGAGATCGAACGGACTGCAGCCGAAATCGCAAGCGAAATTGCTGATCATGTCCCGATTGATGTTACTGCTGTTGGACGTGTCGGTGACCCGGCAGACAAAATCGTTCAATACGGTCGCGAACAAAACACTCGCTACATTGTCATGGGAGCGAAGAAACGATCACCGGTTGGGAAAACCATTTTCGGTAGCGTTGCACAGTCAGTATTGCTTAACGCTGATCAACCTGTCATAGTCGTCTCGGAATAGATTTCACGCATCGCTGATATCAACGACTGTGCTAACTTTTCTCGTGTGAAAACTCGTCCGAGAGACGAATCTGCAGTGACGATCAACTGGCAGAAGAGAGTCTCCGCATACAAGTACTACAATTGATGAATTTGAGAGACACGATGATGTTATCTCTGAGTCCAAGTTTCCACTGTAGAATGAATTCTCCTCCCAACATTCCACGGTGTGGAGAAATATTTATATGGGAAGGTGTGATGATAATGTACCATGGCAGATGATCACAGTTCGCAGTTTAACCGGAGAGCCGCACTGAAGGGACTCGCTGGTGCAGGATCAGTTGGCCTAGCTGGCTTGGCCGGGTGTTTCAGTGGTGGCGGTGGTACTGATAATGATCGGTCACAACTTGCGTTCGCGCTGTCAGGGAATCAGGGAAGTGCTCATTACGAGGGTGCCCAATTGTTAGCGGATACTGTCGAAGAGAAATCCGACGGCGAACTAACTCTGGATGTTATCTGTTGTCAACAAGCCGGTGGCCCGCCTGAGATCACACAATCGGTTCAGTCCGGGAGTCTGGACATAGGACTGTCAGCGGTGAACAACCTTGCAGGACTGACGCCGGCGTGGCTAGTTTCACAGCTACCATATCTGTGGAAATCGCATAGCGACATGTACGACTTCTGGAACAATGCAGACATCGTCGAAGAGATCAACCAGCGAGCATACCAAGATTTGGATAATATACAGGTACTATCATATTGGGGAAGTAATGGAGGGAGTATGAGACATCTCCATTTCACGTCTAATCCGGGCGCACAGACGCCGGGCGATCTAGACGGGCAGAAAATACGCGTCACTGAATCACCTATCGAACAATCCACGATCGACCAGTGGAATCTGAGTCCGAGTCCAATTGCCTGGAGTGAGACCGTCTCTGCAATGCAACAAGGAACCGTAAATGGGATCCATATCCACTATTTCTGGCTATATAACTCTGACATGTTTGAGCAGATAAATTACACTGTCGAAACCGCGACACAGGACAGTCCGGCTATTGTACATATAAATAGAGACACGCTGGATAGTCTGTCGGAGGACAAAAAGAGTATACTAAACGAATCAATCAGTGAGGTCACGCCACAGCAGATCGAAATGGACATCCAGCAGGGTGAAGAAGCGAAAAGTACGATCCAAGAGGAAAATTCCGATATCGAGATCTACACTCCGACAGATGACGAGTTAACTGAGTGGCAATCGGCCGCTAGCTCCGTGTATGATGAGTGGCTCGGTGAGGAAGGTGTTGCAGAGGACACTGTCAAAGCAGTTCTAGATTATCAGGACTATCAACCGCCCGGTGTTGATATATAGCGTAGACCGAATCGCTACCACCGAAACTAATTAGTAGGGTTAAAATTTAAAATAAAATGGCTATAAAGAAAGATAAGTATCCATTTGTTGGAAGGATTGAACAGGTAGAAGCGCTACTCAGAAATCTTGAGTGGGCCATACGGTATGTGCTGAAATGGCTATCGATTACTGCCTTACTTGGTATCGTGATTTTCATCAATATCAACGTCTTTTTTCGATACGTTCTTAATAACGCCCTCCCGTGGCCAGGAGGTACGTCGATTATCCTGAATATCTGGGTGACGTACGTTGGCGGAGCCATCGCCTATTACGTTGGGGACCACGTAAGCATTCAGTACGTCCATAAGAAACTCCCGTCATCCGTCGCCCGAGGTGCAACAGTATTCATCAATGGATTGGTTGTTCTTCTCGGATTCGCGATGTTACAGCTGGGGGCACAGTTAGCGCTGGATCAGGCGAGTAGCCAGACCGTCTACGAAGTCCTCGGAATCTCACAGATTTCAATGTTTTGGACGCGTATCCCACTTGCAATCGGTGGATTCTATCTCACTATCGAAGGCGGACAGCGCATACTCGGAACATTAATTGAGGACCTAGTTGACGACAGCTACATTGCACTAAGCACGCTTATTGTCCTCTGTCTCGGTGGTGCCTTCGTCTCGTTCACCAACTTTGCCCCCCCGGGCAATAGTATCCTGCAAATAGTTGTAATATTTGTTTTACTCATATTCCTAATCCTCATCAATACACCGGTCGCGTTCGCGATGGCACTTAGTCCGTTGATATTTTTGCTATTCTTCCCGAACGGATTAGCAATCCTCCAACCGCTGATAGTCATCCAACAGATGGGACAAGGAATAAATTCGTTTTCGATCTTGGCGATTCCGCTCTTCATTTACGCCGGACGGATTATGACGATCGCCGGTATCACACAGCAGATCATCAATTTTGCAAACCTTATCGTCGGACGATTGCGAGCAGGGCTCTCTCACGTTAACGTCGTATCGAGCATGCTCTTTGCAGGTATTTCTGGATCTGCCGTCGCTGACACCGCAGCGGTGGGCAGCATCCTCATTCCGTCCATGAAGGACGAAGGGTACGATACCGGATACACGTGCGCGGTAACCTGTTCCTCATCGGTCATTGGACCGATCATTCCGCCAAGTATCATTATGATCATCTTCGCGATCACAGTTCCATCTGTGAGTGTTGCCGGCATCTTCATGGCTGGTGTCATCCCTGGTATCCTAATGGGTCTTGGTCTAATGGCCGCAACATACATCATTGGTTACCGTACTGGTTGGGAAAAATTCCCAGAGGTTGAACACCGCGAACGGCCGGACACGGCCGAGGCGATTGGCATCGTCAAAGACGCTGGGTTCGCGCTTCTCATGCCACTTATCATCATTGGTGGCATTCTCTCTGGAGTATTTACCGCGACAGAGGCCGGTGGCGTGGCCGTGCTATACGCGATCGTGATTGGGATCTTTGTCTACCGTGAGATCACCCTTACAGAATTCGTCAAAGCGAGTTATAGTGCGGCCACAATGTCCGGTGTAACGCTGTTTATCATCGGGGCAGCGATGCCAATAACCCAACTGATGGCAATCACGGGTGTCCCAGATGAAATAGCCGCCGTGATACTTGCAACCACGAGCAGTGAGCTAGTTATACTCCTCTTGATCGTCGGTATTCTCTCTCTGTTAGCGTTGTTCATTGAATCGATCGCCAACATACTTCTCTGGGCCCCAGTGTTCGCACCATTAGCGGTAGAAATCGGCGTCGATCCACTACACTTTGGTATCGTGATGATAATGACGCTGGCGATGGGGATGATTACGCCGCCACTCGGCGTAACGCTGTTCGTGGCAGCGCCGATAGCGAATACCAATATCGAAAATATTAGTAAAAACCTTATCATTTTCTTTTTGATAGAATTGGTAATCCTCCTCCTAGTTATCGCTGTCCCGGACATCGCATTGTGGCTACCGCGAATGCTCGGATATACGTAAGTATATGTACTTTTAATATGGCAGAGATACGTGTGGCTACTTCACAAAATGAGCTCCTGTGCATCCTTCTAGCACATTGAAAAGAGGTTCAACAACTGTTGTGCCGTATCCAGTAGGCGTACTAACAGATATCCTCTGTCATCCGGGAATTCTAAGACTTGCACCGCTTCGTCGTTGTCGTATGAACTCTTCGTGGAAGATGATTTCGATGGGGAATTTCTTGCAACTCTCCATATATTTTTGCGTCATTATCTTCTATCCACTCTGACCCGGGACCTCTTTGCTCTGCTGTCCTGCTGTAGAGACACTGAATAATTCTCTTAGGTGGGTTTTCCTACAGAGATTCCTTGCGATTTCTTCCCAACTAAGAGATAACCCGTACACAGTGAGGAGTGCATCGAATGCGACGACGGGCGCTTTGGTACCGAACACATCATAGCAGTCACAGTGGGCAAAGTCGATGACACCAATTAAGACGTTCCTCAGAATGTCGTGCCGGTACCTATTAGGACAGGTTCTTCTCAACTGGAGTACCGCGCCAATCTCTCTTTGCCATAGCAGACTACAATATTAGAAAGATAATTCAATACTTAACCCAAGATATAGAGTATATATGGTGGAAAATTTTAATAGGGGGGCTATTCATATGCCAATTGAGTATGAGTACTCTAGAAGAATCAGACCAAGCGAATCAGGGCACTCTCATGATCGGCCCCGACGAACTGACAGAGTGTATTGAGATGTCGAACGTCATCGACGCGATTGAAGATGCATTTGTCGCATATCAAAACGGAGATGCAAAGATGCCGCCAAAATCATACGTCGATCTTGATGAGATCAATGGCGACTTTCGTGCGATGCCGGCGGCGGTGGGGGACTCAGCTGGAATCAAGTGGGTAAACGTCCACCCGGACAACCCGGAAACGTTCGGCTTGCCCACCGTAATGGGCGTTGTTATCTATAGCGACCCAGAAACAGCCTATCCTCTAGCAATAATGGACGGGACGAAGCTGACACGCTTTAGGACGGGAGCCGTGGCCGGTGTTGCTACTCGTCACCTTGCGCCTTCCGGTGCAAATTCATTGGGTCTCCTCGGTGCAGGCCAACAGGCACACGCGCAACTCGCTGCCATCGCGAACGTTATCGATCTCGATCGGGTGGTCGTGTCTGACCTTGATGAAAAGGCAATCGAACGATTCATCGCAAACGAGAACGATCGCAATATCGAAGTCGTAAGTGGAACGCCAGAAGATGTCGCAGGATGTGATGTTATCTCTACGACGACACCTTCCGAAGATCCGATTCTGAAACGCGAATGGATTTCCGATGGGACACATATCAACGCTATCGGTGCTGACGCTGAAGGGAAACAGGAACTGGAATCACAGATTCTCGTTGATGCAAACGTGATCGTCGACGATTGGGTGCAGTGTTCACACAGCGGCGAGATTAACGTTCCTGTCGCCGAAGGTCGTCTCGAGCAAGAAGACGTTTACGCCGATCTCAGCGAAGTCGTCACCGGCGAAGCACCCGAGTCTGGTGACGACGACATAACAGTCTTCGATTCGACTGGGCTGGCCATCCAGGACATCGCTACGGCCCGTCTCGTGTATGAATCCGCGGACGAACAGGGATTCGGCACCGAATTTAGCTTGGTTAGCGACTGATTCACTCCACAGTAGCATCTGGCTTTTCGAGACAGAGTATCAGGTGTCTACCTGAAGGACGGCTTCGAGTCAGGTCGAACAGATATTTCCGCGAAGATCACGGATCCGCTCACTCGGGTATTATCTTTGAACTGACAGCGGAATATCTGGTATACGTCCACTACTCGTCCTATTCTCAGGAAAAGTGTCTGAGTCTTTTCGGGTCACTTGCCTTGGAGTGGGATTAGAAGCCTATTGAGCAAGGCGATCCATTCTGAACGTAGCGCTATGTGTCTGTCACTACTCTGTTCTCGGACTCTACTACAGGCATCCTATTTATTTCAATAGTTATCTACAGCATTTAACAGTTACCTTTACAATATTCTGCGTTAAACCTCGCAACTATGTCGGAGCAAGAACCGATCACGGCCAATGAGAACTCGACGATCGCTCACTGGAATACTCCCGGGACAGAATCCATATCCCTTGATCGGGGAGAAGGGATTCGGGTCTATGACGGTGATGACAACGAATATCTTGATTTCACTTCACAGTTGTATTGTGTGAACGCAGGTCACAGTAATGAAGCGATCACAGAAGCCATCAAATCACAGGCTGACCGGATCCAATACGTCTCTTCAGCGAAGGATAATGATACGCGAACGGAGTTGGCTAATAGGCTAACCGAGGTCGCACCGGATTCACTAAACGATGTCTTCTTCGGAATTTCTGGGAGCGAAGCGAACGAAGCGGCGATTCAGATTGCACGGGAAGTCCAAGACGCATCAACGGTTCTAACACGCTGGCGATCGTACCACGGTGCGACATATGCTTCCGGTGGTATGACTGGTGATCCTGAGACGCGGCTTGCTGTGGAATCACACGCGGCCACCACGAACAACGTCAAGTTCCTACCGCCATTCACCGGAGTTGACGGTCCGTTTGATACACGGTCGACCAAGGCATTAGCTGAGCAAGCGGCGGACCACCTAGAGTACGTGATACTCAATCAGGGTCCGGAGTCGATCGCGGCGCTGGTCACCGAAGTTGTGGGAGGAAGTAGTGGTGCCTTCACAGCTCCGCCAGGTTACTTTGAGCGCGTGCGGGAACTCTGTGATAAGTACGATATCCTGCTGATTATCGACGAGGTTATCACTGGCTTCGGTAGATGTGGTGACTGGTTCGGGAGTCAAACAGAGAACCTCGATCCCGATATGATCACTTTCGCAAAGGGCGTGACCAGCGCTTATGTGCCGTTGGCAGGCGTGTTAGTGAACGATCGAATCGGAACACACCTTCGGGAAGAAGGGATCGACGTTGGCCAGACATTCGCCGGCAATCCGCTCGCCTGTGCAGCAGGCATCGCGGCAATGGACGAGTACGAGGATCAGATCGGGAACGTCTGCCAACTCGCCCCGGAACTCGAGAAGCAACTTGAGGGACTCTCTCACCACGACGTCGTGGGCGACATCCGAGGACGCGGATTCCTCTATGCGATCGAGTTCACCGATCCGGAGACGGGCAATCCAGTCTTCGATCCCCGGATCGAAGACGGCCGGAATCCCGTCAAAGAGGTGGTTGCCAGGGCGGCTGAGAACGGAGCACTGTTCGGTCCGGGCCGTCCACCTTTCCAGATAATGGTCGCTCCGCCGTTCTGTGCCGACCGCGAAGACATCGATACAGCCGTCTCCGTCCTGGACGAGGCCATCGACGAAGTCTTCTAACCGAAGACAACGGCCAACACCGTAACGATCATCAGGGCGGTGGTCGACTCCAACTCCGTGTCCGACTCCCGTTCTTGTGTGACAGCGGTAGTAAACGAGACAGCGCGCTGGCCTTTCATCCAGTCACGACTCTGTGTTACCGGTATCGTTTGAGTCAACGAGCGTCTCAATGAGGGTCTCGAGCGAATACGTATTGATAGCGCGCGGTTCGTTTTTGATCGTCGTAATTGTGTACTTTGACTCCGTCCGTTCGACCTCCTCGATCTTCTCGAAGTCGCTGATGAGGCGTTCGACACCTTTCCGATCAGGAACGTGGGCGTTCACAACGAAGTCCCGATCGCCCATCGTGAAGTGAACCTCACTCACGCCCTCCACTTCGCTGAGCTTCTCTCCGACTTCCTTATGGTAATCTTCTTTGTAGTTAGCGACCACCTCGACGATAATCGTTATACCGAGCCCCAACTTTTCGAGATCCATATCGTAGAGGTCGTTCTTGATGATTCCTTCGTCGTGAAGGTTGTTGAGGCGGTAATAGATAGTCGACTCTGGGATTCCGGTCTCCTCGTGAATCTCCGTTGGACTGTCGGTCCGTTTTTCTGCAATCGTCTTCAGGATTTCGAGGTCTAGTTCATCCATTGTGAAAGATTTTACCAACCGCTACTTAATAAGTTTACTGGGATCTACAAAGAGCGATAGACCTAGAATCGTGATATCGTCGCTCAGAACAGAAATAGCGATGAACGTTACACGCCGCGGACTGAGATTTTCGGCATCAGAGAGCGCTTTCTCGGCCTATTCCTTCCTTTCCGTCCGGCTCCATTGGCGACCGATATGCACGCCACTATTCACGGCATGCCGATAGCTTCAGATATAGTGACAGAATTCTCTACGTTAAATAGTGCATCAGCAACCTATAACCGGTCTCAGTCAGCTATGATACCTGTTCGGCACACCACTAATGTAATCCAATGCTTTACGTTCGTATTGGAGTAAAATGAGTGGGGAAAGAGCCTATAGTAGTTCGCCAAAGGGGAACAGGAGACTAAGGCGGTATCGACGCGCTTCCGGACGAGGCTAGTCGCAGGTGACGAGGACGGTCAGTATTCACGCGCAATACGCCCATAGCAGCCGTCAATAACCTTGAGCACGGTCCTAGTGGACCAACTACCGGGAGCATTCCCCGCAATCCCTCCCCTTGCCGTTGAAGCCGATGTAGAACCCATTCACACGACAAATTATAATAGACTGGGACCGAATTAGAGTATCATGGATAACACTGAAGTTACAGAACTCATTCAGGAACTGGTCCGGATTGAAACTGAAAATCCTCCAGGAAACGAGCTGAAGTGTGCAGAGTACATTCACGGTTGGTTCAAAGAACACGAGATCGAGACAGAACTGATCGACGAACCTGTGGAAGACCGTCCACAGGTTGTGGCCCGAATCGGAGATGGCGACCCGACGCTCGTTCTGAACGGACATACGGATGTAGTGCCGGCCGGGGACCGCGAAAAGTGGACGTACGGCCCTTACTCGGGAACCGTAGACAACGGGAAGATCTACGGTCGCGGCGCAGTGGACATGAAGACTGGGCTCGCGATCGGTATGCTCACGACCCGGGATATCGGTAAGGAGCTAGAGCGGGGCGACTCCAGCGGTTCCATAATCTTTCACGGGGCAATGGGCGAGGAAACGGGTGACCCCGGGACGAAAACGCTGCTTGAGAAGGGCTACACGGGTGAATACGGAGTCGTCCTCGAACCTACCGGGATGCGGGTTGCCACCGCAACCAAGGGCACGGCCTGGTATACGATCACGGTCTCCGGCGAGCCCTCCCATGCGAGCAGACCTGATCAGGGAACAAATGCGATAGAGAACGCTAACCACGTCATCGAAGCGCTCACCGACTACGGAACCGACGTCCGGTCTCGGGAGGACGAACTGGTCGGGACCGCGTTCGCCACGTTGACGGAATTCTCGGCCGGAACCAAGGAGAACATCGTTCCGGAACGCGCTGAGATCACATTGGACAGACGGGTTCTACCGGACGAGCGCTTCGAAGATCTCGATGAAGAACTCAACTCGATACTCGAGCAGCTTGCCGACGAACACGGCATTGAGACTGAGTGGAAGCAATATCAGATATACGAACCGTCGTTGACTCCTGAGGAGAGCCGGGTGACCGACGTATTCCGACGAAATGTAGCGGAGCTTACTGACGTGCCGACAGAGCCCTGGGGGATCCCCGCAGCGACGGATACTCGCGATTTGATAAACAGCGCCGAAATGGACGCGATCACATGGGGACCCGGCGATATCTCGCAGGCTCATACGTTCGACGAGTACATTTACGAGCAGGAAGCAGTGGATGGGTTGCACGTACTCAAACAGGCGGCAAGAGAACTCCTTCAATAGTTATGTGAGTGATCTCGTACTGAGCATGACGGAACTCGGAGCGTGTTAGTTGAAGAATCTGAATGGATGGTCAAGGAGGTTCCAAAGGTGAAATACCGTCCTACAGGCCGGAGAGGATTTCACCGGCTGGGGCTCATTCCGTGAGGCCGCCAAGCTGATTCTCGTTGAGATTATCTTCAAGCGCTCGTCCGACCGTGTACAGACTCCAAACGAATAGCCACAGCCCGAAGCTCGGCGGAAGCACCCACCACCAGGCGGTGGTGAACGCGCCGGATTGGAACGCGTCGAAGAGCATCATCCCCCAGCTGATCGTGGTCGGATCGCCAAGGCCGACGAAGCTGAGACTAGCTTCGATCAAGATTCCATAGATAGCCCCCAAGACGAAGTAGACGATAATTATCGGGAGGAGGTTGGGGAGGATATGGAAATACATTATTTTGATATTGCTTGATCCGGAAGCTCGTGCACTCTTCACGAACTCCCGTTCCCGTAACGATAGCGTCTCTGATCGGACGACCCTGGCGATGCCACGCCAGAGCAATAAACCGATCACCGCGACTAATACCCAAGTACTTTGCCCAATTACCGCAACGAAAACGATGGCGAACGGAAGGAACGGCATCCCGTATGCGAGGTCGTCGATGCCCATGAGGATGGTCTCGACCCAGCCACCGTAGTAGCCGGCGATAAGACCGATATTCAGACCGATGACGATGAGCACCATCGCCGAGAACAAACCGATCTTGAGAGACGTCCGGGTCGCTAGAACCGTCTGGGCAAAGACGTTGTATCCGCCTTCGGTGGTACCGAGTAGGAACTCTCCGCTTGGTGGCTCGAGCAAGACGTATTCCCCGTTACTTCGTTGCATCGTCTCGTACGCATTGGGGAGTGGGAGATACGGTGCGATGACGCCGAGAACAACGAAGAGGGAGAGAGTCATGACGGCTATCCGACGGAGTATACCCTTCCAAAGCGGTTGGAGAAACTCCACTATACTCTTTTTTATCTGTTCTAGCTTCTGGGTTTCGACGCCAGTGGGGTTGAGTAAATTCTTTATCATGGTTACTAATCGTATCTGATCCGCGGGTCGACGTAGGCGTAGAGGAGATCAACGATGAGGTTCGTAGTGATGACAAGGAACCCGATGATGAAAAATGCGCCCTGCGCGACCGGATAGTCGTTTCTATGGACCGATTCGACCAGTTCACGGCCGATTCCTGGCCACGAAAACACGATTTCAATCAGGATCTGGGCGCCAAACGCGATAGCAACAGCTGGTGTTGCGTACGTCAACAGGGGGAGTAACGCGTTTCTGGCTGCCTGATTGCGAACGTGGCCTTCTGGAAGACCTTTGAGCCGCAGCAGGTCGACGTAGTCTTGGTTTTTCTGATTGATCATATTCCCCCGCATCAGGAGGAACGGGTCAGCGAGGAAGAAGAGGAATGCTGTTAAAAACGGTAACGCGAGATATTTGTAGAAAACCGGATCGAGCAACATTTCTTGGACCGATGATCGTCCCGTTTCAATAGGACCCATGCCACCAGTCGGGAGTATGTCTAACCATGTAGAGAATATCATGAGGAGGAACAGTCCGAGTACGAAGTGTGGCAGCGACCGTATCGCCACGAGCGTGTATGAGCCGATCTGTTCGATCCGTTCTCCTTTCCGCCAACCTAATCGCGATCCCAACGAGTAGGCCGTGAGCATGATCAACGACATAGCCGGTAGCATGATTAATAATGTATTTATCATCCTCGGGATTATAATCTCAGAAACCGGCTGTCGGTAGTGAAACGAAACACCTAGATCGCCAGCTAACAATATGTTCTTCACGAATATGTAGTATTGGATGTGAAGCGGTCTGTGCAAACCAAAACTTTCCAAGATTTGTTGACGCGTTTCCTCCGAGAACTGTCCGCCGACAAGGAAGCCGGTCGGGTCACCAGGTGTCACTCTGAACAGCAGAAAGATAATCGTCAGCAATAACCAGATCAGAACGAACCACCGAACAGTTCTGCGAATTACATATCTATGGAGACTCATTGTATCTCACACTGGAGGATCTAGTCGCTCGGATACCGGAGCTGTCCATTATCATCCCAGGCGTAGTCGGCATCTTCAAGCATTTGCCTGGCGTTTTCCGGATCATACATCTCCGGCATTGTCGGGAGGTCGTCTCTCCCGAGTTCCAACGGATGTTCCGGGTGGATATACGTGGAATCGCTTTCAACAGCATGTCCGCGTCGATGGACTTGCATCATCTGATTCGCATTAGTACACGCTCTCAGGGCCTTTCTAAATACCAAATCATCGCCCGGTGAGTTGTTGACATTAAACGAATAACACTGTGTCAACAGCGAGTCCTCTTCGATCAACTCGATATGATCCCCCTGGTCTGCCGCCTGGTTAGCCATGGACACTGATGGAACCTGTAGCTTCGCGTGGATGTTCCCTTCGACCAGTTCACTGCGAACGGCCTCCTCGCTTCCCTGGCGTTGGTAGATCAGCTCGTCGTATTGGGGATAATCACTGAAGTGATCGTCGTAGGCCTCGAGTTCGATCCGCTCAGGTGAAACACTTCGGACCTGCAGGGGTCCGCTTGCTGCCCAGTCGCCGGGCGGATTATTGCCAACCTCTTGACTCCAGTTAACCGGTTCATCGACCTGATTCGGTACATCTCCCCAGATGTGAACTGGTAGAATCCACGTGTAAACGAGTGTATTAGTTGTGAAGTTCGCCCACGGGTCTTCAAGATGTACTCGCGCCGTCAGATCCGTTTCGAGACTCACGCTGTCTATCGGTTGTACGTGTGTGTCGATTTTCCCAAACGTGTATGAACTCAGGAACTCGAAGGTGAACTGTAAATCTTCTGCAGTGACTGGCTCCCCGTCATGGAACTCCATTCCTTCGCGGAGTGTGAGATCGATAGTGGTTTCGTCGATGACCTCGAAGTTCTCGATAGCCCAGTTTATGAATTCACCGTCCAAGCTCAACCGTCTACACGTATCATAGACCGATCGGAATAACCAGTCCATTGCGTTTGCCGTTGGTGCGGTAACGTTCGGACGCTGGTTTACTTCCTCACCACCGATTATGAGAGATGTTTCGTCCCCCTGTGGTTCAGCTGTGATAAGGGTCATCGTTGATGCGGCACCAGCGCCGATCATCGTCGTCGGTTCAAGGTTCCACCGTTCGGCATCATACGGAAACAGATCAACTGGCCAGCAAATGTTGACCGTCGAGGCGTGGTCCTCGTGCCACATAGTTTGCATTTCGCCGACGATCTCGTTCCGGCGTTCTTCGTCAAACGTGCGAGTGTACTCTTGGTAAAGCTCGGTGTATTCCGGATCAGTCCAATTCGAGACGTTCTGTGGGTTATCAGGGGTGTGTACCGAAAGGAAGAACTGCGGGTCGAACCGTTCCGGTGAACCTCCGAAGAACGTCCAGGCGACGTTCTCATAGTCTTGTTGGATCCAAATCATGTCAAGATAGGTCCCCCAGGAAGTCGTTTCGATATTGAATGTGATACCGAGTTCTTGCTCCCAGTGGTTACCGATGTCTCGCATGATATCGGGAATATTCTGTAGGCGAGGGGCATCGATACTTAGTTCGATGGTGTCCCCGTAGTCGTCGCTACCTCGCCCCGCGAGGTCGGGGCTATCGTCGTCTCCAGACGAACACCCTGCTAGGGAACCAGCCGCTGCCACGGCACCGAGTGATTTTAGCACCTGACGACGCTTCGCCTCCTTGAGGGAATCCGGGAGCTGCTCGTAGGGGCGTCTCTTTGCCATAGGGTAACAATATACAACTCATGATTTAAACGTTACTATTGGTTTTCCTCCTGAGAATAGGATAACAATGATCCCTGCAGTTATTTCCGGAGTATCTTTTGGATAGCACAGTTGAAACGAGTCTTCCAAACGGGGCGATAGGGTATTGAATTAATGTAAAAAGACAGAATCTTATAAAATAGAAAACAGAGTATTGGTTTGAATTGTGGAAGTCCCTCCAAATCCAGAAGAGAGACACCAGCGAGCATGGGCAGCGCCGGACGTGACGGAATCAGGTCATCGGCAGTCGTAGTCGATTATCTTGGGCATGAGCGAGAGAACGACGACTGCGAGTAGTGCCGCAAGGAGACCAGTTGCCGTCTCCCAACCAGCGACATCAACGGTCGATCCCATTACCGTCGTTCCCAGCGCACCGACCAGGAGGTAGAGAGTTCGAAAGAGACCGAATCCTCGTCCTTGGTCCGCTGCCGATAACTCGTCCATCATCCGTGATTGGATTACCGGCATACTACTTATAGCACTCCCAGCGAGCACTACGGCAGGAACAGCAACGATGAGCCTATCACCGATGACGAGCACTCCATAGCCGAGGACACCGGCGATCGCCTGAAAGGCGATGGTCTCGTCGCGGCCAATGCGGCCAGAGAGCCAGCCACCGAGCGGCTGGAAGAGAGCGGTAGTTGCGTAGAAGAGCGCAAATAGCAGGTTTGCCCTCCTGCTTGAGAAGCCGGAATGCTCGATAAAGAGGGTTGGTAAGAACGCCATCGAGGCCAAACCGACGAACTCCACGAGCGTAGCTATGAGAGTAGTATACCGCGTGTGAGGACGGATCAGCAACGCCAGGAGGTTGGATGGCTCGAATAACTCACTCAGTGAGGCAGTCGGTCGGGCTGGAGTGCCCACTGTACTTTGCCAGGCAAAAAGGATGACAGCGACGACAGTGAGAAGGAACCCGACGGCGATCGCTGCCCGCCATCCGTATCGAACGGTTATAACCGTCGCGGCAACGGGAGCCGCTATCCCAGCGACCTGCCCGCCGGTCCGGTGCATGCCAACTGCCCATCCCACCTCGTCAAACTCCCGAGCAAGCAGCGCCGTCGCCGGGTTATAGTATATCCCCGCTCCGATTCCCAAAGCCAGTACGCCGAGACCGAACAGTTGGAACGTCGGTGCAGTCGCTAGTCCGAGCGTCGCGCAAGTAATGGTCCCAAGCGCGACGAGCATGAGCCGACGTTCCCCAAACCGATCTGCGAAGACTCCACTCGGTAGCTGAAAGAGCGCATACGCGACCCACATCCCAGTGAGTGCTACACCGATTGCTCCCTTGGAGACGTCGAATGTTCTCGTGATTTCAGGTACGACCGGTCCTATGAGGACCTGAGTAAATCGAACGGCGAAATACGACCCAACACAGAGCGAGAGGACGGTGAAACGATCACTCCATCTTGAAAAGACGGCTCGGACTGTGTTGGATCTCATTCCCCACTACTCATTGTAGGGAAGTTCGATATTTCTGTTCCGATCATGCGGCCGATTATCTTTATTTATAGATGTACGAGCCAGTCTTAGATGACTCAGTGGGGAAGGTTTTTAATGCGAGAGGGTGGTGTATACCAACGAGAATGGTATTTGGTAGCACAACACCCCACAACCAACGGCCCGTCCGGTCTCTGTATGGAACCGAAACGCATCACCAGATCGGAAAACCGCGCCACAAGACGAGGACGTCAGAACATGCTATCAGTGAATAACTTGTCGTTGTATTACGAGGTGGACGACGGCCGGATACACGCTTTAGATGACATCTCGTTTGAACTTGAATCACAAACAATTACGGGCTTACTGGGAGAGTCCGGATGCGGGAAATCCACCCTCTCCGAAGCGCTAGTCCGACACCTCGCGCCGAACGCTCATATCACGTCTGGCGAAATACTTCTCCACGGGGAGAACATCCTCGAGATGTCCGATCAACGGTTGCGAGAGATGCGGTGGAACGAGATCGCGTACATTCCTCAAGCGGCGATGAACAGTCTCAATCCCGTAGCGACTATCAAGGAACAACTCATCGAACCTCTCACTGTCAACAATTCGACCACAAAGCGTGAGGCGGTTGAACGGGCCAAAGAAGTCCTCTCAATGGTCGATATCGACGAATCCAGGCTCAAAGCGTATCCCCACCAGCTGAGCGGCGGAATGAAACAACGCGTCATCGTCGCCATGGCGATGATTCTTGAACCGGATCTGATCATCGCCGACGAACCGACAACGGGGTTGGACGTACTCGTTCGAGACAAAATCCTGAGCGATATCGAACGGTTCCGAGACGAACTCGGTATTTCGATAATCTTCGTGTCACACGATATCGCGGACCTCGTGGAGACGAGTGATTCCCTGATGGTGATGTACGGCGGAAAGGTCGTCGAAAAGGGGCCGAGCCGCGAGCTGTTCGAGGAGCCGACGCACCCGTACACCATCGGATTGAAAAATTCCCTTCCAAACATCAACTCGGAGTTGGAAGAACTAATTCGAATGGAGATGGATCCCCCGGACCTCCGATCGCTGTCGAGTGAGTGCCGATTCGTAGATCGGTGTCCGTTCGATGTTCCGGAGTGCCACGAGGCCCATCCGCCATTCGAGTCGGCGCGCGCCGATATCGAGAGCGCCTGCTATCGCGCCGACGAGTTCGAGGAACTCAATCGGCGAGCCTTCGACGTGGACTGGCGACAGGAGGAGATAGAACATGTCCGATAATGCGATACTCGAAACGAAAAGTTTGAAAAAGTATTACGAGGATTCCGGGGGGCTACTCGCCTCACTCCTGGGGAAGAAAAACCGTATCAAAGCTGTCGACAACGTTGACCTGAGGATCGAACAGGGAGAGGTGTACGGATTAGTCGGTGAGAGCGGATCGGGGAAATCTACGCTCGGGGAAGCCGTCATTCGTCTCGAGGAGCCGACGGCCGGGGAGATATACTTCGACGGAGAGAACATACTCGAATTCGACCGTCGTGAGTTACATGAGTTCCGACGGAAGGCTCAGATCATCTTCCAGGACCCCTATGGCAGTCTGAACCCGAAGAAAACAGTCCTCCAGTCTGTCTCTGAGCCGTTGAAGAACTATGGCTACGAGACAGCTGACGCTGAAGACCGCGTCCGAGAGCTTCTCTTCGAGGTCGGCCTGCGACCGCCAGAGGAGTTCCTGCAGACGTATCCGGCGCAACTCAGCGGTGGGCAGCTACAGCGAGTCAACATTGCACGGGCATTAGTTCTGGAACCAGACTTACTTATCGCCGATGAGCCGATGTCGATGCTTGACGTTTCCATTCAAGCCGGTATTCTGAAGATATTAGAAGACCTCCAGAACAAGCTGGATTTCACGATATTATTTATCTCCCACAATCTGGCCCTCACGCGTCTCGTCGCGGACAAGATCGGTGTCATGTATAGCGGGAAGATCGTTGAGGAAGGCGACGTAGAAGAGATCATGAAGCGACCCAAACATCCGTATACACAGGCACTCATGCGCAGTCTTCCAGATTTATCTACCGAGCGTGAGCGTGTTCTCCTCACTAGTTCCGCTGACGACACGGATCAGCGGCAGGTCAGTGGTTGTAACTTCCATCCTCTCTGTCCCGAGAAGATGGATGTCTGCGAGAACGCAGAACCCGGTCTAGCAGAAGCTGAGGACCGAAACGTGAGATGTTACCTCTACCATGATGAGAACGAAAAAGAGGTACAGGAAGCTCCCGTGCTCCGCAATTGATTGCTTCGCTCGTATTTCCCGAGGTTACGTCGCTGAATAGATGGTGAGATTGACATTAGACGAGGCACACCATTCGGTACTTGTCCCCGTATAACAGTTCGGTGATAAGGAACAAAAGATCGGAACTAATGATCGTGGCGGGATCAAGGAGATCCTGAGTATCAGACCAATGTTATTTTGATATTCCGTGCTATAATATTTATTACGTGATCGTTTCATCATGAATATCACGCCACCGACCTTCTCTATAAAACCACAAGGAGATACCGACGCTCTTTTTACACTCCTATGTACGTAATGAGTAGTATAATATATCCATAATATTTTACTTATTATTTAGTAGTAGTCTATACTATCAGCGTGATTGATATCTCCTTTACCACGGACAGATATGAGAAACCCGCTGTCAAGCCCGCTGGTCGTGTAAAATAGTTCGCTATCGCAAAACATAGAAGGATGTTCTTCCTTCGACTTCTATTGATATTTATACGCTGGTATCTGCGTCCGTAGCTTCCGCGAACGACTATCTGACATCCGTGGTTGAGCCACTATGAGGGTAAAACATGCAATGCGCTGACCGAGGGGTATCTCTACTCGACTACCCTGCTGATCTCGTCCTCTAGTTCTTTCGCAGTTTCCATAAGTTTAGGAGCAACGTCCGTTTCGATCGTCTCCGTGGTGAGCCGGTACGTCGGACCGCCAGCGCTTAATGCTCCGAACGGACTACCGTCCGGGAGAGTCACAGCAACACCGACTGCTCGGAGCCCCTCCAACCATTCCTGATCGACGATGGCATAGCCACGTTCACTCGTTTCTCGGAGTTCTTCTCTGAGGTTGTCAGGTTCGGTGATTGTATACTCAGTTTCCTTAGGCATTCTCTCTCTGTCGAGAAGTTCAGTAACCCGCTTTTCGGGTAATTCGGCGAGGATAGCTTTCCCGGTCGAACTAGTGTGAAGATGTAGGTAATCTCCCTCCTTCAGGCCGACTTCAGTCGATTCGTTGGCTTCGTGGAAGAGAACCATGATCTTTCCGTTTGTCTCAACGTCGAAATCCACTGCATGGTTCAACGACTCCGCTAGTTCAGATGTTTTTTCTTTCGCTAATTGGTACCTGTCGTTCCGGTTCCGAGTGTGCTGACCAACGTGGAAGAATTTCAATCCCAGGCGGTATATTTCTCCTTTTTTCGTTATATAACCGTAGCTCTGGAGAGTATTGAGGTGGCTGTGTACGGTGCTCTTCGAAAGTTCTAGCTGAGTAGCTATATCGGAGAGACGCGCCCCTTCTTCCGATTTTATTAAATGTAGGATCTCAAGTGAGTTGCCGACTGCGTTGACTCTCTTTCCTGTGTTCCCCATGAACAATACTCATGGACAAACAGTATTAATAGTTTCTCTGTGGCGAATGATCTCGGAGCAGGGGTTAGTTCCCCAATCATGTAGGAATATTTATAAGACACCCACATGACATCGAGAAAAGAAATCATTGGTTCTTCAATGAGAAAATTTGCTTGGAGTGAGCAAGATCTGGAGGGAGAGATCTGGCCGCTTCGTCGTGTAATCGACGCCGAAGATCGCGAGTTCATCGCCAGTCCGAAGACCAGAGTTCCGGTCGAGCATTGATCGGACGAGACGTACGGGAGCGTTCTGGAGTATCAGCGAGAGCGTCCGGGGGACGAGATAGATCATCTGCACTTCCCGGAGTGAACGGAGGCCACGATTATCAATTCAGCCGAACAAGTGCGATCGCGTGAATTCCCGAGACATCACCCGAGCGAACTCTATGTATACTCCAGAGCCGCCCTGCGAATTCTCATACAACCAAGAATAAGAATGGCATAGATTAGAACCGATCCTAGGCCGCGTCACCACAGGAAAGAGGAAATAGTCATTTCACTCCCGGGACTCTGGAATAAGGGTTCGTCTCAGTTCGAACTTTGTATCGTCGTGGCGAACAGCGCCGGCGAGACCGTCGAGATCGAATCGGGGGATGACAGGTCTCGACGGATCCGGATCGAGGATCTCGACCGAGAGGTCGCCGGCCGCCAACCGTCGGCGCACAGCCGAGCCTCAGCCTCTCACTTCGACGGCACGAGTTCGAGGCTCAGCCGCTCGGTGAACTCGGCCCCGTCGTACTCGCGGAAGAACGCGTTCGCATGTGCCGCGACGCTCGGGCGGTCGGTGTAGGACGGCGTCATCGTCACTTCGCCGGCGGCAAGCGCCGTCGCGCCGGACTCCTCGTGGTCGCGTTCGACGAACGTTGGCCGACACAGAGAGCAGTCTTGGATGGAACCCTACCGTACAAGCATATCCACTGCCGCTGAGGTAACCAGTACCACTATTCTAGAAACTCTAGAAAGACCGCTCGTTTAGTTAGAAAGCAAGCGGACACCCGTCAATCGACTGTTCGCGCTGTTTCGAGCGTCAGCGGTCGTCGAAGAAGCGCTCGATGCGGTCGAAGCCGGTTTCGAGACGGTCCATATCGTTGGCGAAGCTCAGCCGAAGTTGCCCCTCGCCCGCCTCGCCGAACCCGTCGCCGGGCGCGAGCACGACGCCGTAGTCGGTCAGCAGTTCCTTCGCGACGTCGAGACTCGACGCCTCGACGTCCGGGTCGACGAACGCGTAAAACGCCCCCTCTGGCCGTGGACAAGAGAACCCCTCGATAGCCTCGATACGGTCGACGACGTAGTCACGCCGCTCCCGGAACGTCTCGTACATCTCCTCGATCGGCTCCTGTGGCCCGGTCAGCGCCGCCAGTGCGGCGTGCTGGGCGACCGACGAGGCGCACGCGGTGGTGCTCTCGTGCATCTTCGTCACCTCGTCGGTCGCCTCGCTCGGGCCGGCGAGCCAGCCGAGCCGCCAGCCCGTCATCGCGTAGCTCTTCGAGCAGGAGTTGACCGTGAGAACGTGGTCCGGATGGTCAGTGAGCGCCGCGATTCCGGTGACGTCGCGGTCGTACGAGAGCCCCGCGTACACCTCGTCGGCGACGACGTACGCGTCGTGATCGGCCGCCGCAGCGACCACCGCTCGGATCGCGTCTTCCTCGTAGACCTGCCCGGTCGGGTTCGACGGCGAACACAGCACGACCGCCGCGGTGTCCTCGGACATCGCGTCGCGGACGCGGTCCGGGTCGAGGGGATACCCCTCGGCCGCGGGCATCGGCACCTCGACGGGGACGCCGTCCGCCAGCAGCGCCTGCCCTCGGTAGTTCGGCCAGGTCGGCGACGGGAGCAGCAACTCCTCGCCCGGGCCGACGGTCGCGAGCACGGCGAGGTGCAGCGCCTCCATGCCGCCGTTGGTGACGACGACCTCGTCCGGGTCGACGCGCACGTCGAACTCGTCGCGCATCGTGTCGCTGATAGCCTCGCGAAGTTCGGGTAGCCCGGCGTTCGACGTGTAGTGAGTGTGGCCCGCTTGGGCTGCGTCGTGCGCGGCGTCGACGATGTGTTCGGGCGTGTCGAAGTCGGGTTCGCCCACTTCGAGGCGGACGAGGTCCTGGTCGGACGCTTCGGCCATGTCGAACATCAGGCGGATCGACGACTGCTCGACGGCCCGCGCCCGTTCGGTGATACCGGTCATACGAAGCCCACAGGGCGTCGAGACAAAAGGGTTCGCGCGTACGAGGAAGGAGTCGTGCCTGCGAGAGCGCTATCAGGTTCACCGGACGCGGCGGCGTTACTGCCGAGGTCCGTCAGACGAGACTCACTGGCTGTGGAACGTAGACGTCATGCCGGCCCCAGAGTCTGTCTGTACCCATCGGGATGGTTGACGACGCCGCCACGAGTTCGAGTTCCGTCCGAACTGTCTCGCCCCACGGGATCACCTCGTTCGCAGGCGTCCAGAGCGCGATTGGTTCAGATCCAAGCGACGGCGCCTCCCCGTCCGTCGTGAGTGTCGCGGTCGCCGTCAGCGGCAACTCGGGCGGCTCCGTCGCTTTCCAGAACGCTCGTTCGCGGCGGTCGCCAGTGCGACGAACCTCCTCCAAGAGTGCTTCGGCGTCGCCGTCGAGAGTCAGCGTACAGTCGATGCGGTCGCGGCACTCGTCGAGAATCCGTGTTTGAGCACCACAGAATTCGTCGGCGAGCGCCGCGGGCGGGTCAGTTGCAGTACCGACCCCGACCGCGCCCCAGTAGAAGTGGGTCGTCTCCAGCGGCACCGCCAAACGATGTGCATCATCGCCGAAGGGAAGTTGGATCTCGACCGAGGGATGATCCATAACCGATAGTCGGTGCTGCAGCACAAAGTAGTGGGTATTTCTGTCTCTTACGGGTAGTGGACGTATGGATCGCTGTCCCGAGTGCGGGGAGCCTGAAGAATACAACAGCGCGACGTGCAGCACTTGCCAGTACGTCTTCCGCTACGACGACCGTGCGTCCTACGAGCCGGCAGATATCGTCTTCACGGTGACGTTCCAGTGTCGAAACTGCAACCGAATCTTCAAACGCGGCTTTGGTGAAGGCGACGAGGTACGCCCGAAAAACAGCGGCGAACCAGGGTTCTCGATCAATTCAGTCACGGGGAATCCGTTCCTGGCGATCGTCGACGGTGACCGATGCCGTCCGCAGTGCCCGACGTGTTCAAACGATACCACCCTCTCGGTACGCGATCGAACACCGCTGCGAGCCCGTTGATGCCGTCGCGACGGTCACACCCACCGAGGTCCGCCGGCGCGCACTGCGGCCCAGATACGTCCCCCAACGTCTCACACCCGACCGCGCTCGCGCAATCATTGGACCGGTACACCCTCGTAGAACCGGCCGTCGGGGTCCGTGCAGTGGAGGACTCGCAAACGTCGACGCGCATCAGTGGCGTCGAGAAAGGATTAGTGCATGCGAGAGCGCTATCGAGGCTGCCGACTCGTCGCGGCCCGAGGACGCACTCGCGGCGATCCCGAATACGGCGGATCTTCGTGGGGAGGGACGACGAACGTCGCAGGCGAGAGTCGGGCTCGACTAACCGGAGCCGTCGCCTCCCGAAACCGTCCGCCTGAATCATTTCTATCAAGGTGGATATTATTTCTCCAATATATAATATTTAAATAATGCCTGGCGGCAGGACTCCCCGTGTTCGACTCCCCTCACTCGAACTCACCGAAGAGTCGTACCGAGTGCAGGACGCGGCCGAGAGCGCGGTACCGCCCCGCTGCCGTCCGACGACTTCGATACCCGTTCAGAATGGCGTCGAGACTACGCGTCCGTTCCAGCGCTGATGCTACGGAACTCGAAGTCCCGGCGCGTCGAGTCGAAGCGGTCGAGTGAGAACACTCTCAGCGAGAACGGAGCCTTCTCTCCAGTCACCAGCGACCGAACCGCGGTCGCCGCGACGGGTGCAGTCATCACGCCCCGTCCGTGGAACCCCGTCGCGACGACCAGTCCCTCGGGTGCGACCGGGGGTGCGTCTACGATCGGTCTCGTATCGGGCGTCGCACTGTCGACACCCGCCCAGCCGTCGACGAACCGTGCCCGTTCGAAGCCGTTCAGGACACGCGGCAGGAGGTCAGCGACGTGGTCGCGGAACGCTTCGTCCTCGTCGCCGGACGCTCGGTCGGGGTCGTCTTCGGCGAACGACCAACCGCCGACGAGGAGACGGCCGGAGTGCTCCGGACGGAAGTACACGTGCTCGCCGGGTATCCAGCCCATCGGGAAGTCGTCCGAGAGGTCGACGGCGGGGTCGAGAACGACGCACTGTGTCCGGTACGGTCGAACCGGAACCTGCAAAACGTCCCGTAGCAGTTGCTCGGAGCGCCACCCTGCCGCGACGACGACCGTCGACGCGCGGCGCTCGCCGTCGTCGGTGGCGACGCCTCGAACCGACCCGTCCGTGACGAGTACGTCCTCGACGACAGTTCCCGTCTCCACCGTCGCGCCGCGGTCGACAGCGTTGGCTTGCAGCGCTGTCGCGAACGCGTACGGATCGAGAAACCCCGTGTCGGCGTGGCGAACAGCGCCGGCGAATCCGTCGAGATCGAATCGGGGATGACAGGTTTCGACGGATCCGGAATCGAGGAACTCGACAGGAAGGTCCTCTGCCGTCAGCCGATCGGCGCGCCGACGCGCTTGGGATTCCCGTTTCGACGGTACGAGTTCGAGGCTCGGCCGTTCGGTGAATTCGGCACCATCGTACTCGCGGAAGAACGCGTTCGCGTGTGCCGCGATGTTCGGGTGGTCGGTGTAGGACGGCGTCATCGTCACTTCGCCGGCGGCCAGCGCCGTCGCGCCGGACGCCACGTGGTCGCGCTCAACGAGCCGGACGTCGTGGTCAGGAGCGAGCGCCCGCGCGACGGCGCAACCTATGACGCCGCCGCCAACGACGAGGACGTCGTCAGCCATGCAGTTCCCGGAGCGCGTCCTCGAGCGCCGTGACCGCTCGTTCGAGCTCCCCTCGCGTGATCGTTAGCGGCGGCTGGAACCGCATGACGTTCTTGTAGTAGCCGCCCACGCCGATGAGCACGCCGTGTTCGTCGCGCATGTGGGTCCGGACTCGCTTCGCCGCCTTCTTCGCCGGCGCATTCTCGCCGTCAACGAGTTCGACGCCGTACATCAGTCCGCGGCCGCGGGTGTCTCCGACGACATCGTATTCGACCTCCAGATCGGCGAGACGGTCGCCGAGCCACCCACCCTGATCGGCGGCGTTCGAGACGATACCGTCCTCCAGGGCGTCGATGTTCGCCAGGGCCGCGGCGCAGCAGACGGGGTTGCCGCCGAACGTCGAGAGGTGGTCGCCCGCCTCGAAGGCATCCGCGATCTCCGCCGGGGCGGTGAACGCACCGAGCGGAAGACCGTCGGCGATCCCCTTCGCCTGGGGCATGATGTCGGGCACGACGTCGAACTGCTCGCAGGCGAACATCGTCCCAGTGCGTCCGTAGCCCGACTGCACCTCGTCGACGACGAACAGGCCGCCGTGGTCGTGGGCGATCTCCTTCACCCGCTGGAGGTAGTCTGCGGGCGGAACGACGATCCCTCCCTCGCCCATCACGGGTTCGACGACGACCGCCGCGAGGTCGCCGCTGGTGTGGGTGCCGATCACCCGTTCCAGTTCCCGCGCGGCCGCCTCGGTGAACTCAGCTTCGGGAAGGTCGCCGTACTCGGAGCGGTACTGGTACGGCGCCGGGGCGTGGGTGACGTCGTTCACCGTCGGGGCCATCCCGTGCTTGTAGGCGTGGTTGCCGGTCAGCGCGAGGGATCCGAGGGTTCGACCGTGGAACGCCATCTCCAGGGCGACGACCTCCTTGCTCCCGGTGTACTTCCGTGCGAGCTTGATCGATCCCTCGACGGCTTCCGTCCCCGAGTTGCAGAAGAACGTCTTCTGCAGGTCACCGGGCGTGATTTCGGCGATCCGCTCGGCGAGATCGGCGACGGGCTCGTTCTGGTAGACGTACGAGCAGGTGTGGATCAGGTCGTCGAGTTGGTCCTTCGCCGCGTCGACGACGTCAGGGTGGTTGTGGCCAGCGTTCGTCACCGCGATTCCCGAGAACACGTCGAGGTACTCCTCGCCGTCTGTCGTGACCATCGTGGTCCCCTCGGCTCGATCGATCGCGAAGGGGTCGTATCCCTTCGAGATCGGCATTACGTACTGTTCGTACTTCTCCGCCGTCGGGGTTCGGGGCCGCTGTTCGCTCACGTGTCGTACTCGTGGTTTACCGCGCGGAAGGCCTCCTCGGCGACTTCCAGCGCATGGTCGACTTGCTCTTCCGTGTGGGTGTAGGTCGTGAAGAACCGCTCGCCCTGCATCGGGTTGCCGAAGAGGACGCCCCGGCCGGCGGCCTCCAGCCACCAGTCCGCGAACTGGTCCTCGTTGGCGTGCCAGGAATCGCGGTAGCGGTGGATCTCCTCGTCCATCATGTACACCTGTCCCATCGACCCGATGTGCTGGACATTGGCGTCGATCCCGACGTCGTCGGCCACTTCCTGCAGGCCGGTGAACAGCCGGTCGCCCAGCCGGTCGATGTGTTCATAGACGCCGCCGTCGTCGAGGATCTCCAGCGTGGCGAGTCCCGCCGCGGCGGAGACCGGGTGGCCGTTATACGTCCCGCCGTGGAACGCGGAATTGTTCCACTTCGATTCCTCTTTCTTCCGCGGCGGCTCGATCTCGGCCATGATCTCCCGCTTACCGCCGAAGCCGGCCACCTGATAGCCGCCGCCTGCTGCCTTCGCGAACGTGGTCATGTCGGGGGTGACGCCGAACCGACCCTGCGCGGACTGCGGGCCGAGCCTGAACCCGGTCATCACCTCGTCCCAGATCAGGACGATGCCCAGTTCCTCCGTGAGGTCGCGCAGGAACTCGTGGTAGCCGTCTTCGGGCTTGAGACAGCCGCAGGAGAACATCACCGGTTCGATGATCACCGCGGCCATGTCGTCGGCGTGCTTCCGGAGTATCTTCTCAGTCGCTTCCTTGTCGTTGAACGGGAAGGCGACCACGGTTTCGCTGACGACGTCGGGGATACCCGTCCCGTACGATACCGTGTTCGGTTCGTCCTCGGGACCGAGGACCTCGGGGGCGGCGTACACGCTCTGAAGCGCGTAGTCGTGCGCCCCCGCGTAGCCTCCTTCGGGTTTCGCGACGAGGTCGTTTCCAGTGTACGAGCGGGCCACGCGGATGGCGTGCATCGTCGCCTCGGTGCCGCTGTTGGCGAGACGAACCTGCTCAATACTGGGGGTCATGTCCCGGACCTTCTCCATGAACTCGATGGCGATCGGCTGCGGCGTCGCCGTGAGGTCACAGGTGTCGACCTGCGCTTTCACCCGCTCGCGTACTTCCGGATGGCCGTGGCCGAGGATGATCGGCCCCAGCGCGAGGAGGAAGTCGAGGTACTCGTTGTCGTCTATGTCGTACACGTACGACCCGTCCGCCGACTCCACGTAGAAGGGGTACGGGTCGAACGACCGCACGTTCGACTCCACCCCGAGCGGCGTCACGTCGGCAGCCCGCTTGTGGAACGTCTCGCTCCCCGGGGTCCGCTGGCGGAGCAGTTCGGCGTGGTCGTGCTCTTGTTCTTTGTCACCCAGACTCATCGTACTGGGGATAGTCGACACACCCAATAAATCTTTGGTAAAATGAGCATCGAACCGAAAAAGTTCCATAAACAGGAACAACAGCTCGAAGTCCTTGCGCTACGCCCTGTCGAGCGGGAGGATCAGGCCCTTGAGGCCGCCACCCGCCTTCTGTATCTCGCGGAGGTTCAGTTCCGTCACCGTCAGTCCCTGGTCCTCCAGAGCGCTTCGCGTCTGGGGGTTTCCGGCGGCCAACAGCACCGTCTCGTCATCAATGACGACCGTGCTCGCTGCCCGGTTGCGCTGTTCCCGCATCGGTACTTCGATGGTCTCGATGCCGCGGTCGTGAAGCGTGTTCAGGAACTCCGGCGGCATCGCCTGCGGGTAGACGAGCGCTAGATCGGGGGCGACCATGCTGAACACCAGCGCCAGGTGAGTCTGTCCGGTACTCTCCGTGCTGCCGAAGATCGGTACTTCGATGACGTCGACATCGTACATTTCGAGCACCGTGCGGATCTGTCGGATCCCCTCGGCGTTGGTGGTTCGCGACCGACCGATCGCGACAGTCTCCTCGTCGATCCACACCATGTTGCCGGCCTCGAACCCGCCCGAACCGTGGACGGTGTGGTAGATCGGCATCCCGAGCTCGACGATCCGCTCGCTCAGCCGGCGTTCCTCCCCCTGTCGCGTCTCCTCGACCATCTTTCCGACGACGATGCCGCCCTCGACCGCGAAGCCGACGTCGCGAACGAACAGGGACTCGGCGAGATGATCGTACGTCTCGCCGAGGTACTCGACAGTGACCTCGTGGTCCTCCAGCGTCTCGACGAACGCCGCGTGTTCGTCCGCCGCCTTCTCCTGTCTGGGGAGGCCGTCCCAGCCCCAGGCGTCCGGGTCGACGACGGTGCTGAACTCCGCGCCGGGTTCGTGGACAAGTACCCGCTCCAGCGTTCCGTATTCCGATCGGACGGACGGTGAGCTCTCCCAGAGACTCATTCGAGGGTCAACGTGTGTTTCTCCATGACGCTCCGGAGCGCGATGTCGGTCGACGTCTCCTCAACGCCCTCGTACGTGCCGATAGTCGAGAGGAGGTCCGTGATTTCCGATTGCTCACTGACGCGGACCTTCAACAGCAGGTCCGAGTCACCAGTGATCTCGTGGATCTCCTGGATGTAGTCCTCCTCCGCGAGCCGTTCGGCCACCTCCGAGAACCGGCCCGCAGTGGTCGTTACGCGGATGAACGCGACCTGATCGACGTCCAGAAGTTCTGGATCCAAGACCGCGCGGTACTCTCTGATGTACCCCTCCGCCTCGAGGGCGTTGACTCGTTCGTGGATCGTCGCGCTGCCCATGTCGAGACGACGCGCGATCTCTGACAGTGCCGTCCGCCCGTCGGCCTGCAGGATCTTCAGAATCTTCCGATCCACCTCGTCGAGTTCCATGTGCAGGGGTTCGGAGCTTCGATCCCTATTTGTTTTGCTCGGCTTCACGGTACGCTCTCCTGCATGGTATCAGCCCGCACCCTATAACGTTTGCTGATATGGCGCTCCAGGGAGAAATAGATCGGGAAATTGTGCTGTCTACAAAAGTTATTTCACACCAGCGGAGAAAGGGCTCTGCAGGAAGCATGGCAAGCGAACACAAAACAGGGGATGGCGTCGTTTCTCGGCGGGCCAGCCTGTTTCGCCGGCTCCGCGAACACCGGTGGACGGGGCTGCTCGTCAACGTCGCGCCGAGCGGCTTCTGGCTGGTGGCGTTTTTCCTGGCCCCGCTCGCGGTGACGTTCTACTACAGTCTCGGTCGCAGCGGCGCGTTCGGAGTGATGCATCTCGGTCTTTCGGACCTCGGACTCCAGCAGTACGCGAAACTGCTCGTCCCCGAGGGTGCTTCCGGGATCGAAGCGGTGTGGATCTCCCTCGCGTGGATGCTAGAGGGGCTGATACCGCTGGATATCGAATTGACGACGGCACAACCGACCGCATTCATGCGGCTGACCGTCAAGAGCGTCCTCATCGGAGCCGTCGCGACGCTCGTCTCGTTTCTCGTCGGCTACCCCACGGCCTACTACATCGGACGGATCGCCCCGGAGCGCTACCGAAACCTGCTGCTCGTGCTGGTCATCCTACCGTTCTGGGCGTCGTTTCTCGTCCGGATCTACGCGATCCAGCTCATCCTCACCGCGGACAACCTGCTGACCGACCTAATGCACCTGATCGCGCAGGCGCTCGCGTGGTTACCGCTGTTCACCTACAACGGGAACCTGATGAACTCCCGCTTCGCGGTGATGCTCGGGCTCGTCTACATCTGGATCCCTTTCATGATCCTCCCGGTGTACGCGAGCATCGAGGAGATCGACTTCACGCTCCAGGAAGCGGCGATGGATCTCGGCGCCGACCGATGGCAGGCGTTCCGGAAGGTCGTGTTCCCACTGTCGAAACCGGGCGTGATGGCCGGCACCATCCTTGTTTTCATCCCCAGCGCCGGCGCGTACGTGATCCCGGCGCTGCTGGGCGGCCCCGACAGCCAGATGGTTGGCAACTTCATCGCCGACCGGTTCAACAAGGGCGACTGGCCGCTCGGGTCGGCCGCCTCGTTCGTGCTGATGGCCGTGATGCTACTGGCGATCGCCGCGTATCAGCGCTACTCCGAGGGGGGTGAGCTGGCATGAGTACCGTCAAGCGGCTTCGTTCCCGCCTGTTCGCGCGCGGCGGGGCCGCCATCGCGGTAGAGGCGCTGCTCGTGTATCTGTTCCTCTACCTCCCCATCGTCGTCCTGATCGGGCTCTCGTTCAACGACTCGCGGTACGCGCTCGTGTGGAACGGGTTCACGACGAAGTGGTACCGAGCGCTGTTCGCCGGCGAGACCGTCGCGAGGGTGAATCCCGACGCCGTCTTCGCCACGCTCGCGAACTCCGTTCACATCGCCGTCGTTACGGTGGTCCTGAGCACCGTCTTCGGAACGATGCTCGCGTTCGCGATTGACCGTTACGAGTTCCCGGGCAAGGGGGTGCTGACGAGCGTCGTCTACATGCCCATCATCATCCCGAGCGTCGTGATGGGCGTCTCCCTGCTCGTGTTCTTCAACATGGTCGGGATGCAGACGGGGATCAACACGGCGATAATCGGTCACACCGCGTTCGACATCAGCTTCGTCGCCGTGGTCGTCGCGGCGCGCCTCCAGAGCTTCGACGACTCGCTGGAAGAGGCGGCGAAAGACCTCGGTGCCAACGAGATCGAGACCTTCCGATACGTCACGCTGCCGCTGATCAAACCGGGCGTCCTCGCGGGGGCCCTGCTGGCGTTCGCGATGAGCTTCGACGACTACGTCATCTCCGTGTTTGTCACCGGCAGTACTGACACCCTGCCGATCTTCTTCTTCTCGATGGTACGCCAAGGCGTTACTCCCGGCGTCAACGTGGTCGCGACGGTGATCATCGTCGTCACCCTCGTGGTTGTCGGCCTAGCGCAGTGGCTCCAAGGGCCCACTTGGTGAGGACAAAAATCATTCGGGTACAAGGAGCAAAAAGCCACAATATTTATGTCCAATACCAGTCTTGGAGAAGAAAGAGTCGGTGTGATACATATGGACAAGGTGACCTCGACTGACAGACGAACGTTTCTCAAGGCGACCGGTGCGGCGCTCGGCGCGGCCGCGTTCGCCGGTTGTTCCAGTAGCGGCGACGGTTCCTCGAACACGCTGAAGATCTACCAGTGGGGCGACTACTGGCCCGACGGGTTCGTCCAGGGGTTCGAAGACGAGACCGACATCTCGGTAAACGTCTCGAACTACGCGTCGAACGAGGAGATGTTCAACACGCTCCAGGCCGGTGGAACCGACCAGTACGACCTGATCTTCCCCAGCGACTACATGATCAACATCCTGGTCGAACAGGAGATGATCCAGCCGCTGGACATGGACGCTATCCCCAACTACGAGAACCTCGCTGACCGGTTCTCGAACCCGCCGTACGACGGCGACAGCGAGACGTACGCCGCCCCGTATCAGTGGGGGACGTCCGGCATCGCATACAACGAGAACATGACCGGCTGGGAGGTCGACATCAGCTCGTGGGAGGTCCTCTGGAACGAGGACTTCGCCGGGCAGATCACGATGCTCGACGACGTCCGCGAGACGATGGGCGCCGCACTGAAGTACCTCGGCCACTCCCTGAACACGACGGACGAGGGGGAGATAGAGGTGGCCAAAGAGCTGCTCATCGAGCAGAAGGACCTCCTGAAGACGTACGACTCCTCGACGTTCAAGACGAACCTCATCAACGAGGAGGCGAGTCCTGTCCACGGCTGGTCCGGCGACGTGTTCGGCGCGTACTGGGAGACGTACGACGACGAGGAGGGCACCAGTCCAATCCACTACGGCGTCCCCGAGGAGGGCGGCGTCGTCTGGGTGGACAACGGGGCGGTCACCGCGGACGCCCAGAATCCCGACGCCGCACACGAGTTCATCAACTACTTCCTCGAGGCAGAAAACGCTGCGGAGGTGACGAACTGGACGTATTACGGCAGCCCGAACGAAGCCGCCGAGGAACACATCAACGAGGAGATCCTGAACAACGAGAGCATCTATCCGAGCGACGAGACGATGAGCGAACTCGAGTTCATCCAGAACGTCGGCGAGGCGACGCAGCTCTACAACGACGCCTGGGACGAGATAAAGAGCGCCTAACCGATGACGAACTACGACGTCCGCCTCGAGAACGTGACGAAGGAGTTCGACGGCGTCGTCGCCGTCGACGACGTGAGCCTCGCCGTCGAGGAGGGGACGTTCCTCACGCTGCTCGGTCCGAGCGGTTGCGGGAAGACGACGCTCCTGCGCTGCATCGACGGCTTCGAGACGCCCACGAGCGGCGACGTCTTCATTCGGGAGGAACGGGTCAACGACGTGCCGCCGTTCGAGCGCGACACCAGCATGGTGTTCCAGTCGTACGCGCTCTTTCCGCACATGACTGTAGGCGAGAACGTCGCCTTCGGGCTCCAGATGAAAGGGATCCCGGACGACGAAGCGACCGCCACCGACGGCGGAACGACCGCCGCGGAGAGCGGCGGCCTCGGCGATTCGCTCCGGCGACTCGTTTCTCGACCGACGTCCGAGGCGATCGGAGCGCGCGTGTCCGAGGCGCTCGAACTGGTCGAACTCCCCGGGTTCGAGGACCGCGATGTCACCGAGCTATCCGGCGGACAGCAGCAGCGCGTCGCGCTCGCGCGGGCGTTGGTGACCGAACCCACCGTCCTCCTGCTCGACGAGCCGCTCGGTGCACTCGACCTGAAGCTCCGGAAGAACATGCAGGTCGAGCTAAAGAACCTCCAGGAAGACCTGGGGATCACCTTCGTCTACGTCACGCACGACCAGGAAGAGGCGCTGACGATGAGCGACAAGATCGCCGTGATGAACGACGGGCAGATCGAACAGCTCGGCACCGCGACCGAGATCTACGAACAGCCCGCGACCGAGTTCGTCGCGGACTTCATCGGCGAGACCAACCTCGTCCACGGGTCCTACGCCGAGACCGACGGGGGGGCGAGCGTCGAGCGTGACGGACTCGCGTTCGCCGTCCCGCCCGAGGAGGAGGCGACGGGCGACGTCGCCTTCGCCGTCCGCCCGGAGAAGATCCGCATCGGAGACGAGGCCGAAGGACTGGACAACAGCTTCGAGGCAGAGGTCGTCGACGAGATCTACAAGGGCAATCGCGGGAAGTTCGTCGTCACCCTGTCGAACGGCCTGGAGATGACCGTCGACATGCAGATCAAAGACCAGGGCGAGTACCTCTCGACGGGACGGACCGTTACGATCGGCTGGAGCGCCGACAACGCGGTCGTCCTGACGGAGTAACTCCCCTCCCTACCGCACATGGATTACTACACCGACACTATCAGTGCGAACCACGCATCGGCTATCGAACAGGCGACCGACGGCGTCGATTTCGGGAACTGGATCGACGGTGATCACCGCTCGTCCGGTGACGGGGACACCTTCCCAGTGGCCGACCCAGCCGTCGAGGAACCGATCACGGAGGTGCCGCGGTCGGGCGCAGACGACGTCGACGACGCAGTCTCGGCCGCCCGCGACGCCGCCGAGAGCGAGTGGGGCGAGACGACCGCGGCGGAGCGCGCGACCGCGCTCCGCGAGTGGATCGACGCGCTGCGGGACCACGCGGAGGAACTGGCGCTGCTGGAGTCGCTCGAAGTGGGGAAGCCGCTCGCGTTCGCGAAGGCGGACGTCGAGAACGGCCTCGACTTCTTCGAGTACTACGCGGACGTCTCCCGCGCGCAGCAGGGTGATCAGGTCCCGGTCGGCGGCGACGGCCACGCCTACGTCCGGCAGGAGCCGTACGGCGTCGCCGGGCAGATCCTCCCCTGGAACTACCCCGTTCTGCTCATGGGGTGGAAAGTGGGCGCGGCGCTCGCGGCCGGCAACGCCTCCGTCTGCAAGCCCGCGGAGGAGGCGCCGCTCGCCGTCGTCCGCGCCGCCCAGCTATCGGAGGGGATCCTGCCCGACGGCGTTCTCAACGTCGTCACTGGGTTCGGCGAGGAAGCCGGCGCGCCGCTGTCCGAACACGACGGCGTCGACAAGCTCTCGTTCACGGGGTCGGTGCCGGTCGGCCGGCAGGTGATGGAGGCCGCAGCGGACACTATCACGCCCGTCACGCTGGAACTCGGGGGAAAGAACCCGTTCGTCGTGTTCCCCGACGCGGACGTCGAAGCCGCCGCCGAGTCCGCCGCGGTCGGCGGGTTCTACAACGGCGGGCAGTCCTGCGACTCGGCCTCCCGCGTCATCGTCCACGAGGCCGTGAAGGCGGAGTTCCTCGACCACTACCTCGACGCCGTCGAGGGGTACGCGCCCTCGGATCCGCTCACCGAGGACGCCGCCATGGGACCGCTCTGTTTCGCCGACCAGTACGAGAAAGTCAGGGAGTACGTCGAGATCGGAAAGGAGGAGGGCGCGACGGTCCTCACCGGCGGCGACCGCGCCGAGGGCATCGCCGACGGCTGGTTCCACGAGCCGACGGTCTTCGACGACGTGACGCCCGATATGCGGATCGCGCAGGAGGAGATCTTCGGCCCGGTCCAGATGGTCATGACGTTCGAGACCTACGAGGAGGCGATCGAACTGGCCAACGACGTGCCCTACGGCCTCGCGTCGGGTGTCGCGACCACCGACGCGTCGATCGCCCACCGCGCCGCGGCCGACATCGAGGCCGGAAGCGTCTGGGTCAACCAGTACTTCGGAACGGTCCCGGGAACGCCGTTCGGAGGGTTCAAGCAGTCGGGCATCGGTCGGGAGTGCGCGAAGTCGACGCTGGAGGAGTACACGCGGACGAAAGCGGTCAACGTCGCACTGGACGAACCTGACCTCTAGACAGAGGATATTCTCCTTATTCGCAACTATGCCGAATCTATTTCGGCTAACGTGCTTTTAGCAGAAAGGTTTTTCATACATGTTGGTCAATGATGCGTGAGGAGGTCACACATGAGACAGCTATACATCGACGGCGAGTGGGTCGACGCCAGCGGGAGCGACGGAGTCGACGTGGTATCGCCGGTCGACGGAGAGGTTATCGACACGGTCCCCGCGGCGAGCGACCGAGACGTCCGTGAGGCCGTCAAGGCCGCTCGCGACGCGCAGCGGGAACTGGAGGAGATGACCGCCTACGAGCGCGCCGCGGTACTGGACGAGGTAACGGAGTACTTCGAGGCGAACGAGGACGAGATCGCGGAACTGATCACGCGCGAGGAGGGCAAACCGCTCCACGAGTCGTACGAGGAGACGGAGTACGTGATCGAGTCGAGCGACGACTACGCCCACGATGCGATCCGACTGTTCGGCGACGTCGTCCCGTCGGAACACCGCGGGCGGTTCGCCTATACGCAGCGGGAATCGTACGGTCCCTGCGCGGTCATCTCCCCGTGGAACTTCCCGTTGGAGGTGCCGGGCGGATCGATCTACTCGGCCATCGCGACGGCCAACCCCGTCGTCTTCAAGCCCGCCGAGGAAACGCCGCTGACCGCGTATCACATCGCGAAGGCGTTCGAGCAGTCCAGCCTCCCGGACGGCGCGTTCAACCTGATCACGGGCGCGGGCGAGACGGGGCAGGCGCTTGTCGAACACCGGGACATCCGCCTCATCGCGTTCACCGGAAGCACCGAGGTCGGCCAGCAGATCGCCAAGACGGCCGCCGAGCGCAACGCCCAGTGTCTCCTTGAGATGGGCGGCAAGGACCCGATCATCGTGCTCGACGACGCCGACGTCGACCACGCCGCCGAGAGCATCGTCGTCGGGTCGAACTGGAACGCGGGGCAGGTCTGTTGCGGCACCGAACGCGTCATCGCCACCGAGGGCGTCCACGACGCGCTGGTCGACGCGGTGGTCGAGAAGACCGAAGACCTCGTGGTCGGCGACCCGTTCGAGGACGGCGTGGACGTCGGGCCGATGGTCTCGGAGCGCATTCAGCGGAAGGCCGCGGACCACGTCTCGCAGGCGACCGACGCCGGTGCAGAACTGCTCACCGGCGGCGAATCGGACGGTCTCTACTACGAGCCCGCGGTCCTCGACCGCGTCGGTCCGGACCAGCCGATCGCGCAGGAAGAGACGTTCGGCCCGGTGACGCCGATCATCACAGCGAGTAACTTCGACGAGGCGATCGAGATCGCCAACGACTCCCGGTACGGGCTGCAGGCGGCGATCTTCACGGACTCGCTCGAACGCGCCCACGACGCCGCCAATCGGATCAAGGCCGGCGGCGTGTTCGTCAACGAGACGAACAACTACTGGGAACGCCTGCTCCCGTTCGGCGGTTACGGCGAGAGCGGCTCCGGCGGTCGGTACGGCAGCAAGTGGCACCTCGAATCGATGACGCAGACGAAAGCGGTCATGATGAACTACAGGGACTACTGATGAAGGTAACAGCACTCGGTGGCTGCGGCGCGATGGGCCGGGCCACCTCGTGGGAACTCGCGACGAACGACGCGGTCGACGACCTCCTCATCGCGGACGCCGATATCGACGCCGCGGAGGGGTTCGCGGACGATCTCCCCGGCGACGTTGCGACCGCAAAGGTCGACGTCACCGACCACGATTCGCTCGTCGACCTGATCGAGGACAGCGACGTCGTCGCCAACGCGCTCCCGTACGCGTTCAACGTCGACGTGATGGAGGCCTGCCTCGACGCGCACTGTCACTACCTCGATCTGGGCGGACTGTACCACAAGACCCAGGACCAGCTCGAGTACGACGACGCGTTCGACGAGGCGGGGCTCACGGCGGTCCTCGGCATCGGTGCTAGTCCGGGACTCACCAACGTCGCCGCGGCGAGAGGCGCACAGCGGCTCGACGAGGTCGAGGCGATCCACATTCGCACCGGTGCAAAAGGCGGCGGCGAGGGGTTCGCTTACTCCGCGAAGACCATCCTCGACGAGCTGACGATGGAACCGATCGTCTACGAGGACGGCGAGTTCCGGACGCTCGAACCGCTGTCGGGACGGGAGACGTATGAGATGCCGGCTCCCGTAGGCGAAGTCGAAGGGTTCCACAGCATCCACTCGGAGATCGCGACGATGCCGCACACGTTCGACGGCGTCGACACCGTTGACTTCCGCGTCGCGTTCTCCCCGGACCTGGTGAATATCTGCGACGTGCTCATCGGCCTGAACCTCACCAGCGAGGAGACGGTCGAGTTCGAGGGCGTCGAGACGTCCCCGCGGGAGTTTCTCGACTGGCACCTCGACCGGCAGCCCAAGCCCGGTCCGGTCGAGGAGTGGAAATCGTTCCGCGTGGACGTGACCGGTCGATCCGGCGGCGAAGAAGCACACTACCGGTACTCCGTCGTCGTCGAATCGCGCCTAGACGACTGGGGTCTGAAGGCGACTGCCGTCTGGACCGGCGTGCCGATGGGCATCGCGGCCGCCCTCGTCGGTCAGGGCGACGCCCTAGACACGGGAGCGAAACCGCCCGAGGAGGTCATCGACCCCGCGCAGTTCATCGACGAACTGGCCGAGCGCGACATCGTCATCGAGGAGGAGCAACTGGCAGCGTCCGCGGCCGAGCCATGATGACCGGACGACTGCGTGAGGGAACGCCGGTCGAGAACTACGTGGGCGGCGAGTGGGCGGACGTCGACACCGACGCGAGAGACCTGGTCGAGAACCCGGCGACCGGCGATGTCGTCGGGGAGACGCCGCTCACGGCCCCGGCCGACGTCGACGCCGCCGTCGCAAAAGCTGACGTGGCGTTCGGCCAGTGGTGCGAGACCCCTGTCGAGGACCGAATTCAGCCGCTGTTTCGGTTGAAAGCGCTGCTCGAAGAACGACAGGACGAGATCGCGGAGGTGATCGCGACGGAACACGGCAAGACCGTTGACGAGGCCCGGGGCGAACTCCGCCGCGGTATCGAGAACGTCGAGGTCGCGTGCGGCGCTCCGACGAGCATGCAGGCGGGCCACCTCGAACACGCCGCACCGGGTATCGACGAGACGGCCGTGCGCAAGCCGCTCGGCGTCTTCGCCGCGATCACGCCGTTCAACTTCCCCGGGATGATCCCGCTGTGGTTCCTGCCATACGCCGTCGCGACGGGCAACACGTTCGTGCTCAAACCCAGCGAGCGAACGCCCTGTACGGCCAGAGCGATCTACGACCTCGTCGACGAGGCGGGGTTCCCGGACGGCGTGGTCAACCTCGTCAACGGCGGCAAGGAGACGGCGAATGCGCTGCTCGAAAACGACGACGTGGTCGGCGTCTCCTTCGTCGGCAGCACCGGCGCGGCGCGGCACGTCTATGAGACGGCCGCGGCCAACGGCAAACGTGTGCAGGCGCAGGGCGGCGCGAAGAACCACATCATCGTGTCGGCGTCGGCGAACCTGGACTTTGCCGCCGAGCAGACCGTCTCGTCGGCGTTCGCTAACACCGGACAGCGCTGCCTCGCCAACCCGGTCGCCGTCGTCGCCGACGCCGTCTACGAGGCGTTCGCGTCCAAGGTCGTCGAGCGCGCGTCGTCGCTGACGGTCGCCGACGGACGGTACGCCGGGACGGACATGGGCCCGCTCGTCTCAGGGTCGGCGAAGAGCCGCGTGCTGAACTACATCGAGACGGGTATCGGCGAGGGCGCCGACCTCCTCCTCGACGGCCGCGAGGCAGACGTGCCCGACGAGGGGTACTTCCTCGGACCGACCGTCTTCGGCGACGTCGAGCCGGACATGGTGATCGCCCGCGAGGAGATATTCGGGCCGGTCCTCGCGCTGATCCGCGCGAGCGACTTCGACGACGCCCTGTCGACGCTCAACAAGAGCGACTTCGGCAACGCCGCGAGCCTGTTCACCGACAGCGGCCGGGAAGCGAGGGAGTTCCGACGGCGGGCGGAGGCCGGGAACCTCGGTATCAACGTCGGCACTGCCGCGCCGATGGCGTTCTTCCACTTCGGCGGTCACGACGATTCCTTCTTCGGCGACCTGCATGCGCAGGGCGATGACGCGGTCCGGTTCTACACCGACGAAGCGGTGTACATCGAGCGCTGGCCCGACGACGATAGCTGAACGGACGCTTTTTCGTCTGAGAGACGGGCCAATCGGTAGCCGCCTAATAAGCTACCCCATACCATCACTGGCCTTTATCCAGATATTATATTCGCGTTATGAAGTTTTAAATAATGGCTGGCGGCAAGACACCCCGTGCCCGATTCTCCCTCACTGGAGCTCACCGTGGAGCCCGACCGAGCGCCCGACGCTGCCGACAGCGCCGTCCCGCCGCTGCCGCCCGACGACGCATTCGTTTCTGGGAGTACGGAGTTAGTTGTTCGTTTCCTTAGAATGACGGCAAACAGTCTGTCACGGAGGTCGACTGTAATCCGGTTGGGTGACCTGAGAGTCCGCGGAGTACGACGGAAAGTATATTCACACGGTTATCAGCGGGCAGAATCCGTTCACGACGGCGATCTTGCGACCGTTCACGAGACAGATAACGTCTGAAAAAGTTAGTGGCGGCTACGATCACTGATCCGGTTGACAGGCGCAGTCACTCGAGACACAATCGGAGAGATCCGGTGGCTCTACATCTACTGTAAATCTACTCTGCTAACTTCTAATAATTCCTATCGGTTGTGGAAATATGCCTTTTCATGACCTCACCAAGCCCTAATCTGGGATATTTAGAAATACATCTCCCAGCTCTAAAAACTCCAGAAGAAAGATTGTTGAATTCGTCCCATCGTCGACCGAGCACTACGTATGCTGGCCCTCTTTGTATGAACCATCCGGTGAAAGAAAGGTGTCGTAGATGTTCGGAAAGCGACGCACAGCCGTGCTATCGATTCGTCCGTCGACGCCACGATCGGTCAGAAGGTCTTGATTGGCGGTTGGCTCAGGGTCAATCCTATGAGTACGAAACTCGAAACTATATCTTCTTGGACATTCAGTTATTCACGTAGGCGTAGCAGTCGATTGACGGCGCTCTCTAGTCCAGCGGATCTGGTAGTTGCTCACTGACTTCCAGTCGTTCACGCCGAGGATGTCGCCCGGGCGAGAGACCAATCGCTGTCCCTTGTCGGCCAGTGCATCCGATCGGAACAGGCATTCGCCGTCGGCGAGACACAGCGCGTAGACGACTTCGAGCGAGTCAGACTCCCAAGCGACGCTGTTCTTGATGCTCGGGGTCAGCGTCCTTCCTTGCGTCTCGAAGTACCAGCGCTCCTCCCCGGTGGTCGCGGTACCACGTAACAGGTGACGAGACAGACCACTGCGTTACGGACTCTCGATAGTGGTGTCGTCCATCAGAGGCCCGCCGACGAGGTTCCGACCTAGATATCAGGTCCGAAGCGCTGCGATACCGGATCGACAGGCACTGTACTTCGGTGTTACCTCGCTGTCAACGGACGTCGAAGAAGTGTTCAATGCGGTCGAAGCCGGTCCGAGACGGTCCCTATCGTTGGCGAAACACAGTCGAAGTTGTCCTTCGTCTGCGTCGCCAAACCCATCGCCCAGCGCGAGAACGATGCCGTAGTCGGTCAGCAGTTCCTTCGCGGCGGCGAGACTCGACGCCTCGACGTCCGGATCGACAAACGGGTAGAATGCCTCCTCTGGCCGCCGACAGGAGAGTTCGTCGATGGCCTCGATACGGTCGACGACGTAGTCACGCTGCTCTCGGAACATCTCGTATATTTCCTCGACCGGCTCCTGCGGGCCGGATCCTACGCTGCCAGTACAGATGAATCTGATATATATCAAGTGAATAGTTATCTAACGGACAGGGGATTTACTCTATCAAGATCTAAAGCCCTGATTGAGGGATCAAAACTCTACATATTCCTGGCAACTATCTCTCCAAGTAAATTTGTGAGCGTAGGGTTGCCGCCTATGGGTAAAGATCGTGACCCCATTCGCTCACAAACTGGTGGGAGCCAGTGATACCGTCGTGACAATGCCGGATCTGCGGCATCATTGCTTTTAAAGGGCTGGTCACCACACGACGGCGTGTTATCGTGGCGTATCCATAGTAATAAATCACAGGGATAACGCAAATACCGAATCAGCCACACCAGAAATATTCCGATATATCGGGATATGATATTCAAGAAGAAAGAGCGAGATCTAGCAGTTCGACTGGCGTCGGCGGTTTCTTACTATTAGATAATGTTTCGGCCAATTCGCTGTCCGCTGGAACTGAATCAACTGGGCCGTCACTGAGTTGGGTTCGGCAGGACGCACCCGGGGCAGTGACGACTTGCCCGTTGCTCTGTTCTATCTGATCGAAGAGAATGTCACCGATAGCACGACTCAGAGAGTAATGTTCAGCCTCATAGCCGAAACTCCCTGCCATGCCACAACAACCAGAGTCCACTGGATCAACCGGATAGCCTGCACGACGAAGAATACCGACGGCGTGATGATCTTTCTTCGTCGCCTTCTGATGACAGTGACCGTGATAGACTAGTGAGTCCGATGGTACCTTCCAATCGATATTCTCGTCGAGGCGAAACGTATCCAGATATTCGCAGACGCCGTAAGTGTTCTCTGCGATCGCTTCGACACGGTCCCCGGAACAAAGGTCAAGGGCATCAGACTGGAACATGACAGCGTCGGACGGTTCCACGAGGACGATCTCCCGACCCTCACTGACTTGTGGCCAAAGTTTAGAAACGTTCTCCTCAACGGTATCGCGTGCTTCGTCGATGAACCCCTTCGAGAGCGCAGGACGGCCGCTGTCTGTGTTATCAGCCACGGTCACGTGAACGCCTGCAGCCTCAAGAACACGTATCGCAGATTTTCCAACCTCTGGATGGCTGTAGTTCGTATACGTGTCGGCGAAGAAGACCGCCTTGCGATCGGCTTCGGAGGCTGAGATTTTCGGTCCGCCACGCGCATCGAACCAGTCCTGAACCGTCTCACGATGGAAACTCGGGAGCGAACGCTCGCTGGCGATGCCGATAACTTTCTCAGTGAAAGTATCCGCACCTGGTAGCGATTGCGCGACGTTGGACAGGGGCGCAAACGCACTCCCGAGTGCTGCCAGCGTGTCTACGTTGGCGAAGATTTTGTCGCGGAGGCTAGCTCCGTGTTCCTGATGACGGGCGTGCATCACTTCCGTTTTGAGCTTCGCCATGTCCACCTCACTGGGGCAGTCCTTCGCACAGCCTTTGCAGCCGATACAGAGGTCAAGTACCTCGTCGACAAATTCGTCGTCGGTGGGATTATCAGGAAGATCACCGCTCATAGCCTGTCGGAGGAGATTCGCCCGGCCGCGGGTGGCCGTACTCTCCTCCTCGACGGCGCGGAAGGTGGGACACATCACGCCGCCTGTCGTCTCTTGGCCGCCACGACAGCCGCCACAGCCGTGACAGAGTTCGACCATCCCCTGCATGCCGTTCTCGTTCTCCCAGTTAAGCGCAGGGTCGAAACCTGCGTCATGGGCGTATGCGTCATCGTATCGGAGGTTGTCGGTCATGTCGTGGTCGCCGCAGACGTTCCCGGGGTTCAGTATCCAGTCTGGATCAAATGCGGACTTAAGATCACGGAATGCCTGCCAGACGGCATCGCCGTACAGTTTCCGGTTCCACTGGGTACGGGCGCGACCGTCACCGTGTTCGCCGGAGACGCTCCCACCGAACTCGACGACCATGTCGGTCACTGCGTCGGCGATAGCTACCATATCCTTCCTGTCCTCGGCAGCCTTTGTGTTGACGAGAGGACGGACATGTAGGACACCTGGACCGGCGTGTGCGTAGAAAGCCGCGTCGACGTCCCGGTCTTTCTCCGCAAGCAATGTCTGAAAACGCTCAACAAACTGGGGAAGGTGCTCCGGCGGGATAGCACAGTCCTCGATAAAGCTGATGTGCTTCTCGTCGGACGTACGCGACAGGAGGATGGGGAGACCGGCCTTCCGAAGCTTCCAGAACTTGTCGCGGTCAACTTCATCGTGTGCCTCATGGCCTGCGAGCGCGAGCGTTTCGTCAGCGGTCGGCCGCCCGCCGCTCGGTGTGGCTTCCGTGGCAGCTACGGGGACGCGATCGGCGAGCAAGTCGGCCGTCAGTTCGCAGCCATGTTCGTCGTTATCGGCGTAAAACTCTACCAACAGCGCCGCCTGAGCCTCCGACGGAACAAGCGATGCTACCGCCTCGAAGTCGGCGGTATCTCGTGCCAGTCCGAGAAGCACATCATCGATGAGTTCGACTGCTGCCGGTTCATGGTCGAGGACGTGCTGAACGTCGGTGACAGCGTCGAGGACGCTCTCGTAGAACAGCAACGACACTGATTTCGTCTCCGGAACAGGTGCGAGCGACAGTTCGGCTTCAGTGACGACCGCTAGCGTTCCCTCGCTACCTGCGAGTAGCCGGGCGAGGTTAACGGTCCCGGTCTCCGCTTCCTCGACGAGTACGTCGAGGTTGTAACCGGAGACATTGCGCTTCAGATCGGGAAATCGCTCCCGAACTTCGTCAGCTTCCTCGTCAAGGATGCGGACGACCTCGGCGTACACGCGTTCGAGCAGGTCTCCATCGAGGTCGGCTTCCTCGCGCAGAGTCTGGACTTCAGTATCGCCGAGTGTTGCGACAGTGCCGTCTGCGAGGACGACTTCGCACTCCTCGATGTAGGCGTCGGTCTTCCCGTAGACGAGTGAGTGAGCCCCAGTCGAGTTGTTGCCGATGGCACCGCCGATAGCGCTGCGGTCACCGGCAGCCGGATCGGGCGCAAACTTGAGACTGTGCGGAGCGAGTCTTCGGTTGAGGTCGGCAAGAACTGTCCCCGGTTGCACCCGGACGCGACGAGCGTCGGTCGAGACTGAGATGATATCATCCATGTATCGCGTGAAGTCCAGAACGACAGCCTCGTTCACTGCCTGGCCGGCTAGACTGGTTCCGCCTCCACGCGGGAGGACAGGAATCTCTCGCATGGCGCAGTAGGTAACGACTGCCGAGACGTCGTCAGTCGATGTCGGATAGACAACGCCGATCGGCGTTTGTTCGTAGGCGCTGGCGTCTGTCGCGTACAGCTGTCGCGTGTACGTATCGAAGCGAACGTCGCCGTCAATACGACCGCGGAGATCTTCGACTAATCCGGGGCGTTCGACGTCATCGGAGACGTAGTCGTACTCTGCACGATCGTCGGCGGCCGGTGATACCTCAACCGGCGTGTTGGAATCTGCGGTCATCCTTCTATCTGGATCCTTTTGAACAGTTTCTTTCCACAGATATGGTATATGTCGTCAGCTTGATCACGTCAAGAATAGCCATGATTACGTCCTTATGGGAGATCCGCCAATATAAGTCCTATTCTCGGAGTAAGTTTTCTATCCGTTTTCAGCCCATCACTCCGGAACTGGCTCTGTGATGCTACGAAATATCATACCGGATGGATCTCATCAATGTCTATTCGGTCCGCTGGTCGAGATCATCGTTCCAAGTTGGATGTTATCCGTGAACCGCTGTGTCCGTAACAGTGAGTCGAGCGACAACGAAAACGGCAATAAGGCAAACGAGGAGACCAATCGGGATCATCATTGCCAACGCGAGTTCTATCTTTTCCGCGAGGAGGCCGATACTGACTGGGCCCACGGCCATGCCGAGATAGGTAGCAGCGGTTGCGATCGCGCTTGCCGGTCCACTAAATTTCGGTGCAGCGTCGACGCCGAACGCAGAGTGGAGAGGGATGAACCCGGAGAAGAAAAAACCGGCGACTAATATGGCGATGAACAGTTTCAGGGCTCCGCCGCCGGTGACAGCCCACGGTTAGCGGCTTCGCAATCAAGACGACGTTCGGTCGCCGATCGTCACGAGGTCAAGGGACGCCCGGAGGACGGTCAGTCCTCATCCTTCGGGAAGACGAGGATGGGGCGGTCGGCCGTGAGGATCACCTCTTGAGTCACACTTCCCAGAAGTGCCTTACCAACTGGGCTACGCTGTCGTCCGGCGATGGCGATTGCATCCACATCGAGTTCGTGAGCAAGGCTGATGATTTCCTCCGTTGGGTCGCCATGCTCTCGGCGAACGTCGACTGTATAGCCGAAGTCAGACAGTTTTGCGGCGGTCCGCGCGACGTTTTCAGGGAACTCTTCTTCGTTGTAGAAATCGTCTGACTCGATGGTCGACCACTCCCCGCTCGTCACTTCGAACTCCTCAAAGACGTTCAGTACCGTGAGACGGGTCTCTTCGGGATCAAACGGGAAACCTGCGATTCCATCCACAATCCGTTGAGCTGGTTGTTCCTGCTCGTCTATCGGAACGAGAAGTTCAGGCATATTCAACATATGATCGGCTGGCAACTTAATATTCCCGTTGGAACCCGCTCTCGGTCTGGCCAGAACACTTCGAAAACCCGATCTGAACGACGGGCATCTCTGTTGGGTTTACTCTTGATTTCGTACCCCACATAAACGAGACCTATCTCAATCAAATAGATGCTTCTAGCCCATATCGATGTTATCAAGGTTCACGCGGATGGCTAGAAAATAGGCGCTAATACGCTTTCGTGACAATTATCATCGATAGCTGATCACTCCCGTTCTTCGAGCAGTTCATCGCGCGTCTTTACCTTCTCGACGGGATACCGTCCCTCTGGCGGCCATCCGATTGCAATAATACGGCAGGGCTCGTCGAAGGGATTATGCACGAGGTGGACACCGGTTTCGCCGGCATCGAAGCGGACTGTGTCTCCGTCGTCGACGTCGAAGCGGTCGTTTGCCACTTCGACCTTGCAACGGCCGACAGCGACGTGAATGAGTTCTTCCTGTTCCTCATGGTAATGGAAGTGGTTCTGGGAGAGCCGTTCGCCGGGCTCAAGGACGGCGACGTTAATATTGAACGCATCGATACCTAGTTCAGGCGATAGTTCCCACCGTCGACCGGGTTTCTCGTCCTCTGGGTCATTCTCCGCCGCTTGGAGCAATTGCCATCCATCAGCCATACAAGTCCATTATCTTCGTACATAATAAAAACAATCACTGAAAAGCCGACAGAAGTGGTCGACACCTATCCTTCGGTCGTCTGCATCGTGCTGATTTCAGTGGTGCGCAGGAAGTAGGCAATTCCGGCGACGATAGCGGCGGCGATGACTGCCTGACCGATCATCGCCGGCACAAAGATGGCGCCTAGCCCGAGTGCTACGAATGCGACCCGCATGTACCCAGGAATCTCCTGCTGAACGCGACCCATGAGGCCAATGCTGACGGCGATGAATCCGGCGAACACGATTAGGAACGCGACGATTGTCATCGGTCCGGGGTACAGTAGCGCCTCGTTGTAGAAGAACGCGAACGGGATCAGGAACATCGGGAAGCCGATCCGTAACGCCTCCAGCGCGGTTTCCCAGAAGTCCGACCCTGCGATACCCTGACCGATGATAACCGACAACGCGATCGGGGGAGTGATGTTCGAGACGATAGCGAAGTAGAACACGTACATGTGAGCGGTGAACTCGTTGACACCGATCTCGGTCAGCGACGGTGCGACCAACACGGCGACGATCATGTACGCGGCCGTCGTCGACATACCCATGCCGAACGCGATCGCCGATAGCATTGCAAGGAACAGCATCACGATGACGCTACCGCCCGACAGGAGAACGAGGTACGACGAGAGCTGCTGGGCGAAGCCAGTGACAATAAGCGCCCGGATGACGATGCCAAGGCTCGCCAGGAGGATGGTGATGTCGAGCGTCGCCTCAGCACCGCGCCGAAGGCCCTCAAGTGACTCGCGGAGGTACTGCTTCAGGGCCGGTTGGGCCTCGTCGTCCCCGGTAACGATTTCGAGGGCGACTCTCACTAGGCGCAACACCATCAGCGCGAGGATGCTGTAAAACCCAGCGACCATCGGGTCTGCCCCGATCCCGATTAAGTACCAGAGCAGAACGGCGAACATCCCCAAGTACTCGAAATGCCAGAATATGTCGAAGACCCGCTTGAAGGCGCTCCGAGAGTCGGGCGTCGTCCGGATGTTCTGTCCTACAGTGTGACTAGTGCCGAGCGAGATAGACACTGCGACTGTCAGGAAGAACAGTAGCGCGGGAGCGACGGCGCCGACGACGATGTCGGAGTAGTTTGGATCGATGAGCTCCGCCATCAGGAAGGCGCCTGCGCCCATGATCGGGGGCAGGACCTGACCGCCGCATGAGGCGACCGCCTCGATTGCGGCTGCGACCTTCGCCCGGTAGCCGTTTTCTTTCATCAGCGGGATGGTGAACGCACCGGTCGTCGCAGTGTTCGCGGCGGTCGAACCATTGATCGACCCCATAAACATGCTCGCGGCGACGGCCACTTGCCCGATCTCGATGTGCTTGCGGCGTGCGGCCAGGCGGGTCATTCCCTTAATGAACGTCGCCATCCCGCCGTATTTCTCCATCAGGCCAGCCAGCAGGAGGAAGATGACGACCCAGGTCGCCGAAATCTGCAACAGCGTCCCGAACAGACCCTGCATCTCAAGGGTGTTCATTGTGATGATCCGCCGGGGCGTTAGGCCGCGGTGGGCTAGGATCCCCGGCATCATCGGGCCGAAGTACGAGTAGACGAGACCGAACAGTACAACGCCAGTGATGAGCCGGGAAATGTGTAGGAGCGCGATCATCACTAACGCGATGACCAAGATTCCCAGATATACATAGGTATCTTGGTAGATACCCGCGGCCATCACGATGCTGTCGAAGTTGTCTTGGATGATATATAGCGGTATCACCGACACCACACTGTAGAGCCCGTATGCGGCCGTTTTTATCTTCCCCTGCCACGACGACCGGTCGACGCCGAGCATCTGAATGATTCCCCAGAGCGAGAGGACCATCGCCAGGTGGATGATCCCATGGCGGGAACCAGGTATCGCAAACGTGTAGCCGTACCACATGTGGTACGCAAAGAAGACGATAGCGATTGCGTACGTAAGCAATTCCAGTAGTCCCTGGTTCCAGATCGAAACCTCATAGTTGTCTCTAAACTTTTCGTCTATCGTTTGCTCGATATCCTCTAACGTTCGGCTGTTGTCCGACGGTGTTTCTTGAGCCATTTGTAGAAAAAGGAGTCTGCTACTAAATCAAGCTTCGGGCGGGGGAGTCAGGTCGTAGTCCTCCCAGAGCCCCTCTTCGGTGTAGTAGTCGTACGCTCCCTGATGAACCGGAACATCGGGGTGGAGCGTCCCGAGGAAGGCATCAGGGTCAGGGAAGAAGCCCATAACCTCGTCCTCTTCAAGCAGATCCTCACCGTGCTCGTACGTCATCTTCGTTATCTCGTAAACCCTCTCTGGATCACGGTCGCTCTTGACCACGTAGAGGTACGTCAGGGTGAACGAATCGATCGGATCCTGATAATTCTCGGCGAACTCAGAGACGGTTTCCGAATCGAGTTCGACGTATGTAGAGTACCCTAGTTCGTTGTTGAGTTTATCGATGGTTGAGTCCGAGAACTGCAGGGGTTCCCAGTTGACTGTCGCGTCGATCTCCTGGAACCAGCCCTGCGGAATAGTCTGATTGACCGTCCACGTGAATGCCGCGTCGACCTGCCCTGAACGCAATGCGGCAGGAATGTCGGCGAATGCCATGTAACGGTTGTCGATATTGTCCAGACCGATCTCTTGGTCAACAAGCCACTCGACCGGCGGTCGAGTCCCGGACCCGGACGAGGAGATGGCAACTGAACGTCCCTCAAGGTCGTCCCAACCGCTGACCTTGTCAGCGTTGTATACACCGAAGTTGTAGAAGCCCATATACCCCCGAACCTGCCGGATCGAATCGAAGTCCTGCAACGATTGGTCGGAGAAGGCTCCTTGGTCAGGCGAGTCGGCTAGCAGTTGCGTCGTTGTGCCACTCATTTCGAATTCGTCGTTATCTAGCCGCCGATAGGAAGCGCTGGTCCCTTCTGTGACGACAGCCTCTACGCCAACATTGTCGAGCAGGTCGTTCTGCTCGGCATACTGTGTCCAGGTAGACCCGATACGGAACGAAGACGATCCTTCGGAAGAAGTCCCCAGCGTCCAGTTTGATCCGCCGCCATCACCACCACCACTACCGCCAGCCGTCTGATCGAGACAGCCAGCGACGCCGAGTATTCCTGCAGCTGATGCTCCCTTGATGAACGTCCGCCGGTAGTGTTTGTTACTCTCAGTCATTCTTCAGACCCGTCCGGAACCCTACTGGTCCGAACTTACACCAAGAATAGTGACAGGGGTTGTTAAGCTTTTTCTAGACCAAACTATCTAAACTCAACCCACGTTGTGAGTTCTTGCCGCAACATTATATACGAGGTCTCCTAACGTGACGGTATGCGAGCTGTTCGTTACCACGAATACGGCGACGAAGATGTATTGCTACTCGAAGACGACGTGGAAAAGCCTACGCCAGATGACGATCAGGTACTTATCCAGATCGAGGCAGCCAGTGTGAATCCTATTGACACGTACCTACGGAAAGGAAACGTTCCTCCAGCGGAAGGGCTTCCACACATCGGGGGCTCGGACATGGCCGGCGTCGTCAAGGAGGTCGGAGATGACGTTAGTAACTTCAAAAAGGGTGACCGTGTCTTCGCCACTGGCCTTGGGATCTTTTCGCCGGGGACCTATGCAGAGTACACGGTGGCGGCAGAGAACATGTTGGCACACCTTCCTGAAGCAGTGTCCTTTCGAGAGGGTGCAGCGGCCGCAATGGCCTTCGCGACTTCTTGGCGTGCACTCATTGACCGTGGCGGACTCTCTATGGGAGACGTTTGTCTAATTCATGGTGCGTCCGGCGGCGTCGGTCACGCTGGTGTTCAGATTGCGGCCCAAGCCGGGAGTTACGTGATTGGGACAGCTCGCGAGGGCGAACCTGCATCAATGGCCAGATCGATGGGTGCCGACGCTGTCGTCGATTATCGCTCCGATGACCTCGTCGACGACCTCAAGGCTGCTGCGGATGGACAAGAGATCGATGTGGTGCTTGAACCCCACGCCGACGCCAACATTAAAGCCGATCTCGAACGGCTCGCCGCCAGTGGACGCATTGTCATCATTGGTGAGGAATCACCGATCGAAATTCCACCAGGTCCGTCGATGACAGCGAAACAGGCTGACGCTGACTTGCGGTTCATGTCGCTTGCGGCATCACCGGACGTACAAGCGCCGATCCTGCAACGCGTGGCTCCACGACTTGCCGATGGGCGGTTTACTGTTCAGATCGATAGCGTATTTGACCTTGATGAGCTATCAGCGGCTCACGAGCAGCTAATGTCCTCCGGTGTAATGGGGAAAATCGTCATCGATCCTACCAGCTGAGTAGTGCTTTAGTGAGGATCTGAAATCTTGTTTTAGATGTGTCGTAGAACGAGGACACAGAAGGCCCCTGTTGCCGCGAGCGCCGCAAGTACCAGAAATAGACTCGAGGTCGTAGCGTATGTCAAAACCGTCCCAGCGACGCTCGCTCCTATTGCCCCAATACCGAACATTGCTAGGTACGTGAACCCGTATGAAAGCCCTTGGACGCCGTCTGCGGCCTGTTCAGAGATGATGACCTGGTAAATAGGCGCAGTTCCATACACGAAAAACCCAAGTGCGAGACTAACAGCCACGATCGCAGTCGCGCCCACCTGCCACACGAGAACAAATGCCAAAGAGAGAACAACGAGCCCGGTCAGCGCACCAAGGAAAGCAACCTCACTTGAAATTCGGTCGGTTAATTTACCACCTGCGTACTGGCCAGCGATACCCACGGTTAACAGACCTGAATAGACATACTCAGCAGGTGAGAACGACTGGCCGAGAAATTCGGACGGGGAGAGCCACGGGGACTGTCCGAGAACATCGGGGAGAAACGTCAACAGTCCTCTGTAATACGTTCCGTATAGCAGCACGGCGATGAACGCGACTGAGAATCCAAGTGTGAAAAGCCTCCGGGAATTTGTGACAACAGTTCGACTGGCATCAAACAGCGAAGTTGGCGCCATCGCATCCCGTTCTCCCCCCTCGAACTCTATACTGATGCCAATGAGGGCGGCGATAGCGGCTGGAACGAACAGAATCACCACAGTCATCCGCCAGTCTACGACCGAGAGAAGGAACGCCGTACACAGTGGCCCGAGCGCAGTTCCAACATTACCCCCCGCACCATGATAAGCGAAGACAGTCCCTTCTTCCGTCGCTACACGGCTAATAAGAGAAAGCCCAGCAGGATGATATATGCTGGCGAACACTCCCCAAAGAAGGACGGCAAGCAGCAAACTGGCAATCCCACTAGCTAAACTCAGTAAAGCGAATCCCACTCCCATGCCCAAGATAGAGATGATGATCAGACGCCGGGATCCAAAGTAGTCCGACAGCACGCCGCTGACCGGCGCACCAATCCCGATGAGTGCATACCCGGCGCCTACGACAGTACCAATGACAAGTGCTGAGAATCCAAACTCGTCCATCCACAGTCCGACGAATAGGGGAATAGAAAGCTCGTACGTATGAAAGAGCGCATGACCGAGTGTCGTAAACTGGGTCACCTTCAGATCGTTTGTCTGCATATTTACTTCGTAGTTCTCTTGCGATACCGAAAACAGTTCTGCTCAGTTAACCGAATGCTCGATATGGAGTTCGAGTTCGTTAACTGCTCCCAGAACTATTTCTGGTAGTTCCTCAGTCAAGATGTCCTCCTTTAACCGATGAGCGGGTCCAGAAACACTGAGCGCACCGAGGACCTCACCTTCCGAATCCAAGACGGCAGCACCCACCGCATGCACGCCTTCTGTCGTCTCCTGTTTATTGAATGCATATCCCCGATCCCTGATTTCGTCGAGTGCATCAAATAACGTCTCCCTTGAAGTGATCGTGTTCTGGCCTGTCTTAGATAGACCCCGCTCTTCGACGATCTCGTGAACACGCTCTTCGGGAAGGTTCGCCAAGATTGCCTTCCCGCCTGCACTTGAATAAGCTTCTCCTCGCTTCCCGACGTGAGCCCCCGTTTGGACTGCACTCTCTCCAACCTCTGTATACAAGTAGACACGCTGTCCTTGTTCCTCGACGATGAATTGCGCACGTTCGCCTGTCTCCTCAGCTAGTTGGTCTACCTTCTCCTTGATCATCGGATAGGCATCGACTTGGCGCTGTGCATATCCTCCTATAGAGAGAAACTTCAGTCCGATTCGATAGACATCATCTTCTTGAATCACATAGCCGTAGTCCCTGAGCGTCGCTAAGTGACGATGTACCGTGCTGGTAGACATTCCCATGTATTCGGATAATTCTTCCAAAGTAGCCCCATTAAGCTCACGTACAGTCTCAACCAGCTCAAGGGACGTTTGCGTCGTTTTAGCGCGTGTTTTTATCTTATCACTCATGGATGGATCCTGGGGATACGTAAGCATAAATCTTACATTCTGGGATGCGACCTCTGGATAGCCGTATTCTGCTGTTTCGGTCTCTCTGCCCACTACCCCAAGATACTGCTTCCGCTGACCTCCCTTCTTGAATCCTAAAAGCGGTTTGTGGGGAGAAAAAAGAAAATAGAAGTAGAGAATGCAGGTGATCTAACACCGCTGCACCAGGGATCTTCATATACTAGGATGGCATTGCCAGAATATCAATTCCAGAGTTCTCTATGAGAGGTGGAGGAGCCAAAGTCAGTGAGGTATCCCCTCGCCTTTACACTCATATCATTGTAAAAAGGATCGTAAAATGGGTCAGATCTTATCCCGTATATTAGGATGAATGATGGGGGGAAATGACGATAGTCAAGCCAAAGTATGGTGATTGGGTGAACTTATGATTTCTAATCTACAGGACAAAGAATAGTTCCTAATAGAACGTATCTGCACCCAGTAATCCAAAATACGGCATTCGTGATGCTTCCAAAAGTTATCTCAGCAGTGGCAGAGACCGACAGATGATTATTATTCGTCCGGTATTGCGCCTTTCTCTCGCAGAGTATCCAACTCCTCGGTGGTATATCCGAGGTTCCGAATTACAGACTCAGTGTCCTCACCAAGCAGCGGCGGTGCATCGGCAAAGCCCGCATCAGCATTCGCGTAGTTCAAGGGATGCTCAATGACTGGGATCTCGCCAGCCGCCGGGTGTTCGGTCTTTCGGACTACATCTCGTGACTGAACCTGCTCGTTCTGCAGTGCTTCCTCCACCCCATAAACTGGCCCCACCGGGAGACCTTTCTCCTCAGCTAACTTTTCCACCCAGTCGTTGGTTGTCTGTTCACTGAACGTCTGTGTGAGTTCGTCTTCCAGTTCTTCCATGTGCTCAACACGGGTCGAGTTTGTCTCAAAGCGGGAATCACTGATAAGCTCCGGACGATCGATTGCTTCACAGAGTTCTTCCCAGAGTTTCTGGTTCCCACAGGCAACATTTAGGAACCCATCAGCAGTGGGTATGCTCTGGTATGGAGCCAAGACTGGATCTTTTGTACCCATGCGGCTCGGCTCCTCGCCGGCATACACCTTCCCTGCCTGCTTGGTGAGCCAAGGTAGAGAAGCATCAAGCATTCCCAGTTCAACGCGATCCCCTTCTCCAGTGAGCTCTCGTCGGAAGAGAGCCCCAACGATGCCGAATGCCGCCCACATCGCTGTGATGAGATCTGTCTGTGGGAGCCCAACCTTGACTGGATCACCATTCTCCGGCCCGGTAACATTCATGATTCCGCTCATCCCTTGGATGAGTAGGTCGTATCCTGGTCGTTCGCTCCACGGCCCTGTATCACCAAACGCCGAGATGGAGCAGTAGATGATGCTATCGTTCACCTCCCGGACATCATCGTAGCCGACGCCGAGTCGATCAGCTGTACCAGGACGGAAATTCTCGACAACCACATCTGCCTCTTCGATTAAGTCATACAACACTGCCAGTCCTTCGGGGCTCTTAAGATTGAGTTCGACGCTACGTTTATCGTAATTGACTGTCCAAAAGTAGGGTGACTCCCCCTCCTCCGCAGCGGACTTCCCAGGACCATCGTATTCGCTCGTATCCACAAACGGTGGGCCTGAGTACCGACTATCATCTCCGACATCTGGCCGCTCTACTTTAATCACCTCTGCACCTTGATTAGCGAGCATCAAGGTGGCAAATCCACCAGTTACGAACGTCGTCAGGTCGATCACAGTGATACCATCGAGTATTTTCTGCGGAGTGGCCTCTCCATCTGCCATGCAAAGATGATGCGGAACGGTGCTAATAAGAGTTTGGTGTAGTACGATGTTAGAATAGAACTGATATTACCTGAAAGTACCTTGACTACAGTGTTCTATACGGACAACACATTTTTACCACCGTGGATGATATGCCAACACGTACAATGACACAATCGACGGGAAGCGGAGAGCCATTAGATAGATCTCCAACCATTACTGGTGTTGGAATGACAGTGTTTACTAATAAAGACGAGCGTCCTCTTCTCGAACTGCTCACGACTGCAGCAGATCGTGCATTAGATGACGCTGATGTAATACCGACTAACATAGACTCGCTTCACGTAGGCAACGCTGCTGCCGAAGCATTCAATCGCCGGTCCGGGTTAGCGAATGCACTCTCCTCCGAATTGGGGATTACTGATATTACTGCACGCCGTATCGAAAACACCAGTGCAAGTGGCGCTAGTGCTTTCCTTGATGCTTTTGATGCCATCCGATCAGGCCGATCCCAGGCTGCGCTCATTATTGGTGGAGAGAAGATGTCGGCCGCCGACACCGCGACTTCGACTGAGATCATCAGTCGAATCACTCATGACGCGGAATATGAGCAGGGCGTGACTCTTCCCTCATTCGCGGGCTTAGCAGCAGATCGCTATTTCCGGATGTACGACGCCGATAGAGAGGACCTTGCACATGTCGCAGTCAAAAATCACGACAACGCTAGGCAGAACCCCTATGCTCACTTTGATAAGGAGGTAACTGTCGATGACGTACTCGAATCACCAGTAGTGGCAGATCCCCTTCGCCTCTATGATTGTTGTCCGACAGGAGATGGAGCTGCTGCCGTGCTACTTACTGCAGGAGATGATGGCGTTGAAGTTGCTGCCTGTGAAGGGGCTGTCGGAACCCATGCTGTTGCAGACCGATCTGACCCCCTCAAAATCGAAAGTGTCCGAGAGGCCGGTAACTCCGCTTACGCTGCTGCCGACGTAACCCCAGCCGATATCGATGTTGCGTGTATTCATGATGCCTTTTCAATTTTAGAATGGTTAGAAGTTGAGGAATTGGGTCTTGCAGAACGTGGCAAGGCATGGCAGCTTACAGTTGATGGAACTACTAACCGAGACGGGAGTCTTCCAATCAATCCGGGTGGAGGACTCAAAGCACGTGGCCATCCACTCGGGGGTACAGGTATTTCTCAGATCATCGAACTTGTATGGCAACTTCGGGGTGATGCGCCAAACAACCGTGCGGTAGGTGACGTCAACTGTGGGCTGGCAGTCAACGTTGCCGGGTTTGGAAATAATAGTGTTTGTACGGTGCTGAAGGGTGAGACAGCATGACGAAAGTTCTAGAGTGTAGTAACTGTGGGTATCGAACATTCTACAAGAAGAAACACTGTCTAGAGTGCGGTGGTCAAGAGTGGAACAAACAGGAACCAGGTGTCGGAGAACTACTCGCAATTACAACTGTCCACGTTTCTCCTGAAGGTGTTCGGGAACCAAATCGACTAGGAATAGCCAGATTTGAGGGGGCAAACTTGGTTGCGCAAATTAGGAAAGGTCTCAATCCAGGTGATAATGTGAAACTTGATGACAGTAACATACTTCGGGAAGGAGATAATGGAACTCATGTCGGAGCACAATTCGCTCCTGTTGACGATTGATACGAGTTGATAAATCTAGAAGATACCCCAGAAGTTCACCATATCTGTAAAACAAGGAAACAGGTACTGTCTAGATAAAGAACGAACTGGTTGAAGAGCTAGGTGTTCATGCCATTCTCTGCCCTGCTCAGAGAGAGTTTCGCGGCGGATATCTTGAGTGTTGGCAGCGGGAGCGGACGCCCGTCAGGGTATTCGACGTCCGCCTCGCCGCTGGCGGTTGACGATCAGGGACACAACCGCTGTATTACGGCTCTCGGCCTAGATCGCTCGCATGGTGCAGTCTGGTAGTGGATTCATCGGCTGGCAGACATTCTGATGGACCCTCCGACGGCAACGCTGTCGCGGATCGCTGTCGATGACTTGGCTGTCCGAATTAACGATGAGTTCCACTGGCTCTATACCACCATCGTCATCGAGACAAAACTCTTGCTCGATGTTGAGATCTTCGAACGGCACGGCACGGACGCTGCAACAGCATTTCTGTACTTCTTGGACCGGTAGCACGATCTCGCAGACACTGTGGTTCTGGTCGATGGCTACGGCTATGTGACTGCCCTCGTGTGCCTCGATCTCACCGGTCGGTTCGTCTACTCCTTGCAAAACCACATCGAAAAGTGATTTCAGACTCTCAGGATTCAGATCGACCGCTTTCAGGCCTCGTGGGCAGGCAATCAGACGCTCACTGGATCGCTGTCTTCGTCAAGTAGTATAATCGTCAGCGGCCGCATCAGGCACTCAACCACCGCACGCCGGCAGAGGTGCTCGATAAGACAGTACCTTCCCCCCTCACCCATTCTCCGAGAGGTATTTATTCTATTTTACATCTCTCGAATCCCCCACAATCCTAATATACGGGATTCAGGGAGAAAATCAGGGGCGCCAATTACAATAATATTAGAGTAAAACACCAGAGTTTCCTAATTGAGTACGATCCCAAAAGGCCGCCATATTCTGTATCTTTTATACCGCTCCACTCCTTGCTGGCAGTATTAAACTCCCTACACATTGTTCCCAGTTATCGGGATGTGATTGATTCAGACGCAACCTCACGTACAGATCCAAGAAATATAGTTTAGTGTAAATAGTACAATGCTAATGTGGCATATCATGAGGGACCAGGACTTTATTCCGAATCTATAATTATATTATAAATTGTATTCCTATTAGATCATGGCTAAATGAGAGGGGTATATGGCCAATAGATGGGGCTGGTCGTATTTACTTCACTGGATTCTAAATTCGCATCATGGGGATCGTTTAACGACAGATTTTAAATTTCGGTGCAATACTACAGCCGTTATTTTCCAGTTGATATATCTCACATGAATTTTCTGGCCGAATAAAATCGGCCTATGATTTTGTATGGTGCTGGAGAGGAGATAACAGACTTTACGACCCTGCAAGACAGGAGTACACATACCACTAATAGAAAAATGGGAAGAGGCCGCGATCAGATAGCGGAAAAGCAATTGTACAGCGTAGTTAATAGGCCAATAGAAACCAAGAACGAATATGACTGAAAAAGAGTTCACAACATCGGTATATTATGACGAAGACGCAGAGGATTCTCAAATAGAAGAAAAAACGGTTGCTGTCCTCGGGTATGGCAGTCAAGGACATGCTCATGCACTTAATCTACATGAGAGCGGGGTGAATGTGGTTGTTGGCCTTCGCGAAGGGTCATCTACCCGTAAGGCAGTTCAGGATGATGGTTTAGAGGTAATGGAACCTGTGGAAGCGGTTGCTCAAGCAGACATCGTCTCCATCCTTGTCCCTGATACTGTCCAACCAGCTGTTTATGAACAAATCAAAGACGAACTCACCGCCGGTGATACGTTACAGTTTGCTCATGGGTTCAACATTCACTATAACCAGATCCGACCTCCCGAGGATGTAGACGTGACGATGATAGCGCCAAAAAGCCCAGGGCACCTTGTCAGACGCAACTACGAAAGTGGTGAAGGCACACCTGGTCTACTGGCCGTCTACCAAGACGCTACAGGCGACGCTAAAGCGGAAGCATTAGCGTATGCGAAGGCGATCGGTTGCACCCGGGCAGGGGTCGTGGAAACCACATTCCGGGAGGAAACGGAGACGGACATCTTTGGGGAACAGGCTGTTCTTTGTGGTGGGATTACGAGTCTCATCAAGCAGGGATATGAAACACTTGTTGACGCGGGATATAGTCCAGAGATGGCGTACTTTGAATGCCTTAATGAGATGAAGCTCATCGTTGATCTCATGTATGAAGGAGGGATGGGTGAGATGTGGGACTCTGTCTCTGATACAGCAGAGTATGGTGGGCTCTCCAGAGGCGACGAAATTATTGATGATACGGTGCGCCAGAATATGGAAGAAGCACTTGAAGATGTACAGGACGGTACGTTTGCTCGGGAGTGGATTTCAGAGAATCAGGCTAGCCGTCCAAGCTATACTCAGCTCCGCCAGGCAGAGAAAAATCACGAAATCGAAGACGTTGGCGAACGATTGCGTGACCTCTTCGCTTGGTCGGAAGAAAACGAATAGAACCAAAATAAATAGAATTCTCTACTTTTATATTAATATAAAACAGTTTGTATAATGGTGGTGGGATAGTATATTCCCTTGGAAATTGTCTTTTCAAGCGGTTAGAACAGCCCTCAACGGAGACACACAATCATAAATTATGTATATTTTTACATATTTAGTAAAATTGGTTATGGTAGACTCCACTAGGGAATCCTAATGGACGAGTTTCTATTCAGTGACTTCTCAGAGGTGGAAGCAACATCCTATGTAACCGAATATAGGGACCATCCTCTAAAACGTGCTCATGAACTCTTATCTGATATCAATTCCAGCAAGGTTTCAGAGAAGGATCCCGCAGTGAATGAAGTGATCAACTCCGATGCACTCGCAAAATTACTTTCTACCGCTCAAAACCCAACTCAAGTTACATTTGAATACAATGAATACGAAGTCACAATTACTAATAGCGAAAGAATAAAAATAGAAAAGAAGTAGTTCCATATTGATAGACCTATCTACCTTATCAATACAACGAGTAGGTTAATCTTCACTGCCCTAATTCTTGGAGTCCCTCCCTACCTCTGGAGACGAATAGAGAAAGGATTCGTACGTAAAAAGCAGCATTAGGTTCACGGACAGGACAACGTCACTCCCAAGCTACAGTGGGCGAAAATTCCGCGGTAAACAGTTGAGCGGTACCGTAGTTTCGGAGTCCTCCGTTCAAGTTCGCTTCTTCGTGTTTTCCTAATCTTGAGATGAGGCTCTAGAATTATCCGTCTCTATCGATCTGTTCTACCTCATACTCACTCGCCCGTACCCGCAACGGGAACCACCCTTCGCCATCAACACCGAGCAATGTCTCCGAATAGCCGTCGTCCTCGTTCCCAGCCTTTGCGGTCTGCACCCAGTTGACCTCGCGCTCGCTCAGGCCGAACCACTCCGACAACTTCTCGGCCTCCTCCTTCACGCGGTGGATGATCGTCATCGAGCAGAGGTTCGCGATCGTCTGTGCTTCCGGCGTCAGCGCGAACTCGCCGCCGGTCTGCGTGATGAAGTGCAGGGAGAGGTCGTAGTGGCGACTGTGGCGAACGGCCGTCTCCAGAAACTCCAGCGACGTCGAGTCACCCATCAGGTAGTGGGCTTCGTCGATCGCGAAGACGACCTTCTTGTCCGTTTGCTTCGCCCGCTCGTAGACGGCGTTGAAGATCACCTGCATCATCAGGCTGGTCTCGGACCGGCCCCGCGTCCCTTCTTCCTGGTGCAGATCCAGATACAGCACCTTCGAGTCAAGGTTCAGTTCGGTCGGTTGCGCGAGATTCTCCAGATCCCCGCCGTCGCGGAATGACGGCCGCAGGTCCGTCAGGAGCGACTGCGCGTCGGTCCGGACGCTCTCTCGCTCGCCGTCGGTGACGTACCCGAACTCCCCTGGGTCGTCCAGCAGTGCTTCGAGGACGCTGATGACAGTCCGGACTGTCGGCGACTCCCTGTCGTGCGTCGACGGCGCCCGAGTGATCCCCTGGCGTTCGTACGCAACCTGCACGGCGCGTCTGAGCGTCTGCTTCCGGTCGCCGAGGGGATTGTTCGCCACGTGGTCGAAGAACGTCTCGAAGAACGTGAGCACCCAGTCGATCTGCTCGCTCCATGGATCGAGGTCGGGCGTCCGCTCGAGCACGTCCGCTGGCGTCGCCTGCAGTTCGAGCGGGTTGAACCCACGCGTCCCGCCGACGGTCACGCGTTCGCCGCCGAGCGCGTCGTTCACGCCGGCGAACCCCTCCAGCGGGTCGAGCATGATGATGCACGTGTCCCGGTCGTACATCGCTCGCCGGACGAGCTGAAGCTTCGTCGAGAACGACTTCCCGGCGCCGAGTTTTCCGATGACCATCGTGCAGTAGCCTGTCTCCCGTTCGAAGCGGTCGAGGATGAGCGGGCTCTCGTTGAGCGCGTACGTCCCGTACTCGATGCCGGGTTCGGCGAACGCGCCGGCGACGAAGGGGAACATCGCGCCGAGCGCGCCGCCGAGCATCGGCGTTTTCGTGTCCATCGAGTCGTTTAGCCGGTCGACAGCGACCGGACTGTTCGACTGCAGCGTCTCCAGTTGCGCCCAACGCGGAAGGACGGGAGTGAGGTTCGCCGGCGACCGACGTGCTGTGTTCACTACTCCATCCGCGTCGACGTCCGCTTCGCTCTCGCCGCGGACGGTCAGGTACATCGACGCGTCGAACGCCTTCATCGACGTGTTCCGGAGGACGTCGTACAGTTCTCGGTAGTCCTCCAGGTCTTTCGTGACGCCGCGAGCGCCCGCCCGGCGCTTCTCGGCGAGGTACTCCTTGTCGGCCTCGAGGTCCTCGATCTTGTTCTCAAGGGAGTCGAGCGTCGCGGCGGTGTCTCTCGGATCGATGTGGATCGAGATGTCCGTCGTTCGCGTTTCGGCCGTCGAGTACAATCCTTCGAACAGGCCGTCGACCGGCGCGTCCGGGAACTCGCTCACCCAGAACGACTTCGTCACTTGGTCGCCAGTCTGGACGGCATTCGACCGGTGTTCGATACTCGAGGGTGCGACGATCGACTGATGAACGTCGCGGACGTCATCGAGCGGTTCTGACGTCGGATCATACGCGACGGTAACGTCGTCGTCATCGGAATCCGGCGTCTCGCCTGTCTCGTCCTCTGTGGACTCGGCGGACGCTTCTTCTACGTCGAAGAACGGTAGTTTCTCTCGGATCATTCCGATCGCCCTCCGATGAGCGGTCGCGTCCGAAGCACCTGCTCCGGGTCGCCGTATTCGGCCGACTCCCCGGACCAGTACTCGTCGAGGAGCCGAACCGCTTCAGCCGACGCGGCGCGGTCGGCACTACAGCCCTCTATCTCCCTGATACCGGCTTCGATACGTCGGCAGCGTTCCTCCAGAGCCGTCATCATCGCTTCGTGTTGTGCGGCCTGCTGTGGGGCGAACCACGCCCGTACGAACAGGCCGACGAGCGGCAACGCGGAGAGTTTCTGTATGAGACTCTCCCGTTCGAACTGTACCTCACTTCGCGTCACCGGAACGACGATGTAGTGATCCCGGATCGTCATCTGGCGCTCTTCGAGTTCGGTCCGGTACCAGGAGACGTAGTTCTCGATGAGGGCCGCCAGTTGCGGATTATCCGCAACGTCCGGATCGTCGAGGCGGTCCTCGTACCGCGAGAGGTAGTCCTCTGCGGGGAACTCCTGTGTCGTTGAGTAGATCTGGATCGGGAACTCGACGACCGTATTCAGGAAGTCCTGGAAGGATTCCGCCTGCGAGTGCCACCGCTCGCGGGTCGCGAGCGCCATCGTCGGCGGCATCACCTGTATGAACGCCAGCAGCGTGCCGTCCGTCCGCTCTATCGCGTTCTGGTCGGGATAGACCCGTTCGACGTTCGTGAACTCGGCCGCGGCGTCGTGGGAGTGTTCGTGGTCGCGACGGTAGAACTCGAGAAACGTCTCTATCCAGTCGATGCTGGTCGTGTACTCGGGCGTCAGGTAGACGAACAGCCCGCCGACCGCAACGCCACAGAGAGCGAACGGGAGCGCGAACGCCTGGAGTGAGTATCCGGCGATCGAGAGAGACTGTGGTAACAGTACCTGCGTGACGAGGATGACCGCCACGCCCGGGAACAGTCCGACCGCCAGATCGGTCAGCGTGTACCTGCCGAACAGTTTCGTGCCTGTGCCCAGCGACTTCGGAACTCGTTTCGTCGGATCGTGGTTATTCATTGGTCACCTTCGGAGGGATCGGTAGCGTCAGCGGGCGTGTCAGTCGGATCCGTGGGATCCGTTCGATCCGTGTCCTGCGCCTGTGACCGCCGGTCGCGAAGCGGGTCGACGCCCTCGGTGCGCCCTTCGAGTGGAAGCGGGTCGGTATCGCCGGTACCGGTAGACCGATCGGGACCTCTGTTGCTCCGTCCCGGCTGGCGGCTATCGTCGGTACCGCCGCCGAACGCCTCCCGCAAGCCAACTCTGGTCGTGTGCAGGCGCGACCCCATCGCGTGAGCGCGGGAGTTGTTCTGCAACTTCGTCTGGCCGGTGCTATCGACGGCGGCTTTCCCCTGTACGCCGCGCGCGAAGTTCCGGCCGCCGCGGACGGCCGTTCCGCCACGGTCTTTCGTTCGTGAAACCCGCTGTCGGGCGCGCCCCTTCGACATCCGATGTGACGCGCGGTCGGCGGCGAAAAAGAGCGCGCCCGCCTGCCAGAACAGGACGATCGGTGTCGCAAGCGCGACAAAGGGGAGGACCAGCGCGGTCAGCCACGCACCGATCCCGCCCATCGAGAGTTCGAGTTCGCTCCCGAGGATCGCGCCGAGGCGGAACAGCAGCGCAACGGGGACGGTCATGAACAGGAACGGAACGTAGAAGCCGGCCATCCGGCGCATGAATCGCGAGACGAGTGTGAACGGGCCGACGCCCGGGATCCAGAAGACGATGAGCAGGGGCATCAGCAGGACGAACATGTAGAGGACCACCTGACGGACGTAGTAGATGAGCGCGATCAGGACGAACAGCGTCAGGTCGGTCAGGAGGGTGACCATCACGCCGAGTGCCCCGAGTGCGCTGAACGACAGCGTCTCGAACAGCGTTACGTCGGACAGATCCGGCAGGATAAATCCCGTCAGCGCGCTAATGAGCCGGAGGGAGATCGCGGCGAGCCACCACCACGAAAGGATCCCGAGCAACCCCGAGACGGCTCGCTTCTTGAGCTTCGAACGGTGGTAGGAACTGAATAGGTAGCTCGTCGACTCGAGAAAGATGACGAGACCGATCGACAGCGCCCAGAGCATGAGCGATAGGGGGACGATCGACTCCCAATAGTACTCGTAGATGCCGCCCCACGCGCCGTTCGTGGGCGGGGAGAACACCGCGTTCGGATGCGGCGTCACGACGATCGTCCGGACGAGGTCGTCCGCGTACGTCTCGATGAGGCTCGTGACGGGGCTGAACAGGACGCGGATGAACTCCGTGAGCGCCTCGACGATCGCGTCGGCAAGCGCACCCATTCACATCCCTCGCCACGGGGGCCAGATGCCCCAACTGGTCAGTCGATCGAGCACGTACACGACGACGAGGACGGTCGCAACCGGAACGAGGATCCGGTACACCGTCGATATCGTCTGCAGGACCGTTCCCCGGACGTAGGCGGTGTCGGAGTCGCCGACGTAGCCCTGTTCATGCCGCCACCACTGTGCTGGTTCGTATCGAGCGGTGACCCCGTCGCCGGACCGGGGGAGCGTCAGCACCGCGATGCCGCTCGCGTTCGTCTGGACTCGTTCGCCGTTGAGAACGACGACGCCTTCGCGGTCCGCCGTCGCGATCGGCTCTCCCGTCGCAGCATCCCGGAGTCTCACTGTCGCGGTGACCGTCTCGTCCGTGACGTTCGTCACGGCGACGGTGAGAGTACTCTCGTTGATCGGGACGTCTACGAAGTGAGTCGCGGTGACGTTCGTCGAGACGCCGCGAACGATACCGTCGGCGGTCACGTGCTTGTCGATGACGTTTCTCGCGGACGGGTCGTCGAGTTCCGTCCGTGTCGCAAGGCCGAAACTCGCCGTGTAGGGCGCGGTGACGGCGTCGAGTTCGACGTTTTCGGGCATCGATCCCGGTTCGAGTTCGCGTCCGTGCGTTGCGAGGATCTCGACGCGTCCGCGGTCGGTCGTCGGGCCGATCTCGCTCGGGTACGCGTACACCTGCAGCGGTTGCAGCGGCGAGCGTGTCTCCCACTGATCGGCCGACGTTCGATGAACAAGGACATCCCAGTCCCGATCGCGAGCGGAGTAGAAACGCCAGACGCCCTGTACTCCGCCGCCGGGGAGCGAGTAGCCCGCCCACGGCTGATTATTGTACGCGACGATCCCCTGATCGCCGTTCGGATACTGTCCCGCAAACCCTGAAACGCGGAGGGTATACAGGGACACTGGCCTCGAGGTGTTGACCGTGAGCGTCTCCGTCGGATGCGTAATCGTCGTGTTCCACTCCTCACAGCCGTCGTCGCTCTCGTTGACGCAGACGGTGACGTTGTGTTCGAGCGTGACGGCGATATCCGCCTCGACAGCGAGCGTGTGATTCGTCCCGACGTAGGAATCGAGCGACGTGTACCCGAGTCTTGGCGTGTGCGTTCCCCGCCGTGTCGTCTCGACGTCGCCGTCGACTAGCAGTCGCGTTTCGGCGATTTCGTGCGAGTCGATCGACCAGGTACTCCGGCGCGTATCGGTCTCCGTATCGACGGGCCGCCTGACCCGGTAGTCGAGCGTCGCGAGGAGGCTTCCGTTCGGTGCGACGTAGAGTGGCTGGTTCTCAGCTGAGACTTGCGCTCGCGTGGACGGCTGGATAGCGAACACGTCCACGTAGGCGTCTTTCACGAACCGACCGTCCTCCAGGGTCGTGTTCCGCGGATGGATCGACACGTCGGGAGACGTCTCCGGGAACTCACGGTGGTCGCCGCTGTTCCACCGTTCGATGTCCCGTGGCGGAGCGTTGAACGGGATGTCCGTGAGCATGGCGAGTTCCGCCATCTCGGACCGATTCCCGTCCGTGAGGTTTTCCGAGTCAGCGATGTCGACGTCGCCGGACCACAGCGCGTGAAACGTCGTCTCGTTCACGCCGTGGTCGGTTTCGTTCGGCGGGTCTATCGGTTGGGGAGCTACGTCACCCATCGGTACGCCACCCATAGTGCCTCCGGTGACCGCGGCGAGAGCGGTCACGACGAAGAGCGTTGACGTTAGAACCCGCAACTCGTCCCACCCGCGACGACGTTGTTCAGGAGGAACTGCACGATCGCCGTCCCCATCGGCGCGACGATGATACCCCAGACGACCGCCTGGTTCCGGGCCTCCTTCAGCTCTTTCTTGATGTCCGACCGACGGATCGTCGGCGTCGCGACCGTCGCTCCGAGCGCGATGACGCCGCCGACGAGCGGGCCGCCGAACTGGATAAGGGTGAACAGGTTCTGGATCGTCTCGGCCATCTCCGTGTCGCAGAATGCCTCCCCCGTCGACTGTGCCAAGGCGGGTTCGACGGCGATGAGACTGAACAGGAGGATGCCGAGCCCTGCCGATCGGACGAATCGTGAGCAAGATCGATCAGTAGTCTGGTCCGTTAAATCGCTGGAACGATTGTGTTCGGTCATGTGAGTTGGATACCGTCGGCTACTGACCCCCTTCTCTGCTAATCCGGGGACGGAGCGCGATCGGTATCGTAAATTCCGATCCAACACGGCAGTATATAACTATTTCTTTACTATATTGTATCTGTAATTATTGTCGGTCGAGGAGTCTGTGCATCTATTAAATAGATCATAGGAACGTTCAGGGACGCTGAACGACCGCATCGATGTCGGTCTCCTGCCGCAACGAGAGTGGGTGCGAGAAGGTCAGCGGTTCGGTGACAAACCCATCCCGGTCGATACGGTCGATCAACGACTGTCGATGAGGTTATTTGTACTACGTCAGGAGTTCGTCGCCACTGCGTGGGCTGTCACACTCGTCGGATTGCTCGGAATGTCTCCTACCCTTGCCAACTGGAGTAATCGGTACAGTAGTTTAGGGGCTGGCTGGGATGGCTCCTGAACTTTATCATCCATGCTAGTCAATGACTCACTATGTCGAACGTAGTCGATGTCACTCGGGAGCAGGAGCAAGTGCTGGCTGCGTCGATGAACCCGATGGCCATCATCGAAAGCGACCGATACATCTCAGTAAACCAGCCGTACGCCGATCTGTACGGGGTTGGACGTCCGGACGATCTTGCCGGGGAACTGTGGAACCGCCACCTTGCCGAATACGAGCGGGAGCGGGTCAAGGGAGAGATTCTACCGACGTGTCGTGCAGACGGGACGTGGAGCGGGACGCTTACGGGCCGTCGATGTGACGGCAGTACCTTCTCCCTGGAACTATCAATTGCCTGTTTGGACGACGAACACTTCGTCTTCACCTGCCAAGAGAACGACCGTATCAAGCAGCCCGAGCGCGGGGTCGAGAATCCGCAGCAGCTCATTGAAAACGTCTTCGACACGGTCGATGATATTGTGTACGTCTTCGATGAAGATGGTACTCCTATCCTCTGGAACACGAAACTCTGCGAGATGACTGGGTACACCGACGAGGAAATCGAAGCCCTCGAGCCGAAGGAATTCGTTTCCCCAGAACAGCACGAATACGTACCCGGTCTGGCCGAGGCCATCGACCAACTCGGTGACCAGCACGTCGATCTCGATCTCATTACCAAAGACGGTGAGCGCATTCCCCACGAGTTTCGCGGGACCACGTTCGAGGACCCCGATACAGGTCGCGTGTACCGCTGTGGCATTGCCCGCGACGTCAGCGACCGCAGGGAGCGCGAGCGGCAACTCCGTATCGCCCGTCAGTTCAACGAGGAACTGGTCGAAAACGCCCCCTTCGGGATGTTTCGTCTGGACGAAGAGCTCCGTATTACGTACGAAAATCCTCGGGCAGAAGAAATCATTGGGTTGCCCGACGATGAAGAGGCATCGGCAGCCATCGGGAGAGACATCCGTGAACTCCCATCAATCATCGAGACCGGTCAAGCAGACCTCTTCACGCGCCTGCAAGCCGGGGAGACCATCGAATTCGAGTTCCCATTCGAGTCGATCTACGGGAAGGAGGCGTACTTCACTGGGCGCGGTGTCCCTCTGTATCGAGACGGCGAATTCGATGGGGCGGTTCTGATGGCTATCGATATCTCGGAGCGCAGGCAACACGAACGGGACCTGGAACGCCAACGCGACGAACTCCAGACACTGGACCAGATCAACGAACTTCTGCTCGAGATCACCCGCGACCTGTTCGAATCGCCGACGCGGGCGGAAATCGAGCAGACGGTCTGTGACCGGCTGGCGGTGTCTTCCCTGTACCAGTTCGCTTGGATTGGCGAGCCAGAGCCTAACGGGGATCAAATCCGACCTCACGCTAGTGCTGGAATCGACGACGGGTACGTCGAGACGATAACAGTCACGACGGCGGAAACCGAAACCGGCCAAGGACCCGGTGGACGGGCGTTTCGAACCAGTGAGTTGCAGGTCAGTCATGATATTCGATCTGATCCAACGTTCGAGCCGTGGCGCGAGGCGGCCCTCGACCGCGGCATCAAGTCGGCTGCCGCCGTGCCGCTAGTCCATGGGGACACCACCTATGGCATCTTGGCAGTGTACGCGACTCGCCCGCTCGCGTTCAGTCACCGCGAACGAGACGGGCTCGAAACCCTCGGGGAAGCCATCGGCTTCGCTATTAACGCCATTGAGAATCGTAAGCTCCTGTTCGCTGATTCGGTTGTCGAACTCGAGTTCGAGGTCACCGATTCAGGGTTGGTGTTTGTCCGGACCTCAGAACAATTCGGGTGTGAACTTACCATCACTGGATACGTCGAGTCGGAATCCGGTTCGTGGAGCGTGTATCTTACCGTGGACGACGTCGCCCCGACAGCGATTCGCGATGTCGCCGTCGATGATCCAGATGTGGACCGGATTCGGATCATCGCCGACGAAGACGACACCGGAGTACTCGAGTTCGTCATGAAGGCGGACGCCCTGAATCACATAACAGATCACGGGGCAATCCTTACGTCAGGACACGTAGCTGATGGGCGGGGTCGGTTTCGTATCGAAGCCCCCCAGTCCGCCGATATCCGGCAGTTATCCACCCGACTTCGAACTGAGTATCCAGATTCGACGCTGGTTGCCCAGCGCGAATTCGATCGCCCCGCCCAGAAAGCGCGTGAGATACGCCAATCAGTCAGCGATCAGCTGACCGATCGGCAACAAGAAGCGCTCACGCACGCGTATCACGCCGGGTACTTTGACTGGCCACGTCAGAGTACCGCCGGCGACATCGCCGCATCGATGGACGTTGCAGAAACTACGTTCCACTATCACCTGCGCAATGCCTTGGAAACACTCTCATCGGTGCTCATCGGCCTTGAAAGGCATAAGGAACGCTAATTTGGTTCTGAATGATATCCGGGTAGTGAAAGATCCCATAAGTACGTGACGCGGCGAGCGATCCGTCGCTGTTGGGGCTTTTCTATCACCACTTCTAAAAACGCGATCGAATATGGCTGCCTCACTCACGGGGCGACTCAACGATCCCGAGTTGCTGCATCAACCCGAGAGTGTCAAAGAGCCCCCACGATTCGACGATTTGACCGTCTGCGAGCCGGTTGATTTCGAAGCCAACGATCTCAACGTCGTTCCCGGTCGGTTCCATGCCCATGAATTCGCCGTCGTGCGTCCCCGTGGCTGTATACCGGACGGCAACGCTGTCACCGTCCGCAACCATCTCTTGGATAGTGAGCGTTGCATCGGAGAACGCGGAGTGATACTCCTCGATGAGTTGCTTTTCTCCCGCAGGGCCGGGTGGAACGGGTGGCTCTTGAGGATTATGCTGCTCAGCGTCGGCGGCCACGACTTCGTCAACGACATCGAAGTCTGCCTCGTTCCATGCGTCGAAGAACCGACGCACGATGGCTTCGTTATCTTGGTCGGTGGTTGCCATTGTATTCGCTCTCGGTCGTGTTACTCCTCGGACGGTTCGACCACTCCAAGCTGTTTCATCGCCCGCAAGAAGTCGGCGACGAGCCACGATTCTGCGAGTCCGCCGTCTTCTATCCTGTAGATAGCGACGCCGGCGATCTCGACCTCCTCTCCAGTCGGCGGAACCCCCTTGAATTCGCCTTCCTGAGTGCCGGTCATAGTGTACTGGATCGTGACCCTGTCGTCGGTCGCGAACACGTCGTCCGGTTCTTTGCGTAGGTCGGGTATCGACTCGCGAGCCTGGGCGATGACCTCCCGGAACTCGTCGAGTGTGTAGGTATCGTGCCCGCCGCTGTGCGTGTGGACCTGAAAGTCATCTGTAAGGACTGCCGTGTCGAACTCGCCGTGGTTCCACACGCGAGTGAAGTGGTCGCGTGCGAGTTGCTCGTTTTCCTCGGTGGTGGTTGTGGCCATTGGTGGATTCACCTACTATCGGGTCGCTATATTCGTGAGTCCGAGACCAAGTCCGGGATCATCGCGTACTCCCGGTCGTTCCATATGACCACGTACGCGGTCACGAGCTGCTCGGCGTCTAGTGTCGTTTCTGCCATAGGATATCACCCTGTATCACTTGGCTGCTAGCCTTCTTGGAATCCCCCTCTAGATAGCGCTAGTGGCCACACAGCCGATATCCACACGCTCTGCGATGAGCGCATCCTCAGTCTGGCGATCCTCGGAAAGAGGGAACCACCATGTGGATTATCGGACTAACAGGAGGGGGTGGACGTTGTCGTTTTCGAGCGAGAGTGGACTGGTCACGGCTCGGAGACCTCACTGAGTCACCAACAGATGGTGATCAGTCCGACGAACAGAGAGGACAGGCTATTACCGTCACTGCACTTTACGACCCAGACACTCGCCTAGAGATCGTTTGAGGGGTGTTTTCTATGCACTTCAAGTGTAGCAGGACCTACGGTATACGGTAGGAAGTTCACTATAGGCGACGCGGTAGCGTCACAAACAAGTCAAGGAAATCTGGATATCGTTACCAGAGAGCAATTGCGTATATTTTGCTCGTGACCTAGAGTCTATTCAGCAATCCTGTTCAGCGGCCATCTAGTTGCATGACTACCAGCCCCGCGCTCGTCTAGTGCTATCTAGAGAGGGTGCTTACGGCACCCGACAGTCTGCTACTGTCCGCTGCACACCAGCGAGGGCAAACATGACACGGATATCCAAGACGCGTGGTCACACCGTCTGGACGAGAGGGACGACACAATGACAGACAACGATCCGAACGAAAGAGAAACAGGTTCAGCGCTTGCCGCCCGCAACTCGAAGACCGAGTCCAACTCGAGGCCGGTGACGCGACGTCACGTGCTTCGATCGGCCGGTGCGGCCGCGCTGGCGACGGGACTCATGGCGTCTCAGGGGGCAGCAGGGGGCGCCGACGTCCCGAGGACGACCGCGGGGGCGCAGAGCGGACAAGAACGCGAGACACTACCGGTACTGGCGGTCACTTCCCGTGGGTTGACCGACGATCAGGCGGCGACGATCGGACAGGAGCTCGAGGTCGACGGCGAGTTCCAGGTCGACGACCAGGGAGTTCTTCAGTACATCGACCCCGAGGCGTACATGCCCATCCCGGCGAGGGACGTCGAGCCCAGAGAAACCGAGGACGAAGACGAGACCGAGCAGTACGATCCGTCGATGGCGATGGACTTCCAAGCCCTGAGCCAGCAGCCGGAGCCGCCGAACCCGGACGAGCTGGGCGAGCGATTACTGCAGGCGCTCGAAGCAGCCGAGGCCCTCCCGGACGACCCGCTGCAGTTCGAACGGACCGCGAGCAACGCCTCGATCGAGGTCGCCAGCGCCGACGATGGCTCCCGGGAATTCGAGCGACGGCTCGATACGGCCTTCTACCTGACCCCCTCCTTCGACGGAATCAGACTCGAAGGACCGGGGGCGAAGATCCGGAGCCGGGCATCAAATAGCGGCGAGGGAACAGTGATCGGGGACGTCCGACACAGCTTCCGACAGGTCGAACCCGGGCCCGAGATCGAACTCACCCCGCCCGAGGAGGTGGTCGAGCGTTACGGCCGTGCGGTCAACCAGCTCGTCGACGGCGAAATCGTCGAACTGGCCGAACCCCGCCTTACCTACCTCGCGCCAGAACTCCGACGTGTCAACGACAATCCCGTCGGTGAGGGGACCAACGAGGTGCAGGCGCTCGTACCGCACTACTCGGTCGGTGGGACGGTCAGGATCAAGAACGACGAGGCGGAGGAGCCCGTCGAGGTCGAACTCCTCCGAGAGTACGTTCCCGCGACTACAGACGACGAGTTCGTACCCGTCGTCGAGGTTTCGGCCAACGCAGAAGGCGACCGCGTCGACGCGAGTGTTGACGTCGAGGGCGGGCAGCCGCCATACAAGGTCGAGTGGAATCTCTCGCAGGGATCGCTCGGACTCGATCCAGCGACTACGGGTGATCCGCCCGAGATTTCCGAGACGATCACGGCCCGCGAGGCCATCGAGGAAACCACGATCACGGCAGAGGTGACGGACGCGAACGGCGTAACCGTCAGTGCCCAACAGCGACTGACAGTCGCGGTGGAACCAGAACTCAGCGTCGCTGCAGGCGCCAGTGGCAGGCTGTTCGGATCGCGGCCGCACGCGACTCGAACGGGGAGCATCAGCGGCCCGGCAGACGCGTCCGCGCGGACTGATACGAACGTTCCCGGGACCGTAGATGTCGGTACGGAGACGGCGATCTGGCCAAACTGGGCGTCGGGGTTCATCCGCGAGGCTAGAATCGCCGGCGTCAGCAGGAACAATACCTGGACCGGTAACAGCGTCTGGGAGAAGGACTTCCGGTCTCCGACTGACGACAACGTTGGCGTCGACACCGCGGACCTCGTGTTCGCCAGTGGGCACGGGATGCCACGCGGCTGGACTGTCGAGAACCCGAATCACGACGACAAGTGGATCTGGCACACGAACGCCGACGGCGACTGGGGTGATTTCGACATCGAGTGGCTCGCACTGATGTCCTGTAACGTGCTGGCCCCGGATGACGGGTCCTGCGGCAGCTGCAACGGTCTCAGCGTGTTCGATCGCTGGCGCCAGGAGTTCGACGGCCTGCACCAGTTCCAAGGGTTCCGGACGCTCGGCTGGCGCGTTCCCGGGTTCCCGGACGCGTACGGCCGGTACGTGTTCGGCAACTGGTTCTTCCCGGGACTGCCGCTGCGGAAGGCTTGGTTCCTCGCCGTCGACAACTACCAGCCGGCATACGACACGGACCAGAACTGGCGCGTACGCGGTGCAGTGATGTACACGGCTGACAGCGAGGGGCGGAGCTGTTTCAACGATCACTTCCACGGGGAAGGCCCCGTTGGCCCAGACATCCCACTGGGCCAGTCCCGGTGGATCTGCTACGTCATCGGTGGGGTGGGCGGCGGGTAGGTCCGCCCCGCCGGCGCGACTGCGGGTGCTGCTGCTCGGACCGCGCTGCTCGTAGGCCCCATTGCGTTCGCTGCTCGTGAAGAAACTCGTCAGTCTGGAGGGTGACAGTTGTCGGAAATAGTGTTCCCTCCTGCAGACGGGTGCGTAACATTCGATAGTCAGTCATTCGTCGTTAGCGACGAGACCGGGAGGGAACGGTTCTCGATCTCGGAGACATCCTTTGGCTCGGTTATAGGTAATTAAAAGTCCCTCAGTCCTCCAGCAACGCCTCCAGTTCGTAGTACCGTTCTCGGAGCGTCGCCGGACTCACGGACGCGGCCGTCGCCAGTGCCGCCTGCGTGACGCCGAGGTCGCGTTCGCGCCCGGCCCGATACAGACAGGCCGCTGCGACGCCCGCGGGATTCCGTCCGTTCGCCAGTCCGTGGTCCGCGGCCAGTTCCGTCAGTTCGGTCGCGCGATACTGCACCGACGACGGGATCGACGCGTCGCAGGCGCTTGCACACCGCGGGACGAACGACCGCGGACGGCGCAGTTTCGTCTCGAGACCGAGTTCCCGGTTGAGGACGCGGTAGGCGTTCTCGATCTGGTCGACCGACCGCGACGACGCGGACGCGACCCGTTCGAGCGTCATCGTCTCCCCGCGACACCGACACGCCGCATACACGCTACCGGCAGCCATCGACTCGATCGACCTCCCTCGGATGAGCGACTGATCTTGCGCGCGTCGGTACACGAGACTCGCCTCCTCCCGATGATCACGGGAGAGCTCGAGGGCACTCACGAGTCGCGCGATCTCGGAGCAGGCGAACGCGAGGTTCCGTTCGGCTTTCGACTGCTGTTGCGCCCTGTTGTGCTGCGTCCGAAGGCGATTGAGTCGCCGTCGTTTGTCCAGCGAGAGCAGGTTTCCGTTCCCGTCCCGTTTCCTACCGATTGTCGAAGTGAGCCCGCGATCGTGTCTCGCGAGCGTCAACGGCGACCCGGTTCGCTTCTTGGACTCGTCGCCGTCGTCGAACGTTCGGGGTGTCGCCCCGTGTGCGAGCCGATACTCGTCCGTGACGAGCCCGCAGTCGAGACACCGCGTCTCCCCGTCGGCCGTCAGGAGTGGTCCATCGCACTCCGGACAAGCCGTGTCAGTCGTCGAGTCGGTATCCTCGTCGAAGCCACTGTCGTAGATATCTCTGAGCGACATCGGTCGTATCGAGACGGCCCTTTTGGACCGCCCCGCGCCCCTCACGGGGCGATAAACAACCACCGTCTATTTCCGACAAAGCGGGGCTCGCTCGTTTGAACGAGCATCCCCGGGGTATCGGTCGTTAGTACGGATACTGGTGGACGAGCGTTCCGGAGCCGTCGAAGATGAACACCGTATCGCCCGATTTGTCCCAGATCGGCGAACCACTTCCAGTAGAGATCAGTCTCTGTATCGGTCCAACTTCCGGTGTGAAGCGACACCAGTCACTATCTCTCAGAGCCTCCAATTGATAAGCCGCCCCGTATTCACTCGGTAGAGATGCTAATATCCACAACATCACCCAAATCAGTATCCCAAAACCGGTTATAGGATTTACTGTAGACCGAGACTGGGGAGTCTGCATTGGGTAGAGGGTCGACTAAGACGTAGTGGCGGGTCGAATCTGTGAAGCTGATTTTGTGCCGCGCACGGTTCGGATCGGCATAGTACGCTGATTCGACACCAACGAACGTGCCACTCTTCGTGAGTATATTTCCGCTTTTCGCGGACTCGTACTGTACGGTCAACTCCCGCTCCGGAACAGTGCCGTTGACCGATTCGGCGAACAGTCTCAACGCATCATCCGCAATCGCGACATTCGGCATACGATCGAATGCAGCACCGAGTTCGGCAATCCGATCCGCGACAGACAACTCACTGAGCGGCGTGAACTCCACTGCAGGAAGTGTGTCGTTGGTCATTTCCAATAGCTGGCCGTCTGACGGCTCAATCCGCACCCATTCAACGGACAAGGCAGGTGTATCACTCGGGCCTTCCCACCGAATTTCGAAGGGCTCACCTGTCCCATAGAGATCAAGTGTCCCATTCCCATCACCAACGGTTTCCAACCGATGCGTCAGTTGTATCTGGCGCAGTTGACCGTCATCGAGGGGTGCAGCATCGGCAAACCGCACTCGCATCGACAGTACGGGATGGTCCGAGTAGTCCAGATTGTAGGAGGTGTAATCAGGGACAGCCCCACAGGAATCGACGAGCTGGACAATATCTCCTTGGATTTCTTTTGTTCCGGGGGATACGGTTGCGTCCTTTCGAAGCCCAATGACGATGTCGTCTCCAACCGAGACATTACATAGGGACGACTGGACATCAAGCGTCAGCATCTCCGCCGCCGGATATGGAGGTTCCTCGTATTCGATCCGTACCTTGAAATCGTACTCTGGATGTGGCGGTGTGAAGACGTAGGTCCCAGTTTCTGGCGATCGATCCAGGGTCAACGAGAGGATACGATTCGAATTGTCGGGACAAGCAAGTACGGAATAGAACCCCTGTTCAGACGGGGAGACAGCAACTTCGGGCCCTTCCCCATCCTTGTGTGACCATGTTCCGAATACGTGGCGATAGCCGTTCGTTTCCGTGAGCGCCTGGTCGTTCCAGTATGCCCGCACCCGTTCAGTAGTCATTCTACTGGGACGATGAACTGGAGTGCCATAACCACTATCGCCGCCTCGCGCGCGGGGGTGGTGCAAGAGTCATTACGGCACACCCCGACCTTCACCAAGATGCGATGGTCGAATCTACCACAGCTGACGTCGAGAAACACGCGAACACATTCCAAGAACTGAAAAAATCGTTCTATTTCACGAGCACTATTGTGAGTGCAAAACACGGCAATGACCACGCACTAGAACGACTCCGTCAGCCCCAATCCATTGCATTGGAACTGCCCGGCAACCGTGCGGAAGCGTTGGAGAATGCAGCCGTCTATACCCGCAAACTCGCCAACCTGAACATTCCGACAGAGGTGGAACATCTCACTGCAGTGGAGCGAGGCCACCGGATCGCTATTCATCTCAATCCAGGAACGTAGTGGCAGTAGTTGCACGCTCGAAATATGGATGTGATAATTTGATTCGCCGGAGATCGAGATGTTGCGATGGTGTGGCCCTGAGAATTCAACCTAGCTGGAATCGGCAGCGGGGATCAGCTTTTCCACTTGAAAGCAGGCTATAGAGGTATCACCGGCTTCTTTGATACCGACTCCGCGATCGAGAGGGTGCTACGGACCGTCCAGACGTTCTGTGAGTCGGTCGAGGACAGCCCAGAGGGTCCGCAACGGCGTCTCCGCATCGAACGAGATCGATCGATACTCGTAGTCAGCCTCCGATGACTGTCTGACCTGAAAGTGCGTCGTTCCCTCGACGTGAGGGTTCGGTTCGCGGTGTCACCCGCAGTCGAATCCCGTACTCTCGCTATGACCTCCTCCTCGCCGTAAACGGTGAGGCTTCCCACGGCACCGCACCGCTGGATTGGGATATTTGATGGTTTACGACCCGACGGCATGACGGGTTGATGGCGGGGCCACACCGCCGTTACTCCTATCCTGGCATGGGACTCGGAGTTATCTTGGCCGAGACACCACAGCGGTTCGAGAGGACGTCTCGAACGTTATGGGCCTCAGGGTCCTGATATTGTGCATTTATGCGGGCGGTGTGACCGCCTCAGCGTATGTCCTGCTATGAACCGATACTGCTTAAATATCCGTATTAGCGTCGATACGTGGTTCGTGAAGGAATTGGCGGGTTCACTCCCACCGTAAACGGCGGGATTCTCTCCCTGAAGAAAGATAGTGAAACACGAACTCCGGTTCGACTGGGCTCGGCCACCAGGCAACGCGAAGCGTCGCGTGGTCGGCGTCGCTCCCAAGTATCGCGGGAACGAGTTCGGCCCGCAGTTCCCGGAATTTACCGTCCGGGATCCCACGTACGTGTTCCACTGCAGGATGGCGCTCAAGTTCGCGTTGGAGTTCACGAAGGATACGATGTCGTTCCTGCCCGGGGTCGTCCGGCTCTCGGCCGCCATCCGAACGGAGGCTGGATACTGTCTGTTCAACAGCGAAGAAGGTCATGCCAGCGCTGACCGTCCAGTGAACTCGCCGTAGTGTTCAAGCGCATCCTGAACGAGCGAGAGACGGTAGCGGGTGTGCTCCCAGTCACTCGCGTCCCGCCGTCGTTTCCGTGCTGCCTCCGCGGACACTTCTTCGGCAACTGCGCCGACGCGGACATCGTCCGGGTTGGCGACGTCGTACTCGGATTGCCACTCCTCGATATCCGCCTTGAGGTCCGCGGCGAGATCTACCAGTTCGTCCCGGTCGTGTTCATCGACGAGTGCACGCAGCTCCCGCGTCCGTACGTACACTGGATCTGGGTAGTACCTCGTTGCATCAGTGCTATTATTGGCCGTCAGGACGTTCAGGTCGGTGAGTCGTTGCAGGTGACTCCGTGCAGTGTTCTCTGCGACCAGCGCTTCCTCGGCGATCCAGGATGCGGTTCGTGGCTCCGAGACCGTCAGTGCGACACTCTGAACGCGGTCGAACGCGCTTGTGTGTTCTTTCCACGTCGCAGTTCCCGGCGGATCGTCTGTCGAATCGTCCGTAGTCATAGGGTGATATACCGTTTGGGGCGTACAATTCTACTTCAAGCTAGAATTATTGAGTTCAAGGCAGCTACCTGAAAGGGAACGAACTGGGAACGGTCACAGTGGCCTCGTAGGATGATCGATTCATCCGTTGCTCAGGCGTTAGGAAGTTCACGTCGCCCAGTTCGGACGCACTCCCAGCACGGGAAGTCACCGGCGAGTTCCTCACAGTCACAGTTCGCAGCATCGCCTGATCGCTTTTCGTCGGTTGTTTCGTCGCTTTCCCCGGCCGTATCATCCGTTGCCGTCGCGCCACCATCTGTGGCGACCTGCTGGTGAATCGCGGCCGTGAGGACCGGTTCCCGAATCGCGACGGCAACGCGATGCTTGCAGGCGCCGTCGTAGTGTTCGTCCGCCGGACACTCGCAGGAGCTTGGGATCTCCTCGTCGACCGTGACGAGGTACTCGTGTTCGTCGGGGTTCGCGTGACTCCCGTTTCTGACGCGGACGCCGCGTTCGTCGACGGTGAACTCGAAGGCCTCGTACTGTGCGCGCTTCACGACGCGCGTTGTAACGTCTAAGTGAGCTAGTGGAACAGTCATGGGTCCGCAGGGCACGTCGAAGCGTGCCCCGCACCCCTCAGGGGCACAAAAAATCGCTATAGAGGAAACAGCAGTCGTCGGAATTCGTCGGCGATTTCAGCCGATCTCGTACTCGACTACGTCCGTCTGTCCGCAGTACGGACACCGCTCTGCTTCCGAATCGAGATCTTTCCCGCATCGCCGGCATTCGTAGATGACCATCGAACCGCCGCCCGCGGTCGGGAGACAGACGAGGAGTGTTCGGATCATCCTCGTCGATCCGAATGAGGATCGTCCGTCGACGAGGTGTCCACCCACAGTCGAGGGACGTATCCGACCGTGTCGACCGTCGTCGCGTACCTCCGCAGGACCGCGACGAGTGCGAGTTCCGGGACACCTGCTTCCGCGTGCGTGACTAACCATTGTTCGAGTTCGTCCGTTGCCTCTTGCCGTCGCTGGTGTTCTACTGGCGTCATAAGCGAGACGGACACAGATGAACGCGCCCGCACCCCTGCGGGCGCAAATAAACGTAGAGGCCCTGGTTCACAGGGTTCTGTACGACTTATTTATCGCGATAACTCCGAAGTTAGGGTGAAGTTGTCTTATCGATCGCGTCTTCGAGGAGATCCAGAAATGCATTGTCGTACTGTTCTTCTGCGTGATTCACGTTCCAGTTTGATGCCGACGTAGTGGAAACAGAGGAGGGCTGAACGTGATTTGCGCGACCAGTTCAAGGCTCTAATCCAGGATATTGAGGAGGAGCATGATGAAGGTGCTCCTGTTGAGGTATTGAGGGAAAGAGCGAATGAAGTAGGTGTGAGTTCTTCACAAATAGATGCGATGATTGAGAAGTTGAAGCAGCTAGGCGAGGTCTACGAACCTCGTACCGACCACCTGCGTACTACTTGAAACAGGATTAGCTGGTTCAACCGGTTGTTTGACGGATGCAGAGGGCTTCTCCGGAAACTACCATTACTATATGTATGCGATAACCGAATGTGTAGTTAACAGGGTATGGTTCCACCGAAAGATACTATCTCCACCGAGAATGTAGTCGGATCCAGTAGTATTGAGCAGGAGTTGGATTTAGAGACCTTGGCAGATGACCTGGATGAAGTCAGCTATGATCCCGGTCAGTTCCCAGGAGTTATCTACCGAATCGAGGAGCCGAAGGCGACTTGTTTGATTTTCCGGTCAGGGAAAGTGGTGTGCACTGGCGCACAGTCAATTGATGATTTGACTGAAGCAGTGTCGTTGACATTTGAAACGCTTCAAGGGTTAGGGCTTGAGATCCCCGCTGAACCAGAGGTAGAGATCCAGAATATCGTTTCGAGCGCTGACCTTTCTTCCCGTTTGAATCTTAATGCGATTGCGATTGGACTCGGGCTGGAGCATGTGGAGTATGAACCTGAACAATTTCCAGGGTTAGTGTATCGTCTAGAGGAGATGGATGTTGTGGTGCTTCTGTTTGGCAGTGGGAAAATCGTTATTACGGGCGGTAGCCGGCCTGAGGATGCAGAGGTGGCTTTTGATAGGGTTGAATCTCGTTTATTTGATCTCGACCTTCTTGAATAAACGCGGGCGAGACACTATCTTATATACATGAATTTATTTAACCATAGAAAGTTAAAGGGAACCAACCTAACTTGTAGTGCCAACCTTCTCCTTTTCGAATTGGTGCAGTATACCATCCGAAAATCTACTCCGGTTCTGTATCCCCCTCTGTCCAGTTTGGATTGTTGATAACTCCGTATCACCCATTTCAGGGGAATCATCACGGCCAGCGTCTTATCCGTCCAGTATGGCGGTTCTTTCAGTTCCTGCCAATCGTGGCGGTTCACGTAGTCCTCAAAGGAGGTTTCTGGATCAGCACCATACTCACTTCTGTATTCCGCACCGGGTTTCACTTGATACGTGCCCGGCTCGACGAAACGTATCTGTACGTATTCGTCTTGCTGGAACTGGAGGACAGGTGAACGCGCCCGCACCCCTTCGGGGCAAATGAATCACCGGCTATTCTCTCGGGAGTGATTCGCTGAGACCTCTAAACAGCATTGAGGTTGTGGCTGCGCGCGCAGCGAAGCGAGCACGGAGCGGAGGGCGGGGCGGTGGGGACCGGGTCGGACCGGCACACAACAAAAAAGAACTGCTTCTCGCCGCCTACTCCCACCACCGACCGCGGTCGGGGAACAGGACGGTGCTCCACCCAGTGACGGCTACCGAGACGCGTCCCTCGTACCAGTTTCTACTCGCTCCGTGGATGCGCACGCGTTCGCCTTCCTCCATCCAGGGTTGTCTCGATTGCTTCCACACCGTCACGCGTGTCTGCCCGCTCTCATCCGCGACGAGGCCGACCTGAGCGATGCTCGGATGCGAGGGATTCCAGAGTGTCTCGACACGACCTTCGATGCTCACTGATTGTCGATTCACGTCTTCGAGCCTCCCAATCGGGACCACCTGTCCCGGCGCTTCCTGAAGTTCCTCTTTCGTCCCGACGACCGCGCCCAGCACGCCCGCGCCGTCCGCGACTCGCTCGGCCAACCGCCGACTGATCGCCGCCCGCGACCAGCCGTCGAGTTCGTCGTCCAACCGCACAGCCTGCTTGTTCACCGTCCCCAACTGCTCCTGAGACAGTTCCGCTCTCGGGTCGCCTCGGTCCGGGTCTTCCCACGGAGTCACGCTCGCCGCGCGCTTCCGGAACTCTCGATGCCGCTCTATACATCCTTCTCTCGCCACGAGCCGGGTCTGCGCTTCCCGATTCAGTTCGATGTTCCGCTCTCGTCGCTCTCGTGTCCGCCGTATCTCCCGTTCGCGCGCTTCCAGTCGTTCCTCTGCTTCCAGCGTGAGTCCCGATGTCTTCGCGTCGGGGTGGTTCGTGTCGACCTTCCCTTGGATCTCCTGCTCAACCGTCGGCTGGAGGTTCTGTTCTCGTTCGGCCACTTCGTCGACGACCGCCGACTCGTACAGCGCGAGCGTCGTCTGTTCGCTATCCGTCTCGTCCGAAACTTGATTACCGCGTAGGTTCTTACGTGACATTGGAATCTCACCGATTCCGAAGGCGCTCACCGCGCCGACACCGCGACTCCACTCGCGGTTTCTCAGACTACCATCGACGATAGACACATCTGCGCGCCGCTCGCGCCTTCGTGAGCGCCCGGAGGGCGCGAGCGGCGCGCCCGTGTGGGAGGACACGACCAGCCCCGCGCGCCGACCCGGCCGTCGCAAACGGCCAGCGGAGTCCCCGTTTCGCCCGCGACGCAACGACGTCCGTCGCGGGGCGACGCGTTCCGGAAGCCTCCGGAAGTCCGGAACCGAAACGGGAGACCCGCTGGCGGCAAACCGGACGGCTGGCAGGACCCGCACCCACTGGAGCGGAAAGCCCGCCCGGAACGGTCGGTGCCGAGTGCCGCGACGGCCGGCAGCGGCGAGCGGGGCGAGCCGTACCGTAGCATCTGAACATCTGGCGGCGTCGCTCGGCGAGCCATCTACCGTCCTGGCGGACGCAGAAAGGGCAAGGTTGTCTCGACCGCTCCCGACCTGAAGCATCACAAGCACGAGGCACACAGAAACCGCTGAACGTTCTCTTCCAATTTTGCCGTCCCTATTCCTTCTCTACAGTCTCAGGGCCCGGACAGACGATTAGGAGATGTTAATTGGTACCAAACATTCAGGAAGTTAGCGAATCCACATCAAGAGAGAGTGGCTCATGGAAGACTCCCAGGATACAAATGAGAACGTAGCAGACAGAGATACCCATCCAGACGACGGTAGCCATCACCAGCACGGACCCGGCGATCACGATGAAACGATAGACGAGTCTGACGAGCAGCGAGTCGAACAGGAGTTACTGGAAGACGAAGCTCAAACTTCTGAGAAGGGTGAGGCGGCTCTAGATGGGCAGCACGAGCACGCCGGACACGAGGGCGAAGGGCACGGCCACGGTTCCCACGAGGGACACGGTGAGGGTCATGGCGGGATGCACGAAGGCCACGAGCAGATGTTTCGCCGGCGTTTCTTCGTCTCGACGCTTCTGTCGATTCCTGTCCTCCTGTACAGCGAAACACTGCAGGAGTGGCTCGGGTTCTCCGTCCCCGCGTTTCCGGGGAGCGAGTGGATCAACCCGGTCTTCGCGGTCATCGTCTTCGCGTACGGTGGTGTCCCGTTCCTCCAGATGGCGGTCCCGGAGCTGAAAGACCGGGCACCGGGGATGATGACGCTGATCTCGATGGCGATCAGCGTCGCGTTCGTTTACAGCCTCGCCAGCGTGTTCGTCCCGACGGAGTCGGCGTTCTTCTGGGAGCTCGTAACGCTGATCGACATCATGCTGCTGGGCCACTGGATCGAGATGCGATCGGTGCGGCGTGCCTCGAGCGCGGTCGACGAACTGGCGAAGCTGATGCCTGATACCGCCGAGCGGATCACCGGTGACGGGGAGACGGAGGAAGTCCCCGTTAGTGAACTCTCCGAGGGCGACCTCGTGCTCGTCCGGCCGGGTGCGAGTGTCCCTGCTGACGGCAGCGTTCAAGAGGGTGATTCGGACGTCAACGAGTCGATGATCACGGGTGAGTCGAAACCGGTCTCGAAGCAACCCGGCGACGAGGTCATCGGCGGGACGATCAACGGCGACGGTAGTCTCCGCGTGCGCGTCGGTGCGACGGGCGAGGAGACGACGCTCGCGGGGATCATGCGACTGGTCGAGCAAGCCCAGCAGAGCAAGTCCCAAACCCAAGTGTTGGCCGACCGCGCCGCTGGCTGGCTGTTCTACGTCGCCGTCGCGGCGGCGGGCGTGACAGCAATCGCGTGGACAATCGCGGTGTCGTTCAACGCAACGGTCGTCGAGCGCGTCGTCACGGTGCTCGTCATCGCCTGCCCGCACGCGCTCGGACTCGCTATCCCACTGGTCGTCGCGATCAATACGTCGCTCGCGGCTCGCAATGGAATGCTCGTCCGTGATCGGATAGCCATGGAGGAGGCACGGAATCTGGACGCTATCATCTTCGACAAGACGGGGACGCTCACCGAAGGTGAGCACGGCGTCGTCGACATGGCGACTGTCGACGGCGTCGACGAGGACGACGCACTCGCGCTGGCGGCGGCCGTCGAGAGAGACTCCGAACACATGATCGCACGAGCCATCCGCGAGGCCGCCGAAGAGCGAGACATCACCGGTCCTGACGCGTCCGGCTTCGAGGCGATCAAAGGCCGGGGCGTCCGAGCGACCGTCGACGGAAACGAGGTGTACGTCGGCGGGCCGAATCTGTTGCCCCAACTCGATCGCGAGGTCCCTGACCACCTCCAGCGCTTCGCTGACGAAGCCGGCCAGAACGCACGGACCGTGGTGTATCTCGTTCGCGAGGGAGAGTTGATCGCCGCCTTCGCGATGGCCGACGTAATCCGCGAGGAGAGTTTCCGTGTCGTCGACGCCCTCCACGATCTGGGCATCGAGGTAGCGATGCTGACTGGGGACTCTCAGGACGTGGCCAACGCCGTCGCCGACGAACTGGGGATCGACACGGTGTTCGCGGAGGTCCTCCCCGGAGACAAGGACAAGAAAGTCCAGGAACTCCAGGACCAGGGCAAGCTCGTAGGAATGGTCGGTGACGGCGTGAACGATGCTCCGGCGCTGACACGGGCCGATGTCGGTATCGCCATCGGAAGCGGCACCGACGTGGCCGTTCAGTCGGCCGACGTCATCCTTGTCCAGAATAATCCCATGGACGTGGTTCGGCTGGTGAAGCTGAGTAAGGCGAGCTACCGGAAGATGCAGGAGAATATCGTCTGGGCCGCGGGATACAACGTCTTCGCACTCCCGCTTGCAGCGGGCGTGTTGGCTCCGATCGGGATTCTGCTGTCGCCGGCCGTTGGCGCACTGCTGATGTCGCTGAGTACGGTCATCGTCGCGATCAACGCGCAGTTACTGCGGCGCGTCGACCTCTCCGTACCGAGTCTTTCAGGCGTCTCAGTAGGTGGTCAGGCCCGTCCGGCAGACTAGACCACAGGAACGATCCTCGACGAGCACACGTCGGGGAAGCCTCACTGGTAGCGATACTTTTTGACTCCGGTGGTCAAACGTCGGGACCTGGGATCCAAGCGTTCTGATTCACTCAGCGATTCCGCTCAATCCAGTCACAGAATTCCTGAAAATCCATCGTGCTTGGTCTGCGATATCCCATAATGTGCCTGTACTCAGTTCATCATGAAGTGATCCGGGAACGGCTCGTGCATCGGTAGCATGACTGGAGGGCGGCTCCCAACGAAGAATTGCAAGGTCGGCATTCGTCCGATCCCGCTATTGCGTATTCAGCGTTCTATTGTCTGGTGTATTCTACGGAGGTGGCGTGGTATCGGTATGTGGTGTTTTGTGGGGAACGAGACTTCACAGTGGTTTTCTACGGCATCTTCATCTTGCAGAGTGCCGTAGTGTTGGGGGAGATGCCCACCGTTCAGATGGACGATATCGAGACCTACTACGAGGTGAGCGGAGATGGTCCACCTATCGTCTTCATACATGGCGCACTGTCCGATCATTCAGCAGCAGCACAACAGCTAGAGGCGTTCAGTGACACATACACTGCCATTGCGTACGATCTTCGAGGCCATGGCAACACCACGAATCCCCAGCACACACCGTATTCAATCGACTTGTTGGCAGAGGATCTCCACGCATTTATAACGGAGATGAGCCTCGATCGTCCGGTTCTCTGCGGGGCCTCGATGGGAGGGATGATCGCCCAGGTTTACGCAAGTCGTTACCCGGATCAGCTTAGCGGGCTCGTGCTCGCCGACACCTTCTCCCCAGCGTTCCTCGGCCGGCGCGACCGCATGGAGCGATCGACGCTGGTGAATGCCATGATAGGGCTCGTTCGCCTTGTTGGATACAACCGTGCGAAGGGTCTCATACTATGGTTCGGACGCAAACTAGAGCGGGATCAGACCACAAGTCTCCGCACCGACGCCTTCCCGGATATGGATACCGAGGACGCCGTGAATGCTCTCAAGGCGGTCGCCGACTTCCATACTACCGATCTCGACCTCTCTTCGATCACCGTCCCGACGCTCATTCTATACGGGGAGCACGAAACCTCCATAATCAGCCGCCACGCCCCGATACTATCCTCCCAAATCCCCGACTCGACTGCCCAAGAAGTCCCCGACGCAGGCCATGCATCTCCCTGGGATAACCCCGAATTCTTCAACAGCACAATTCAAACGTTCCTCACGGATCGAACCCCAATCGAGGCAGAATAGCGAGTCTATCTCTTCTGGTCACTCGCCGCAGGTAGTGTAAAGGAGAACGTCGCTCCCTCACCGGGTTCGGAGTCGACCCATATCTCGCCGCCGTGGCGCTCGACGATGCGCTCGCACAGCGCAAGGCCGATTCCCGTCCCCGTGTGTTCGTCGTCCACGTGGAGGCTCTGGAACACCTCGAAAACGCGGTCGGCGTCGGCCGGGTCGATACCGATCCCTTCATCGCTAACCGAGACGACCCACTGGCCATCGTTTCGTTCGGCCGAGATATCAACCCGGGGTGGACCGTCGCCGCTGTACTCGATGGCGTTGTTGAGCAGGTTTTGGAACACCTGGCGTAACTGTCCGCCGTCGCCCTCAACGACGGGTAACTCGTCGGCGGTTATCTCGGCGTCGTTCTCCTCGATCCGGACCTGGAGATCGTCGCGGACGTCTGCGATAACGTCGTCCAGATCGACGGACGCGAAGTCGTCGCCCTGTGTCTCGACCCGCGAGTACTGGAGAAGTCCCTCGATCATGTTGCGCATCCGATCCGCGCCGTCGACCGCGAACTCGAGGAATTCCTCGCCCTCCTCGTCGAGGACCTCCCCGTAGCGCTGTTCGATCAGCTGCAGGTAGGTCGACACCATCCGCAGGGGTTCCTGCAAGTCGTGGGATGCGGCGTAGGCAAACTGTTCGAGGCGTTCATTCGATTCTTCGAGCCGGTCGATTAGCTCTTCGAGTCGTCGCTCGCGCTGTTTGCGTTCTGTGATGTCCTGAGCTGCCCCGCGGAACGAGACGACTTCGCCGTCGACGGTCTCCGGGACTCCCTGTAACCGGAGCCAGCGTACGTCGCCAGTGGCCACGGTCCGGAGCCGTACCTCGATGTCGAAGGGATCACCCGAGGTGAGCGCTTCCTCGACGGCCGCCTCGACCCTCGGCTTGTCTTCCTCGTGGTACATGTCCAGCGCCTCGTCCAGCGGTGGTTCCTCGTCGCCGGGCACCTCCAGAAGGTCGAAGATATGGTCGGTCCAGAATACGTCCTGCGTCTCCGGATTGATCTCCCAGCCGCCGACATCAGCGATACGTTCGGTCCGCTCGAGTAAGTCGAGCGTCCGTTCGAGTTCGCGTTCACGCTGCTTGCGCTCGGTGATGTCCTGAGCGAAGCTCAGACCAGCGAAAATCTCGCCGTCGTCGGCCCGAAGTGGTGTGGCCCATACGCGCCAATGCCGACCGACGACCTCGGTTTCGATACTCCCGGTTTCACCGTCCTCGATAGCGGCCCGGAACAGTGGTTCGAGGTCGGCCACGGCGTCGTCGGGGTAGAGATCCGGCATTCGCGTCCCCTCGACTTCCTCTGCGCTGGGCGCTGGGTCACCGATCTTCTCACCCGCCGCCAGTGTGTACCGGAGGTCGTGGTCGTAGACGCCGACGACACCGTTCGGGAAGTGTTCGGCAAGCGTTCGGTAGAGGCGTTCAGATTCCTCAAGCTGGCGCTGGGCCTCTCTGCGTTCAGTGACGTCACTCAGAGTGATGACCCCACGGTCGACCTCGCCGGTCTCGTCCCGGATCGGCATGCCCTCCGCTTCGACGACGCGGCGCTCGCCGTCAGTAGCCTCGATCTCGAAGATTTCGGGGTCGGTCACCTCTTCGCCGTTGATCACACGGGCCAGGGTCATCTCTTCGGGTTTGACCCGGTCACCCGAGTCGGCCCATCTCACCGGGTACTGTTCGTACTCCGCTACAGAGTCTGCATCGAACACGTCTCCGCCCCAAATTTCGTGTGCGTTGTCGTTGGCCGCGACGATCTCCCCATCGTCCTCTGCGACGACGACACCGACTGGGAGCACCTCGAACAGGGTCTCAAGCTGTTCGTTGTTCCGCTCTATCTCGCGTTCGTATTCTTTGCGCTCGGTGACGTCCCGGACGACGAGCATACCGGCGAACACCTCGTCCGCGGCGTCCCTGACGGGGAGAGCGTGTGCGTAGAGGTATCGGTCCCCAAACTCGATCTCGAAGGTATCGGCTTCTCCTTCGAGTGCACTCTGAAAGTACGGCTCAATCTGTTCGACGAGGTCGTCCGGATGGAGCTCGTGGATGGTGCTCCCGATTCGGTCCTCCGGCTCTATATCGAGACTATCGAGGAGCTGTCCGCCAACGGCGGTGTACCGCATGTCCTCGTCGAACATGCCCACCGATCCGTTCGGAAAGTTCTCGACGAGTGTTCGGTACCGGTGCTCGCTCTTTTCGAGCTTGCGCTCGTTCTCGCGTTGTTTGGTGACGTCCTCGAAGGCGAACACGGCCCGTTCGAGTTCATCGTCTTCGTTCCATTGCGGGGCGCCGTTGACTGACACCCAGACGCGCTCACCAGAGGGTCTGCGAAGGCCAAGGATCTGATCGTGTATCTCCTCTTCCTGTGTGACGACGCGGTTGAACGGCATTTCCCCCGTTTCGAGCGGGTCCCCATTCTCTTCGACGAGGTCCAAGCGAGTATCATCGTGGGAGAACTCGCTGAGTTCGTCGCGAGAGCGTCCGTAAATTTCTTCGGCGCGCTCGTTGGCGAACGTCACCTCGCCGTCGGCGTCGACGACCGCGATCCCCACGGGGCTAGTCTCGACGATCCCTTCGACGATATCGCGTTCCTGTCGGAGGTTGCGCTCCTCCTGCTTGCGTCCGGTGATGTCACGCACGACTCCCATCGACCCCTGAAACGTTCCATCCTCGACGAGCAGTTGCAGCTCCAGCTCACACGGGATCGAGTCGTCGTCAGCCGTCCGGGCCGTGAACTCGATCGGCTCATCTCTGCGGTCATCATCGGTAAGCCGTCGGTGAATCTCGTGCTGGATACGACTGACGTCCTCGTCGGCAAGCACGAGCGACACGTACTCGCCGAGAAGTTCATCCTTGGAGTAGCCGGTTAACTCGACGATGGTGTCGTTGACCGCGACGAACCGCCCTTCGGAATCAAGCTGGTAGATGCCGTCGTCCACCATATTGACGATTGTGGAGTAGCGATCAAGTGCGAGCTCGCCGGTAGCGTCCGCCCAGAATCCTCTCTGTGTATTCCCGGCCTGATCGCTCATACGACCAGTGGTGGATCTCAGGTGGGATAAGTTCGTCGTGTACTGGTCGGGTCCGGAACTGCTCCTAGGTTTCTATACAGGCACACTCACCTGTCCGGTTCTCCGTTGAGAAACGGACACCAGCTCGATCTCCACTGGGAGATTATTGAGAATGGATCTGTGGAGAATGACCTCTTTAGTAGCGCTACGAACTTAGCAGGGTGCGATGTTATCGCCACGGACACGCTCGATACTGTCGGCAGTAACGAGGTAGAGTGCATTTGAACCCCCATCTGCCTCTTCACGTACACGAGGATCCCCTTCTGCCTCCGTCTGTTCCGCCGAATAGGAGAATGGATGAACGACTTCCACGTACACCCCGTCTGCGGACCGCTCGGTGATAGTCGCCTGTTCACCCACCGTAGTTGGGGATGTTCCCCAATTCGAGAGACAGGACGCGTTCTGAAATTGCTCGGTAAGGTATTCTTCTTCGGCAGTCAGAGCGCGTTCTTTCGCTTCTTCGTCTGATACGTCACCCGCCGCGATCGTCGTTCGTTCGGATGTCGTTGACTGTGCTTGAATTGTGCTGGTTTCACGCGAACCGTTTTCATTTGGCAAATCCTCGAGACAGCCCGCAGTTCCGAGGCCGAGCGCGACCCCACAGAAGTGAACAACATCTCTTCGAAGGTGGGTGGAGGGCATGGTTCCAGTCAGAATATCACTCGATAAATCCTTTCTGCTTCTGTGAAATGCACGTTCTGTATGAATCGGCTCTCTAGGCGTCTTTCAGTCCCTACCGTAGTGAATTAGCTGAGAAGTAGAGCTGCTTATTGACCGCCGTGAATTCTACCAGTTCAAGGGGGTGTTCCGATAAACGTGCAAGATACACAGGGCGTATCTCGCACGACATATCCTCTGGATCCAGCCCCTTCGAGTAGGACTGTTCACAATAGTATTATTCAATGCTGGGTAAAAACACACGGCAGCAATCGGCGAGGTCGGCGTGTGTTGACTACTGTGAAAATCCATTTCCCGTTGCGACCCCTATAGTCTAAAGATGGTTTCCGAGGAACTCGACAACGTGGATAAAGGCATTCTGTATCTTCTTCAGAAGGACGCCCGGCGTAACACGACCGAGGATATGGCTGAGAAAGTCGGTGTTTCATCCAGCACCGTCGCTAATCGAATTAACAGTCTTGAGGAGCGTGGCGTTATTCTCGGCTATCACCCAATTATCAATTACAGTGAAACGGGATTAGGTCATCACCTCCTCGTCACTGCGACAGTCCCCCTCCAAGACCGAGAGAAGATGATGGACGATCTTATGGAGGTCTCCGGTATCGTAAGCATTCGGGAGCTATTGACTAACAACGAAAACCTGTCTCTGGAAGTAGTGGGCCTCACATCAGATGACGTTGAGGATACCCTTGAAACTCTGGACTCACTCGGTGTCGATATTGAGCGGATGGAGATGATGAAACAGGAACGAACCAACCCCTACAACCACTTCGGGGAGGAGTTTGCGGGTGAGGACGACACTGGATAATCTCCAGTCCATCTTAAGTCACTCTGTAAATTATCAATATCGCAACAGGTTAAAGGAGGGTGAGAGACTACAGTGGTATATGGTCAAAGCACAGTCCGCAACAGCACACGTCGGTAATGTTAGCAATGAGGTAGTTAAGACAGTTGCCGAAGCAGAAGACGTTGACCCTCTGAAACTCACTCCTTCGCTCTACGAAGTAATCGACCTTGACGCATTGGAGAACTTGTTCGCCAACGATCAAGCAGTTGGGAAGGTCGTTTTCAATTATAATAGGTGTGAGGTGAGTGTTTTCTCTGATGGGTATGTTTCGGTCAAATACCACGGTACATAACCACGATCGGGTAGAGAATCGATGATGTAAACACTTCAATATGTAATACTTTGCTGTATACATACTCTATATGATCCGATCAACCGTACGATTCTTTCAACGGTAGCGCACTGAATCGCCCCTGCGTCTGGAGTACGTATCATTCGGTGTGGGATACCCGTTTCAACACAGAGTTCCCGAAAACCATTGGGAGTGAACTGCCACCTTCCTTTTCCGGTACTGCATCGTATGAGGTACCATGGCGGGAAAGCCGACCGAGCAACTCGAGTATGAGTGTGCCAATTTGCTCAAAGAATTCGGCTTCAGCGAGTACGAAGCCTACACGTTCGTCTATCTCCTTCGACTCGGGGCTGGTACCGCAAAGGATGTTGCAGACGTCGGCGACGTGCCCCGCACCCGTGTCTATGACGCGGTTGACGCCCTCCACAAGGTTGGACTAGTCGATATCCAACACACGTCGCCCAAGAAATTCACGCCGGTGTCACGAGAGAGCGCCCTCCGAAAGCTCGACCTCCAGCGAAAAAACATTATCTCGGAGTTGAGCGAACTGCTCGAACACCTCGAACCCGCCACCCAGCCGCCCGAGGAACTTGGGGTGTGGACGGTCACGGGTCACGAGGCCGTCACCAATCGACTCCTCGAATTTATCGACGACGCTGAAGACGAACTCATCTACATGACCGTCGACGAACTCCTGACCGATGACCACCTCGACCACCTGAAGGCGGCCGAAGAGCGTGACGTCGACATCTATCTCGCGGGGCTTTCCGAGCCCGTTCAGACCCAGATTCAGGAGCGGGTTCCCTCGGCTGAACTCTTCGAGACGCTGTGGGCGTGGTCCGATGAGGGAGCCGGAAGCCTGCTCATCACTGACAAGCGAACCGCTCTTGTGAGTGTCCTCGTTGACCAAGAGGCGACGAACAGCATCCACGAGACGGGCATCTGGGGGACGGGCGAGCGCAACAGCCTCGTCGTGGTGCTGCGGACCATCTTCTCCTGGCGACTCGATTCCCTCTCCTCAGAATCCGGTGATTAAATCTCTGTATGGACCGATCTTGTCCACTTCTTTCCGTCACTATCGTCATGAATTAGATGAGAAGTAGAGATATGAATGTCTTAACGAAGTACTACGAGATACGGTTCATTTCGTATCACCGGCGTTGTGACGCATGACCCAATGACTTTGGGCACGGCGTCTTTGCGCTTGGAACCTGTTGTGTACGGTGATTCTTGCTATGGAGGAGGTGAAAGTATTCAGAGTGCTGGCCAGTGCTGACCGACAGATTGTGCTCCATGAGTTGGTAAGAAGGAATCAAGCGATCTCTGTGAAGAAACTCTCTGAGCAAGTATCCTCCCGGAGATATAGAGTGGATCCTGAATCAATTAGTGAGGAAGAGGTCCACCGTGCCCAAATCCGGTTGGTCCATGAACATCTGCCTCTATTGGAGGAGAGAGAAATTATCAAGAAAAGTTGGAGGGACGGAGATGTGGCCCTGACTGAGAAAGAGTGTGTAGATCAATTATTTGAAGTGGCTGAGGAATTAGGCACGTGGCCTCCAGACGATCTCTTGACACCGTCTTCCACATAATATCCGTACACAAAGCTGTATATACCACTTAGCCCCAGTCTCAGTTGGAGACACATTAGCTTCCGATAATTGCACTCTTACCTTGTCTGGTTCTGCGCGAAGAGTTGGACAGTATGTAGGAGAAAACCTCATCCTCCCGTACAGAAAATATTGAGATATTATGAAGTGAGATACCTGTTTAGTGAACTTGCGAACATACCGCTGGAGATTCTTCCAGATATCATTGATGTTCTCGGTGTAGTGCTGATAGAGGACGTGTATTTTGCAGGAACAGGAGATCTCGATCGGGAGCCACTGAATTGATCGATACAGGGAGGAACTCGTTATCCGCTTTCAGACTTCACTAATCAAAATCAGTCAGTGACCCCTACGCGAGAGGGCTCGCGTCGTCACCGAACCCGCTCCCATACGTCTCAATGACTTCCGTAACGGTGATCTCATACGCATCGTACCACTCTGTCCACCGATTTTTCGCGCGTTTATGATCCGAATCCGCTCCAAACGACTCAATTGCGTCCAACGACTCCCAGTAGTAGACGACAAGAACCTCCTCACTATCCGGTGCATGCCACGTCTGCTTGCCCAGATATCCCTCCGTGTCCTCGGCAGCCGCTTGTATCGCGTCATTCAACTCATGAAACTCCGCATCGTACTCGCCCGGAGCGAGGCGGAACGTTACCAAATACATCAGAATTATTCACTTGTTCACGCAAGACGCTTCCCCCGGAGTGTACAACGGTAAACAACTAACAACTCGCTGACCCACATCAAAGTCGGGTTGGGTTTCTGGCCACTTTCGCTGGGAACTTCACGCCTATCCTTCGCAACTGAGAACATTCCTATGAACACCCTCAAAATCGGATCCAAGCGGGTCTCGTGGTGAATATCCAATGACACGACACAATAGTCAGTCCGATGGAAGTCGATTCGCAACCATTGCAGTCGGCACAGCTGACGCCCAGCCGCATCCTCACAGGGATGGAACGAACGACGTCGTCCCGCCGATTCACCTCTCGACGACGTTCGAGTGGGCCAGCGGGAAGGACGCCAATGAACACGACTATTCACGGGAGAGTAATCCGACTCGGGCAGCCCTCGAAAAGCAGTTAGCCCGCCTTGAAGGTGGCGAGCATGGGTTGGCGTTCGCTTCCGGAATGGCCGCTACATCGACGACGATGCTGTCGCTGGTCCCACCGGAAGGCCACGTCGTCTGCTCGGATTCCATCTATAGCGGAACCGAAAAACTGCTCACGGACCACATGGCCGGACAGATCGGCGTTGACATCGACTTTGTTGACGCCCGTGACCCCGACAACGTCGCCGATGCCGTCACCGTGGATACTGATGTGATATGGGCAGAAACACCATCTAACCCCTTGATTCGGCTGTGCGATATCCAAACGATAGCCGACATCGCCGATGACCACGATATCCTCTTCGGCGTGGACAGTACCTTTGCGAGTCCGTACTACCAAGCGCCACTTGAATTGGGTGCCGACATCGTTGTCCACAGCACCACCAAGTATCTCAACGGCCACTCTGACTCGATCGGCGGTGCTGTCATTACTGACACCGAGGAGGTTTACGAGCAATTGGCATTCGCGCAGCAGGTTGGCCTTGGAAATATGCTATCGCCATTCGACTGCTACCTCGTTGCGCGAGGCATCAAGACGCTGCCCGCGCGGATGGAACACCATGAGAAGAACGCGATGGCAGTTGCCCAGTTCCTTGAACGCCACCAGCGAGTCGGTCGAGTTCACTATCCAGGGCTTGAGAGCCACCCGCAACACGAGCTTGCAAGAGAGCAGATGTCCGGGTATAGCGGGATGCTGTCCTTCGAATTCGACGGATCACTCGTCGAACTTGAGGCGTTCGTTGAGGGCCTTGAGGTGTTCACGCCGGGCGCGAGTCTCGGTGGGGTCGAGAGCCTTATCGAGGTGCCGTCACTGATGCTCCCCGAAGAGTTCAGTCGGAGTGAGGAGTCAGCAGAGATCCCCGAGACGTTGGTCCGGGTTTCCGTTGGCCTCGAAGACGCCGATGACCTCTGCAAGGATCTCCGGACGGCGCTACCGTAAGGTCACCGACGATTCATTGTACCCTGTTTACTGACCTGGCTAACGCGGAAACTAACTCCAGACTGCTGAATATACCCTCTGAATTCAACAGGCGATTCTTGGCAGGTGGCGGGTAGATCTTAATCCGTCGCGTTACATCGTCTGCCTGTATGTACCGATTCGGTTCTCCCTTACTAGACTCCTCGGAGCTGAACAAATGCTCTATCCAGAGCGAGCTATCAGACGAAACCAACAACTATGAAATCACTATATTCCAATAATATAATTGAAGTTAGCTTTCTAGAGTACGATAGTATGTCGATGGCCAATTACGAACGCAGACGGTCGGCGCTGACGCTGCGGAAATCGAGCGACGAAAACCGCGGCGTGTCCTTGAGAACTTCGACGGCGATCTCGGTGTCGACCTGCAACTGATACACCCACGCCGGGCCACCGATCGATCCTGCAGCCACCTTTTCGCCGTCGGCAATGCCCTGCATGTCGAGTTCTCGGAGATGGTCCTTGAATCGCCGCTGGCCGAGTTTGTCGATATCAACCTCGGCGGCGATGTTCTTGTACATCCCGTAGATCGGCTTGGCACGGACGGGCGCGTCCCCGGATAGCTCCAGCGCGGTAAGGGCGGCGAGTGCCAGATGCGCCTGCATCGTCATCTCGCGCATGGCTTCGACGACGGCCTCGCGCTCGACGAGGGCCTGTGCTTTGCGGGCGTGTTCGGCAGTCACCTGGTCCGCGTTGTTCTTGTCCGCCAGCTCGCCGGCTTTCCGAAGGTACTTGATCGCCTGTCTGGCGTCGCCTGTGTCCTGCGCCGACAGTGCGGCGATCAGGGGAATCACGTCGTCGGTCAGGACGTCGCTTCGGAACAGGTACTCGTCCGCGGAGTTGTCGATCTCAACGACGTTCCCGTGCTGTGCAGTCCGCTTACTCACCTCGTCCGCGGGGACGATCTCCGTGTGTCGGAACGCCTTGGCCGCTCGCCGTCGCAAGATCTGCTGGAGCTGAGTCGCATCGTAGGGCGAGAACAGGACGGAGTCGTCGTAGAGCGAGCTCTTGACTTTCGGACTGAGATTGTCCCGCCACTGCAGGTCGTTGCTGATGCCGATGATGCTCGGGAAGACGTGATCGTCGACGTCCCCCTGGGCCCGAGCGCGCGGGAGGCTGTAGAGGATCCGGTCGTCGTCACCGAGCGTGTCGATCTCGTCGAGGACGATGATGATGGTGCCGCCGATCTCGTTCATCGCCTCGAACATCATGTCCATCACCACGTCAGTCGCGTACCCCGTAGGGCGGCTGTCGCCAGTGAGTTCCTGATAGATGCGAGAGGCCGTCTTGTACGACGTCGAGAGATCGTGTGACTCACAGGAGACGTAGCAGGTGGTGAGATCGAGATGTTCCGATTCCTGCTCTGCGTGGACCTGGAGTTCGGATAGTTTCGCTTTGGCAGTCGCAGTCTTTCCCTGTCCCGCTTTCCCGTGCAGAAACACGTTGTTGGCACCGACGCCCCGCGCGGCTGGTGCGAGGGACATGTGGAGGTCGTCCATCTCGTCTTCTCGCTCCGGGAGATCGTCTGGGCGGTATTCCTCGCGAAGAACCTCCTCGCGTTCAAAGATAGGAGAGGTGTCCGAGAACTGGGTCATGGAACGGATACCTGCCCCGGGCGCAATAAAACCCCCGTTTCAGGAATGACGGGGAAGACGGCAATAGGTGTCCCACCTGCAGCGATCCACACCCACACCACCGTTTCAGCAATTCCGGCCTGAGAAGGCGGGTGGGCAAAACGTGGGAAGAAAACCCAGAAACTGACGATACCAGTCGTTACGGGTGACTGTACCTGACAAACGGTGAAACTGGCTATTATACTATATTATAACGATTTCGTCTAGGAATAGTAAAGGCAGGGAATGAGAGTCTCACTCACTCATCTAGAGTCTCTATACGTTCACTGTATGATTCTTTATATAGACACCAGTCCGTTGGAATTGCTGAAACGGTGGTGTGGGTCCCGTTCACAGTGTACTTCACACAGCGATAACACAGCCGTCCTCCCCGACAGTTCCGAGATCTATTCCTGAAACAGGGGTGTATCTGCTCGGCAGAACTGCAGTACGTGTCATCCGGCATCGAGGAGTTGCTGAAACGGTGGTGGGGGACTCACAGCGGTGACTGGCCGCTACTTGGAATCGAATTCCTGAAACGGTGGTGTGTGCCTTGGAACTGCAGCGTTTCCCCTCCAATGGACGACCCAGAATTCATGAAACGGTGGTGTGTCTCCCTTCGTTCTGCTGACGAACATCGTCAGTCATCTACGACAACGCCGAAATTCCTGAAACGGTGGTGGGTGGGGCACTCAAACAACCGCGCGGTACCGGAACCCCACTCTTTTCCAACTTCTCCCCTGTCCGTGTTGTCGACCGGCAGGACGCTACGGACGAAACGCATGCACTGAAGCATATGACTCAGCGAGCACCGTGAGTTATCGCCGCCGTTCTCTCCAGTACGTCGCCGATAAAGCTATATACAACCTTGGTGTGTGTGTTAACTTGTAACAAATAGGTGTTCAGAATGCCAAACTGCGAGAACTGCGGAGAGATGGTGTCAGCGTCCTTCGCCCGAGTGTTCGGAGACAACGAGGAGACGATCTACGGTTGTGTACACTGTCTCCCTCCCGACGAGATCACGAAGGTATCGGCAACAGGGAAGACGCCATCGATCATCCAGTAAACGGTGTTTTCGTCGAGGTCGTGGGACGCGCTTACGACTCTATTCCTCGACGACTTCGATGATCTCGCTCGCGGTCCGACTGATCCGGCCGAGTCGATCCATGAGCGTCTCCGTATCGTCGTCTTGCCAGGCAGCGAGGTAGAACGCCGACCCGCTCGTATCTAGGTCGAAGTATCGGCCGACGACGTACGCGACGGCTTCGGCCTCGACCTCGCGTTTCGACCGCGCCGTCTCGTCAACGATGTCGGCACCGACGTGAAGCACGGCGTGGGCGTACTCGTGAATCAGTGTCGCCGCGAGGTCGGCGCGGTTCTCCCGATCTTTCGCCTCGACCAGGGGACGATCCCCGGGTGAGTGGTCCTGTCGACACACGCCCTCGGCGTCGCCGTGCGACCAGTCGCTCGCGGGAACGACGCGGACGTCGACGCCCAGTTCGTCGGCGACATCCAGCAGCGCGGGCACCAGTTCCGTGCCGTCACCTGCTGCCTCGGTATCCAGATCGGGAAGCGGGACGCCGTCGGTCTGCGAGACGTCGAACACGGGGATCGGCTTGAACCCGACGACGCCGTCGGACCACTCCTCGGGCGGTGTCTCGTCGTACTCGCAGTCACCGTCGTCGTGGTACGACAGCGAATTCCCGCACTCGGGGCATTGCTCCGTGATGATCGGTGCCCAGATCCAGATGGCCGACTCTCCTTCCTTGACGTGGCGACCGAACTCTTCTTGCCACGTCCGATACCCCGCGACGCGCGTCGCGTCGGGACGCTGGAGTTTGATCAGGAGCGTGTTCCGGTAGGAGTAGTCGTGGAACCGACTCTGGACGTCGAGCCACTCCTGGAACTGCTGGCTCGCCGCTGCCTCGTCGACGAGGTCGACCAGGTCGTCGATCCACGCTTCGATCGTACTGTGCATCTCGTCGGAACGGGTCTTCGATTCGCCGAAAGACACCGTGGTGTCGTCACTCGTCGCCATGATGATGTCCGGAGCAGCCCGGATGCGGACTGCCCCGCACCCTTCTGGGGCAGAAAAACGTCGACGAATTCTCTCGTCTTACAGAGATTGTTCGTCACTTCGTCGAACAAGGGAGCGCCCTGTTGAAGCGATAATGGCGTGGATGGCTGGAAGCCGAAGTGATGGACGCTCGTCAGGCCCACGGATCGAGTTCTTCACGGCCACCAAACTCCGCACGGTTGCCGTACGCATCAACCATCGCAAGCAGTCCGGATGCAACACGGTATGCGGGCATCGCGTCGTCGTAAAGAAGCACGATGCCTGCGTGAGCTTCGGAGGGTACCGGCCCGAAATCCGTCACGTCGCTCGTGACGATGATGAGATCCTGTTCTCGTGCGTACGGAAGGATATCGGTCTCGTCGTCGGCTCCTCGCCCGAGTTCACCGCGGATATGCTCGCCGTTTCCGGCGAGGAGGAAGTCACTTCGGACACTGACTGCGGGTGGTAAGTGCGCTTGATTACGGCCCACACTCGTTCGAACGGCGTCGAGTTATCCATCCACTCCGATTGGACAGATTCGTTCACCTCGTCCATCGGAACCTCGGTCATGCATCCTTCTACGACTGAAGAACATATTACTCTACGAGCTGTCGTCCGCCTCATAAAGTAGATCATCACCTACTGCTCTCGTCATTACGCAGTTCATCTGCCCGCTGCTGTAGCCGTTTCAGCACCGGAAGCCGGTTTCGGTGCGTGTTCTCGTAGGCGACGCACGCCCGAAGCGTCTCCATATCGGAGATCGTCGTGATCCCTGCTCGGAGTAATCGAGGTTGCGTCGCGAGTCGTTGTCGCGGCGTTAGTCGTCCATCGTCCGTCACGTTCTTCGAGTTATTCATTGGCGTCTCCACCCGTGGAGACGCATACAAACACTGCTCTCTAGATCATCGCTGCTGGCCGATCTACGGGCACCGGCTTCCTACGATATCGACTATGGCCGCCGATGCCTCTCCTCCCACGCAATAACCGTGATGGGCTTGCCCACGCTCTATGCTGAAATAATTCAGCTGTCCACAGATATATTACTGTAGCCGCGATAGTACGAGTACGGAGGTACACGCGCATGGATTTGACCGACGTCCCAGATGATGTTCGCGACGTCAGCGAGGATCCGCCTGATTTCGATGAGTTGAACGCACCTGAAGACGAGCTAAAAGGCGGTCCAACGAGAGAGCGACTGCTCGACGTTGTCGTGCAGTTGCGTGAACCGACGAAGGTCTCGACGATAGCAGAGAGTGCAAACTGTGATACGGAGACCGCGCGGGACTATCTGGAGTGGTTCGCCGCGATGGGAATCGTACATGAGTATTCGGGGCGACCCGTCCGATACGAACGGAATCAGTCGTATCTTCGGTGGCGGCGAGTAGAGCGGCTCCGTGATGCATATTCGGCAACGGAAATCGTCGAGAAACTCACGGAGACGGTGGAGGCGCTCAAGGAGTATCAAGCGCGGTTCGCCGCTGAGAGTCCGGACGCAGTATCACTCGTCAATGCGAGTCGCGAGACACCAGTCGAAGAGGTCTGGGAGGCACTCTCTGAGTGGAAGACGCTAGAGCAGCGTGCGGAACTGTTGGATGCCGCTCGCCGCGATGAGGATGTGCCCGGTGGACGGGACGGACGCGCCGATGCCTGATGACGAGCAGGACGTCGGTGCGATCGATATCGACGTTCTCGAACGGATCGGTCGTCGCCTGAAAGGGAGTAGCCGGATCGCAGCGGTCGCGTATCATCCGGAGTACGCACCGAACTCGGTCATTACGGACTACGAAATGGGCTATTTTCCGGCAGCCGTCGAACGAGCGTATCTGCGGATACGGTGGTTCGAAACGGATGACTTCTGCATCCACTACTCGGAGCAATATGATAGCGGTGAGTCGTGGGACTGTAGATGGGACAGACATCCAAACGACCACAATACGAGAGGGCATTTTCATCCGCCACCTGAGGCAGGAGCCCCAGCAAACGACGCTGAGTATAGCGAGGATTGGCGTGACGTACTCGCTCGCGTATTGCGCGACCTCGACGAACGCGTGCAGGCTTTTTGGGAATGACGTTTCCCCTCCACTGAAAGACGGGAGATCCACCCAGAATCTCTGACGAAAACATCGCCGTGTCCGCCGTGGGCGATTCATCTGGTTCTGCTGTATATAATTTTATATAAAACTATATCGAATATAGCGATGCGATCCGCCATCAATACCATCTCTCAACAATGCTGTCATCCGATACTTCCGCTACATCCGACGAGACCGCCGCCGAGAACGAGGTTGACGATCCGAGCGAGACATCCCTGCCCGTACCCGTCGACGACCCACCGCGGGAGTACGTCCGCATCCGTCCGACCGAAGACCCGATCCGAAAGACCCTCGACGCCGAGTTCGAACGCCTCCACCAGCTCTGTCTCGACACGGACGTGGGACTGCTCGATCGACTCCGCGGCAACGCCGACCACCGCACCGTGGAGTGTCTCCTCGTCGCGGACGGCGACCCGGAGACGCCGATCACCTACAGCTTCGGGATCGTCGACCCGGACGCGCTCGACGCGCTCGAAACGACGCTCCGCGGGGTCTTCCCGGACAGCTACGAGTTCGACCGCGTCGACCACCTCCAGTCGTTTCCCGCTCGTCTCCTCGGGATCCCCGGCAACGACGACGAAGCGGATCCCCCACGAGCCGGCGACCCAGCCCTCGTCGCGGTCGACTACACCGGAAACCCGGAGCGTGGCAACGACTGGCAAACGCGCCTCCGATCGTTCGAGTCGCTCCACGAGTCGGACGACGAGGACGACACACAAGACTCGATCAGCGTCCCGCTCGCGACGGTCGCCGAGACGATGGCGAACGCGACCGAGCCGATGGTCTATCAGGCGCTCCTCCGACCGAAGCCCGACTGGAGCGGCCAGTTGGACGAGCGCCGACAGGACATCGAGATGCAGGCCGACACGGTCGGCGACAAACTCCTCAACGGGCTCTTCGGCACGCCCGACCCCGACGACGACCACGTGACCTACAGCGCGAGCGACGAGACGCGACTCGAGGAACTCTCCGCAAAGGACCCGCGACACTGCTTCGAAGTGACCGCACGCGCCGTCGCCGTCGCGACGGACGAAACCGAGCGCCACCTCGAGGCACTCCAGACGGCGCTGAATCCGGTCGGCAAGACGTGCTACGCGGTCGAGGGGCGCCACGCTACGGGCGACGACGCCGTCGCGGTCGCCCGCGACCTTTGCGACCGCCGAGGCCACTCGCTTTCGAGCGACGGACTCCGCGACCGACTCCCAGGCACCACGTCGACCAACCCTATCGTCGCGGACCCGGCGGAAGCCCCGACGCTCTGTCTGCTCGACGGCAGCACGCTCAACGCCGAGGGGAGACGCAGCCTCTCGCCGACGCCCGGCGAACGGACCACGCTCCCGCGCCCGCCCGTCGACCAGCTCGGGCGCTACCACGGCCCGGGACTCCTCCTTGGCGACCCGCTCACCCAGGACGGAATGCCCGACGTCGACCCGCTCCGGCTCCCGCCGTCGCTCCAGCCGCTCCACGTCGGCTGGTTCGGCAAAACCGGTTCGGGGAAGTCGACGAGCCTGATCAACGCGATGCTGGAGAACCACGCCGCCACCGACGGCGCGAACATCCTCGTCGACCCGAAGGGCGACGGGATGGCGCTGGAGTACATTCGTGCACATTATGCGCGCTACGGCCACGCCGAGAACGTCGTCTACTTCGACTGTTCGTCGGTCGTCCCCGCGTTCTCCTTCTTTGACATCCGCGATGAACTCGACGCCGGCATCGCCCGGACGACCGCCGTCGAGGACACGGTCGATCACTACATCGAGATCCTCAGGGGGATCATGGGGAGGGACCGCTTCGAACAGGCCGTCCGGTCGCCGGACATCATCCGCTATCTCGTAAAGGCGATGTTCGACCCCGTCCACGGACAGGACGCGTTCTCTCACCGCGAGTTGCACGAGGAAGCGCGGGTGATGCACGAACGCCAGTCGACGAAGGCGGTCTCCGACACCGACCTCGAGCGGATGCTCGGCGGCGTCGCGGCCAACCGGTCGCGGACGTTCGACGAGCTCATGCAGGGCGTGGCGAACCGGATGGAGAAGATCCCGGTCGACAAACGCCTCGGGACGATCTTCAACCACGTCGCGACCGAGGACGGGCCACACTTCGACCTCGCGGACTTCCTGAACGACGACGTGGTCGTCATCTTCGACACGGGCGCGCTCCGCTCGGAGGCCCAACGCGTGCTCACGCTGCTCATCCTCTCGAACCTCTGGACGGCCCTTCGCCGTCGGAAGCGACGCCACCAGGACGAGAGCCTCGCGGATGACGACGAGACGGAGCGAGACAGCGACGGTGACGACGCTCGCTCCGCCAGCACTGACGACGACCTCCCGCTGGTCAACCTCTACGTCGAGGAAGCCGCGAGCGTCGCGGTCTCCGACCTCCTCAAGGAGTTGCTCGCCCAGTCCCGGAGTTTCGACTGCTCGGTCACGTTGGCGATGCAGTTCCCCGGCCAGCTCCGCGACCAGCACGCCGATGTCTACGACGAGGTTCTGAACAACATCTCGACGTTCGTCACGGGGAACGTCCCCGTCGACAAGCGGCTCACGGAGCGACTCGCCACCGACGACATGCCGCCCCAGGAGGTCGGGAACCGCCTGCGTGCACTCGAACGCGGCCAGTGGCTCGTGAACCTGCCCGCACCGTTCGGCGAACCGGAACCGCGACCGTTCCTCGTCGAGTCGGCGTCGCCGCCTCCGGGCGACCCAGAAGGCCCGCGGCCGCTCCGCGACCGCGAGCAGGCGGCGTTTCGTGATGCCGTCGACGCCGTGACCGAGCGGACGACCGCGGAGTACGGCTTGACGCTCGGCTCGCCCAGTACGGCCGGAACGGACGAGGACGCCGACGAGTTCGCGGAGAGCGACGTCGCGACCGACTCGGCCGCCCACCAACCGACGATGCGCGTCGATAGCGCCCTCCCGCACACGAAGCGCCTCCCGGAGACCGTCGAGTACGACGAGTCGATCCACGCGCTGCGCTGTACGAACTGCGACAACCGTTACGACCCGCAGATATCGGGAATGAAGCGAGCGATCGGCTGCTGTGGTACGCTCGACGACGTCGAGCCCGACGACGTCCCGATCTGCGACCTGAACCTGAAGCTCACGCCCGAGGAACGCCAGGCGTCGCCGTGGTCGGACACACAGCTCATGTTCGTCCAGGCGGTGTACAACGCCCAGCAACTACGCTACGACCCGCTGGAGTACGACCTGCTGTACGACAGCATGATCCGCTTACAGGAGTACGTCGGTATCGAGAGCGAGGCCGTGCAGGATCTGGTCGATGCGGACGTTCTCCGCCACGACACGGACCATCCTCACCGGCTGTTCACGGTGACGCCGAGCGGCCGCGACGTGATCGGCGAGAGCTATCGCCTCGGCGTCGACTACGGCCATGGCCAGGGCGACCTCGAGGAGTCGAGCCAGCACATCATGGCCGTCGAGATCGCCCGGCAGTATCTGGAGTCGGAGTACCTCGACGACCCCGAGTCCGAGGTCGTGGAGGTGACGCCGTACTACGACCTGAAGGAGGTGTCACTTCCGGCGTCGGCGTTCATGGCTCCGGACTCCGACGAGAGCGAAGAGGTGACCGACGCGTACGACCAGCGCCGACTCGACATCGCCGCGCTCGACGACGACGGCGAGGTCGTCGTCGCCGTTGAGGCCGAGCGCGTGAACCACGACACGAGACGCGCGGTCCCCGACGACTTCGACAAGATCGCTGACTGCGACCCGGACGAGGCGATCTGGGTTGTGACGACGCGCCAGGAGGCCCACGACGTTCTCGAAGCGTTGAACGACCCGCTCGAAGGGGAGCCTCGCGTCGAGAAGACCTACAGCCAGAACACCCCGCCGGACCACTTCAAGATCGATACACCCGGGCTGACGGCAGTCTACACGGTCGACTATCTCCGCGACAGGATAGAGCGTGAGGGAGAGTAGTCCGCCAAGGGCGCTTCTTCGCTTTCGTCGTTCCCCGATCGTCATCCGAGTGCAAGTCCAAGCGATACCGACGCCGCTCTCTCAGTCACGGGTGTCGCAGCAATACACCCTGATGACGGGACAGTTACACCACCAGAAAACCTATTACGAGAATCAGTGACCTTCTGCATGGGTCACCAGTTCCGCGCTGTACATTCCATACCACCTGCCAGATCCACTCGCCGTCCACAACCAGCCATCTGCGCGGACTGATTGGCCCCTTCTATCACCGCTTCACCTGTACGGCCACAAACATTATCTCCAGTAGAGGATATCTCTATCTGTCACCACCCTACCCCCTCAGCATCCACCCCACCCACCTGAGACACGATGACGCTGCTGATGGTTCGGTTGATAGCCATCTCGGGTGGTGACGCCCCCATTCCTACGTTGCGAGAGATTGACACGTGATCCTCGACGACGGCTGGCAAGCATGACGATCGCTCGTCACAGTCGGGGAGCGAGCAGTTGAGCGTGTCAGAGGTTCGCCTGTGGTCTCTCGCGGGCGCTCCGCATTTCCACACTCGGCGGCACACGCCGCAAACAGACACTTTACCGGGTGTGTGGGCGTTCGTGGGGGCCGAGTGTGGACCGTTTCTCAGGGCGAAGTTCGAGCGCGAAGGCGCAGGAGTGAGGCGCTCTACGCGGCGATAACGGCCTATCTGGATGTCGGTCCGCTCGTCGCTACAGGGCTGTGTCTCACTGTAGATCCGGAAATCGCCCGACGGCAGCCGTGTGTGAGACGGCAGTCATCCGGACGCACGATCTCCGGGATGTAGGACAGTCAGGTATCGCCTCCGCGATCAGACCGTTTTCGTCCCCTATAGGGACTGTAACTGCTGTTTTCGTGCAGGCTCTCGCTTGCTGCCCTCCGCGCTCGCCGCGACGGCGGCGTCCACACTTGCTCCAGATTCATCAGAGAGGGTGTTCTTGCGGCCGAAAACGCCGATTGTGAAAGTTCAGGGCTCTCGCAAACGAGACAAGACCTGCGTTAGTTGCCTCTCGTACGATGTGTCTGAGCGTGTAGTGGATACCAGAACAAATTCCAACTGGTGCCTGCTTCGAGGGAGTTACGCTACCTCACATACTCCGTCCCACTGGAACCGTCTGTTTCTGCCCGCGGCTGGTCGCGGTCGACGCTGGTGGTACGGGCGGCGACCGGAACGACCGCCACGCCGTGATGTAGGGTCCGGCATTCGAACGACGTTCGACACAACAGCGGCGTCGAACGCTCGCGGCGCCGTCCAGATTCTTCGCTCGGCCGCCCAGCACGTCGGCGACCGCGGCCAGTTTGCGGCCGGCGTCGTCGATGCGAACGGCCTGCCGAGTAGAGTGAGTGTACTCCTCACAACTGGTGAATTGGAGGGAAAACGCGGAGTCCGTATCTTCCGAGAACGCCGGCCGAATGAAGACTTATCCGACTGACGTTCCGTACTATTGCGCGTATGAGTGAACGAGCTGGGTCTCCTGACCCGGTATTCTGGGGTGACATTGATGACGCCGAGGCCCTCGGGCGTTATCGGTCGCTCATGAGGGCGATCGACGATGGAATCTACCAACTCGATGCTGATGGTCGATTCGTTGCGGTGAACGACAGTATCGTCGAGCTAACGGGATATGCACGTGGAGAACTTCTCGGCGAACACGTCTCTCTGTTGGTCGACAACGACGACTCGACCGCTGAACCGCTCCTCGCGAAACCGACCGATCAGAGCAGAGAGTTCGAGGTCGCTGTACAGACTGCCGAGGGAGACCGAGTTCGTTGCGACGTGCGGGTCACCCCGCTCGAATCGGACGGCACGGTGCAGGGAACCGTCGGTATCGTTCAATCTACCACCGACTGCAGGCGACCGGATCAGCCTCTGGGAAACCCCGCCCAGCGGCAGAACCGTGGGCCGACTACCGAGTGCGAACGGAAGCTCCGTGAGACGGAAACTCGACTCGAAGTTGCCAAGTCCGTCGGGTCTGTCGGCACGTGGTCATGGGACGTTCGAGAAAACGTTGTGACTGCGGACGAACGTCTCGCTGAACCCTACGGCACGGCCCCAGAGGAGATCACTGCGGGCGTACCGATAGAGGAATTCTTCGCCTCGGTTCACGAGGCGGACCAGGAACGGGTGTGGAACCGACTCGACGAGGCGGTCGAGGAGGCGGGTGAGTTCGAAGCCGAGTACCGCATTACTGACGCGAAGGGCGAGACGCTGTGGGTGGTGTCCCGTGGCGAGGTCGAGTGTGACGGCAACAGTGAACCGTACCGGCTAATCGGTGCTACCGCTGACGTCACTGAACGCGAGGAAGTAGAGGCAGCGTCGAAGCGAGCGTCGTCCGAAGCCGAGGCCGAGGAGCAGAACCGGCTCTACGAGACGATCATCTCCAGCACGCCCGATCTCATCTACGCCTTCGACCTCGATTACCGCTTCACGTTCGCCAACGACGCGGTGCTGGAGATGTGGGGCCGAACCCGTGAGGAGTCCATCGGCAAAACGCTACGGGAGATCGGCTACGAGCCGTGGCACGCGGAGATGCACGAGTGTGAGATCGACGAGGTCATCGAGACGAAAGAGCCGGTTCGCGGCGAGGTCGCATTCCCACACGCCGAACGCGGCCGTCGCGTCTACGAGTACATCTTCGCACCGGTGCTCGACGACGACGGCGACGTCGAAGCCATCGCCGGGACGTCGCGCGACGTCACTGAACGCAGGCAGGCCGAGGAGAAACTCCAGAAGAGTAAAGAACGATTCCGCGCGCTGGTCACTGCCAGTTCGGACGTGGTGTATCGCATGAGCCCCGATTGGAGCGAGATGCACGAGCTCAAGGGCAAAGAGTTCCTCGCCGATACGGACGAACCGACCAGAGACTGGCTCGATAAATACATTCATCCGGACGAACAGCCGCGAGTCAAGGAGGCCATTGACGAAGCAATCCAGACGAAGAACACGTTCGAGTTGGAACACCGCGTGGAACAGGACGACGGGAGCATGGGCTGGACGTTCTCGCGTGCGGTACCGATGCTGAACGAGGACGGTGAGATCGAGGAATGGATCGGAATGGCGAGCGATATCACCGATCGGAAGGAGTACCAGCGCAAGCTGGAGGAGTCCAACGAGCGCCTCGAACAGTTCGCCTACGCGGCCTCCCACGACCTGCAAGAGCCCCTGCGGATGGTCACGAGCTACCTCCGGTTGCTCGAGCGCCGGTTCGGCGACACCCTCGACGAGGACGGCGAGGAGTTCCTCGAGTACGCGGTCGACGGGGCCGAGCGCATGCGCGATATGATCGACGCCTTACTCGAGTACTCGCGGATCGAAACGCGAGGCGAGCCGTTCGAGCCCGTCGACCTGAACGAGATCCTTGAGGACGTGCTCGCGGACCTTCAGGTCCAGATCGTGGAGAGCGGCGCCGAAGTTACGGTCGAGGAACTTCCCCACCTTGAGGGCGACGCCAGCCAGCTCCGGCAGTTGTTCCAGAACCTGCTCGACAACGCGATCACGTATAGCGGCGACGAGCCGCCGCTGATCCACGTCGACGCAGATCGACGCAACGACGAGTGGGTGATCTCGGTCGAAGACGACGGCATCGGTATCGAACCCGACGATCAGGAGCAGGTATTCACGGTCTTCGATCGACTCCACAGTCGCGAGGAGTACGACGGAACAGGCATCGGCCTCGCGCTCTGCCAGCGTATCATCGAACGCCACGGTGGTGAGATATGGGTCGAGTCCGAACCCGGCGAGGGAGCGACGTTCTCGTTCACGCTCCCAGCCGATAGTGAACACGATCTATAGACGGCCGTGTGAACCGATTTTGCCCACTTCTCTCCGTCACTACCGTCCAGAATTAGCTGAGAGGTAGCGATGCATATCGATCACTACGACTGCAACGATTCAACCACGCAGATTAGCTATAAATATTCCTGTACCGCCACATCGATAGACGCAAATGGCGACCGATCGAGTCCATTTCGTGGATGTATTCGCGCAGGGGAAGTACACGGGAAACCAACTGGCGGTCGTTCGTGAAGCATCGAATCTGTCTACTGATGAGATGCTCGCTTTCACCCGCGAGACGAACTTCTCCGAAGCGACATTCATCGAATCATCCGACACGACAGAGGGCGCATACGATGTCCGGATCTTTGACCCTGCTGAGGAGATCCCCTTCGCCGGCCACCCAACACTCGGAACGGCATTCGTAATCCGTGAATACCTCCGAGACGATCGCCCGGAGGAAGTCGTGCTTAACCTCGACGTCGGCCAGATCCCCGTTTGGGTCGAAAACCACGACGGCGGCGAGATCTACTGGATGCGACAAATTCAGCCGACATTCGATGACGAGTTCTCCCCGGGCCTGTTCGCAGATATTCTCGGTCTCGACACGGCGGATATCGATGACTCCCATCCGATCAGACTCGTCTCGACGGGTCTTCCCACCGTCGTTGTCCCCTTGACCTCTCTCAGCGCCGTCGAACGAGCCGAGACGCAACTGGAACCGTACTATAATCGGCTCATCGACCCCTACGGCAACTTGAACGTGCTCGTGTTCTCTACTGAGACGTCTGAGGACAACGACCTGCATGCCCGTGTATTCGCTGACTGCGCTGGTGTCCCAGAAGACCCCGCGACAGGCTCCTCGAACGGTTGCCTTGCTGCCTACCTCGTCAAGCACAACTACTTCGACACGGATGAGATCGAGGTCACTGTCGAACAGGGCTACGAGATGGATCGACCATCACTCCTCCACCTTCGAGCGTCAAAATCGCCAGGCGGTATTGGTGTCGAAGTCGGTGGGCGCGTGCGTTCTGTCTTAGATGGACGACTTCAATAAACACGAAGTACCGATGTAATAGCGTTTTACCTGAACCAACATGAACACATCGTGGGTTCCGAGATGAGTGAACGCTCTGTATCCAGCACGCGATTTATGACAAAAATTCGGTAGTTCGGCCAGACGATATGAATACAACGCGCATATTCAGTACTCATATCACCCCTGCAAGGGAGGGCCGGATTGGTACATACAGGTGAGAACGTTACCAGCAGAGCGATTGTCCTATAAATAGTATGTCAAGAGCCGCGTGCTGAATTTAGAGTGTCTATCGGTCATTCCAGTGGATTAAGGCCGACGAATCGTTTCGGGGCTATATTTTCGATGTTAGAGGCTTCTATAGGGTTGTGGAATTTCCCAAAGGCATTCAACAGCGCCTGTGACCATCTCCTCGGGGAGGACGGTATTGGAACTGTAGTGGGACGCGAGCAATCGACGCCCGTTCTGAGAGTGACTGATCTCGTACCCTACGAAGCGTCCACACCCAACCGTGTCTGAGGTTTGAGTTCTGCGTCGGATCTTAGCGTTGTGAGTCGCGGAGGATCAGCGGCTCGATGGCAAGAGTCCGTTTTGCTATGGTGATGATGCGAAGGATGTACGAGACGAACAGCATGAATGGAACGAGCGTCACCGCAAACGCACCGCCCACGACGAGGATGATGTGATCGAGACCGAGTGTGCTTCCTGGGAACGTCTCCGCATCGACGATTGCGACCATGATACCCGCAACGGCCAATGCCGGGACTGCAGCATAGAGAATCATCTGAGACAAGTCGATGAGTGCCCACTGGAAGTACAGCGTCTTGATGTGTTCGCGCGCCGGACCAAACAGAGACAGCGCTGTTTTGAGGTCGTCAAGCAAGCCGCGTTCTTCCTCATTGAGGCTCTCTTCGTATTTGTTCGTAAGGCGTTCAACTTGGAATATTTTCCAGCCATAGTTGAAGTCTAGTGCAGCGAATAACACATTAAACGAGCCGAACTGGGCATCCTCAAGTTGGTCATCCACCGTATCAGCGTTCCCAGTGACGCTTTCAGTGAATTCATCGACCTCTTCTCGGAGGTTCTCGTTATCATTCTTGTTAATAGACTCTCGAAGAGCCGTCGTCCGTTGTGCCGTGGTTTCGATGATCTGCCGGAGGAATTCGGATGGATCGGCAGGACTCGGAGATCCGATTAATTCTTCAGTATAGTCCCGGAAATCCATCGAACTGGACATACGCTCGCGTTGATCGCCGAGCGGGCCGTTCTCTTGGGAGAGGACGAGCTGACCGATCGTGACGACGAGTGTCGTCCCAGTCACGATGACCGAGATCATCGTCGAGAACATCGTCTCGATCATGTCGCCGGACTCGATTTGCTGTGAAAACGGTGGATCGAGAACAGCGACGGTGATGACGAATGCGACGAACATGGCACTGGTCAGGAAGCTGGAGACGACAAATCGGTTCGCGCGAAGCAGCAACCAGAGTTTAATCCGACTCTCGCCTGAGCGCTCACGCATCGTGTTGGCCGTACTGATGTCGGTCTCGTCAGTCATACTGGCTCACCCGATTGGGCAGGTCGCTTGAAAACGAGGTATTTGGTGCCGCCTCCCTCGTAGTCGATCGTCTCCACAAACTCCCAGCCCTCTGCACCGAGTTGATTCAACTCCGCTTTCGGATCCTCTGCTTCTTTTTGGGTCTCATCGCGCGGTGGGCGAAGCGTCTCGTACTCCCAGCGGGTCACTTCTGATTCGGACATCACTCCTAGTAGGAACTACAGTCCTCTATACCCCATCCACCACCGAGGTAGTAGGAACATTTCTGATACGGAATATGGTTTGCTTGGACGCCCAGCAGTACAACGCGCAAGCACTCGGACATCAAAGCGGACAATGGATGGCGAGCACTCCCTCACGCCGCCGGGACGTTCCGACGATAGTCTTGGATTCGATACGAAGCAGTCCTGCTCGGCAAACTCATCGGTGCGTTCGCGCTCGTCAGTCTCGTCCCGTTCACTCTTGTATTCTTGCTCGGTGCTCAGAGTCCAGCTGCGATACTAGCAGTGATCGACCAATTTATCCTCGCCATCGCTGCGGGGATCGTACTTATGTATGTCATCACTCATGGAAGCACCTGTCCGGCGACTGAATCGCATCGTGTTCACCCACCGTTTGAAGCATTCCTACAGTGGTAATCACGAAAACTTGGTGACCGATATGCGCCCTCAATTCAGAACGGCCCTGCCAATATAATTGTTGGCTGTCAGAATCAGCCTCGGGAGGTTAGCACGCTCTACTTCTCAGCTTATTCACGACAGTGGTGACTGAAGGAAGGGTAGAGAAACGGTTCATACAGCAGAGCTACTGCTTGATGATTCCTCCTTCCCGATCTTGTATAAGACTGACTGTCATCACGATTGCGAACCCACTGAGAACGAGTATCCAACCAAGCGGCTGTAGCGGAACAAATAGAAACTCCGTATTCACAGCGAACTCGTTCAAGAGTATCCCCCCAAGGAGAGTCAGCTCGACACCGAATACCGTCTTCAGAAGTGGCGTCACTTGCCGATCGTCATCGATAGATGCCATACGAACCTACCGGGGAAGTGCTACTTGAAACTACGTTAAATGCGCAGCTCTACTTTTCAGCTAATTCATGACGATTGTGACGGGAAGAAGTGGACAAGAGCGGTTCATACAGAGCGATTACTACTCAGGGGCAATTTCAAGAAAAAGGTGGTTTCGTCGCCAGACCAGCGTCAAATGCCTGCTGCCTCAAGAATTGATTATCGGTCTGTCGTGGCTCTTGGTGAGGTTGACTGTCGGCCGCGGGCCTTATAGGCGCTGTACGCGCCGATGATGGTCACTGCGAGACCGACAAGGATGTCATTCCAGAATCCGGCGTCGTTAACCGTTTCCGTGACTCCCGAGTCAGCCCCGAGTACAAACGGAGTGATGATGAGCCACAGCCCGAGGAGTGCAGCAAGTCCTGCGGCGGCGACATTACCGAAGCGCTCGTCCGCGCGGCGACTGTAGTTGTATCCCCCGAGGGCGAGCAGTGCCGCCCCGATGATGACGTCGCTCCAGAATTGGGTTGCGACGAGGTCGAAAACCACTGCCTGCACGATCATCCACAACCCGAGAAGGGCAACGAGTGCTGAGAGCCATTTTCCGTCTTCACGCGGATTCGGGTCGTACTCGTCCGTATCCCGTGGTTGGTCGTAGTCGGTGTCTGTATGTTCGTTACTCATTGTATAACTCCATCTCCTAATAGCGTGCAGACAGGGAAGACAGCGCGCCCATAATACTGAGGTGTGCGAAATGGGTGAGAGATCTCAGCCAGCATCGGGCGAGAGGAAATCCACCGTGTTGACGCAGACCGAGTTCTAAACTATTTATCCGAGAGCTCCTGGAGAGACAGCCGCGACGGCTTGTGAACGCCTCTCAGTTCTGCCATCTGGCCCACGCCTTTTCCCTGTCGCTCCCCGAATACTCACGTAACGATGAGACGCCTAAGAGGACCAACTGAATCAGAGGCCGAGATGGATAGACAGCTTCGAGAGAAGGTGACAGACGCAATGCGGAAGTCGAACGATAAGATCGTTGAGAGCAAGTCGGCAAACAAATCGCGAGGAGGGGGGATGTTACGGTTGATGCTGTTCATTGGCAGCGCACTCACGGTTGTCTACTTGCTGCGAAAGTCGCAGAAGCCGACTGAAGAACTTCAGAACGTAGCGAGCGAGACCGCCGACCAGACCAAGCACGTGACCGAACAGGCCGCCGAGACGATCGAAGAGAACGGTGAGACTGTGGCCGAGCGCGTCGAAGAAGACTCGCAAAAAGCTGCTGAACAGGTGCAAGAGACGGGCGAGAACGCCGCTGAAAAGACCGAACAGGCCGGTGAGACGGCCGCCGAGAAAGCGGATGAAAGTAGTAGCAGTTCGTCAAGCAGCTAATCCGACGGCGAAGGCTGGTTCCGGCACGTAATCTGGTTCCTTCTGTATACCACGCTCACTTCTTGACGGTTAGTTCGCAGCTCTACTTCTCAGATAATTCGGGGCAGTAGTGACGGAAAGAAGTGGACAAGGTCGGTCCATACAGGGAACGAATTTACCGGTCTGTCTCTTTCCAGTCGTCCGTATCCCCTTCCCGGAATTCACCCTTGGCATGGCGCTCATGGGGCCAGAAGGTGACGCCCAGCAGTACGACGTAGAACACACCCACAACGGCAACCACAGCAATCCCGGGGATACGGGCGATTCCAGCGGTTGTCAGCCAGTCTTGGCGCGGTGCGAACGCGGTAATCCTGAAGGCCCATGCGACCAATAGGACACTGAGCAGAGCAAGGTACACACTCCGAAGCCGGTTTGCGAGTGCTTCGTATAACGAGACTTTCAGCGTCGGCCTGCGATAGTCCCTGCTCAGTTCCGCTCGCCAGTCGTGACTTTCGACACCCTCGGACGGATCGAGGGCGTTTGCGAACAGGTTCTCTTGGATGACTCGAGTACGAGAGCGAAAGACATCGTAGTCCCGGTACCGCCGTGCTTCGATGCTCAGAAAGATGGTGACGACAACGATCCCGATCAGCAAAATATAGTGTGGGTTATCGGTACTCGAAAACGCCCACGTGAGAATTGCTGCCATCAGCGTCACCGCCCATGTCGTTGTCTCGTCAAGGCGCTGCCGCCACGTCCCCACTCGGTCTATCTCTCCGCGATAGGCGTGAGCCATCACCGAACCGAGTCCCGTACTGTCGTCAACCATTTCGCGGCCAATCTCCCGTTGGTCTGGTGCTGTAGGGTCGAACTCGTCACTACTCGAATCGCTCATAGAGGATAGACATCCCCTCGCTGTATAAGCGGGTATGATGACGTCGTGACCTGAGTGTCATGTACTGGAGAACATCGAGCAATACGCAGTTCTACTTTTCAGCTTCTTCACGAGAGAAGTGACTGAAAGAAGCGTAGAGAACCGGTTCCTCCAGAGCGTGTATTTACCGAACAGCCTTCGGTTGCTCCGGTAGACTCGGCCGAATGAATCACTTATTGATTTGTCTTTTTCACAGCAGAGGATATTAATTGGACCGGGCAAACCCATCTGAACGCTACCAATACTCACAGTACCCAAAAGTACTCATGCTGCTTGCTTCACGTTCAGATATGCCTGAACCGGTCTTTCTGGAGGGTGACAGCGGAACCCTTCGTCCAGTCGAAGAGTCTGGCGATGATTGTCCTTCAAATGTATGAACGCTGCAGGCTCTGTTCGACCGCCTTACGATCGGCGCTTCTGGCAACCACTGGTAGAGTTTGTACATATAATACAACATAGAACACGTATTCAGTACGGTAAAAACCCAAAATCCAGAGTTCCGGAATCGTTAGTCTCGGAGCGCCTCTTATCGCTGTCTCGTGAACGGGATACAGCTAATCGGACAGGTTCACGACAGACCCGATGACCAGTTGATCGGCGTTCCTTTTTCACTCTTTCTTGCAGAATTGTGTTTTGCGTGCATTACTTACGGCTATGGCAACTATATCGTACTGATGAACGCCAGTTTGCTCGTGTTCCTTCAGATGGGGGACGGAATGGGGCCGGGAGGATGGGGATTCGGCTACGGATTCGTCGGCCTCGCCGTGATGTTGCTGGTCTTCGGCACGGTCGTCTACCTCCTTGCACGTGCCCTCGGCGGCGGAAACAGTGGGGGAGCTGCGGACCGAAGCGGGACCGCCGCCCGCAGTCGTTCGCCCAGTGACGAGGACACGGCGCTCGCCGAACTTCGGGAGCGGTACGCCCGCGGCGAGATCGACGACGAAGAGTTCGAAAAGCGCGCTCAGCGACTCCGCAGTGACTCCAATTCCGTCGAATGACTGGGGAGAAAACCTCGAAACGCCGGACGTTACTCCAGTCGCTGGGCAGTCTCGGCGTCGCGTCGCTCGCAGGTTGCGTGTCCGACTCCCTTCTGGGAAACGACGAGAACGGCGATCGGGGGCGTCGAGGCGCGACCGACGGCGAGGTCACGCCTCGACCTATCCCCTCCGGCCCGGCCGACGAGAACGTCCGACTCACCGCGAAGCAGGGGGCGGTCCAGCCCGGTGGCGACTCGGGAACCGAGACATGGCTGTACGACGAAAAGTTTCCCGGGCCGGAACTGCGAATTCCAGAGGGTAACGTGTTACAGGCGGACGTGACGAACCAGCTTCCCGAAGGGACGACAGTTCACTGGCACGGCATCCCCGTTCCGAACCCGATGGATGGCGTGCCGGACGTGACGCAGGACCCCATCTCGAACGACCAGACGGACACTTACAAGTACCGGGCCGAGCCGGCCGGAACCTACTTCTACCACAGCCACGTCGGCCTGCAGTTCGACCGCGCGCTCGTCGGTCCGCTGATCATCGAGGAAGAATCACCCCACGTCGAGTATGACCGTGAGTACACGGTTTTTCTCGACGACTACCTCGACGAGGCGCCCCGCCTGCCATCGAGTCTCCCTGGCGGCGGTCCCGGCGGTGACGGTGGCGGGCCCGGCGGTGGCGGTGGCGGTCCGGGCGATGGTGGCGGTCCCGGCGGTGGCGGCGGCGGTGGCGGTCCCGGTGGAATGGGCGGCAGGGACGGCAGGGGCGGGATGGGCGATCATCGACCGCCCTACGAGGGCATGCTGATGAACGGTCAGCTCCCGTCCGACGCGCCTACCTTCGAGCTAACGGAGGGCGAGCGCGTCCGGTTCCGGTTCGTCAACGGGAGCGGCGCGACGACGTTCCGCGTGCGACTGGCTGGCCACCGGTTCTCGGTCACGCACGCCGACGGTCGACCCGTCGAACCGGTCGCGGTCGATGCCTTCGACCTCGGGACAGGGGAGCGCTACGACGCAGTAGTTGAGGCCGACAGTCCGGGTTCGTGGGAACTCCGGGCGGACCCAGTAGACGGCGACGAAACCTCTGCCCTCGGCGTAGTCCAATACGGGGAGAGCCAGTCGGGGTCGCCCCGAAGTCCATCCGCGGACAGTCGCCGACTCCAGTACGGCGACCTCCGGGCGCTAAATCCAATTCAGGGGATCAGCGGGCGACCCGACCGGTCCTTCGACCTCACGCTGTCGGGCAACATGGGCGGAAGCTACGAGTGGTACATCGACGGGCAGGCCTACCCCGACGCTGACCCGCTCCGCGTGTCGACGGGTGACCATGTCCGCATCCGGATGGTCAACCGCAGCCCGGTCGTCCATCCGATGCACCTCCACGGTCACTTCTTCCAGGTGGGTGACGCCGTGAAGGACACCGTTCGCGTCCCGCCACGTATGGGCGAGGTCGTCCTCGACTTCGTGGCCGACAACCCTGGCGACTGGCTGTTCCACTGCCACAATATCTACCACCTCGAAGCCGGAATGGCCCGCGTCCTCACTTACGAGTCCTGAGCGCCCCGCTGCTCCAGTGCCGTCGTCAGTCTCCGGCCGATGTCGTAGTCGGCGGCCGTCGAACGGTGTACTCCTGCAAGGGAGATCCGAATTGGTACATACAGAGGAACGAGGTAACACATCGGTCAGCTATTTGTCAAATAGCTGTCAGGACAGGCGTGCTGAATACAGAGGGTACATTCATCGCTATCGTTCTTCCTGAGCAACGGTGGAGTTCGCCACGAAGGTGTCCGGATGGAGTCGGTCGGCCCCCTCCCGATACGATTCTATCTTTTCGATGGCCCAGTTTCTCACTGCCTCACGTTCGCTTTTCACAAATGGGTGTCCTCTTTTGCCGAGGACGACCGTTTCGTCGAACACGAACACATTACACGGAATGTCTCCGTCGTAGACGTAGACGTTGGCGCCTGCATTGATATACTCTCGCCATCTGGGGAGTCGCTCTGGATGGTCACGTAGCGTATCAAGTTCGCCCCTGGTTATCACGTGTTCCGTGGTCAGGCGACCGTCAACGACGGCATCCCGCATCCGGATCTCGAACGCGACCGGAGGTGCGAGACGGACGAGGCATTGGAACTCGGATGCCCCCTGGAGTCGTTCGGTCAGGAACGATGCTGGCGCAAGTGGGTTGTTCGGTGACTGCCCAATGAGAGTGGCATCACTGAAGTGTTCCAATGGTATCTCCTCCAGCGGTAGCCATGTGACGACGTCATCGAGTCGCCGGATCGTCTCCATCGTTCGAACGAACGGTGCCAGTTCCTCGACGACGAGTTTTCCAGTCACTGTAGCTCCGTAGTCTCCATCGGAATTCCGCTTGGCCCAGCCACGGTCTTCCAATTCGGAGAGGATCCGCCGTAGAGTCGATCGGGACGTCTCCGTCCGTTCAGTTAGTTCACGTGGGGGATACGCTTCCCGAGATAGCGTTCCGAGAACACGGATTCGGTTGACGGATCGAGCCAGGAAGGCGACATCACTCAGGGCCTCCTCGGGCACGTCCTCGGATCCGGAGATCATGGCTTAGTGATCCATGTTAACTCGTATCAAATCTTACGCCGTAGAAGCCCGGCCACGGTGTGAGACATTCCCAGGACGTAGCTACAAGCCCCTCAGCGACCTCGTTCGAACTGCAGTACTACCCAGAACCTAACCATGTCAGCAACCAGCCTTGAGACGGCAACCGTTGAGGCCTTCGATGAACAGCTACGGGGAGCGGTTCTCGAACCAGGGGACGAGGGCTACGATGAGGCTCGAACGGTCTGGAACGCAATGGTCGATAGGAAACCTGCGCTCATCGCGCGGTGTTCGGGTACAGCTGACGTCATGGCTGCGGTTGACCTCGCCCGGGACCTGGACCTGCTGCTTTCCGTCAAGGGGGGCGGTCACAACGTCGCCGGAACGGCAGTGTGCGACGACGGTCTGATGATCGACCTCTCGCCGATGAACAGTGTCCGTATCGACCCGGAGACACAGACCGCCCGCGTCGGTGGGGGCGCTACGTGGGGTGACTTCGACCACGAAGCCCAGCGGTTTGGACTCGCCACCACGGGCGGAATCATGTCCGAAACGGGCGTGGCCGGACTCACCCTCGGGGGTGGTCTCGGCTGGCTCGATCGAACGTACGGTCTCGCCCACGACAATCTACGGTCGGTTGACCTTGTAACCGCTCAAGGCGAACTCGTGCACGCAAGTGAGGACGAGAATCCAGACCTGTTCTGGGGCGTCCGTGGCGGTGGCGGGAATTTTGGCGTCGTCACGTCCTTCGAGTTCGAGCTCCACGAGGTCGGTCCCGAGGTGTTGGCCGGGCCGATCGTCTATCGATACGAGGACGCCGCGGAGGTCCTCCGGTTCCATCGTGATTTCATGTCCGATGCACCGGATGAGGTTCAGTGTATGGCGATTTTCGTAAAGGGCTCACCGACGCTGGGGCTTCCTGAACCGCTTCTCGGCGAAACCGTCCTCATTCTGCTGCCCGTCTATTCGGGCTCGATTGAGGAAGGCAAGGAGGCGCTCCAACCGGTTCGGGACTTCGGCGATCCGATCGTGGATCTCGTTGCACCGATGCCGTACACGGAGTTACAACAGCTACTTGACGACCAACATTCCAGTGGCTACCGCTGGTACTGGAAGTCGCGCCACTTCCGGGAGATCACCGATGGTGCTATCGAGACCATAGTGGAGTATTGCCATTCAGACGCGCCGTTCTTCGCCGTGTTCAACGAATGGATGGAGGGGGCGATCAGTCGGGTCGGTGCTGACGAGACTGCCTTCCCCCACCGCGATAAGACGAGCTTGTTGACTGCGGAAATGCGGTGGACGGACCCCGAGCGGGACGATGAACACGTCTCCTGGGCCCGGGATTTCCACGAGGCTATGGCCGAGTATGGGGTAGCTGACGTGTACGTGAACTTCATGGACCGCGATGAAGAGGAGCGAATCCCGAATGCATATGCCGAGAAGTATGAGCGGCTTCGGGAGCTCAAATCCGAGTGGGATCCGGAGAATCTATTCCGGATGAATCAGAACATCGAACCGGCTGACTGATATTCAGGTAGTTATCGGTCCTGTAGATAATGTCTCTGTGTGGCACAGAATATGTGCTCTATATTTAGCACGACGTTCCTGACAGAGGCTGGGGAATAGACGCTTTGCTGTTACGACATCCTCTGACCGCCCGATTCGAGTAACTCGATCGGGTGATTGGTCCTATGCTGCATTCGCCCCCTGTATTCAGCACGGCGCTGTCAATATATGGCTGTCAGAATTAGCCACGTGAGGTTCGTATCTCTACCTCTCAGATAATTCGGGACGGTGGTGGCGGAAAGAAGTGGGCAAGGTCGGTCCGTCAGGCCAAGGGTATAACAGCACTGAAGCCGATAAATTCCCGCACGACTATGCTCGCGGAAGACCGCGGTATTGGCGTCACCGAGGTGCTTCATGCGTCGGCGACGGACCCAGTTCTCGTACTCTTTGCACTGCTTACGCAACTCGGCGACGTTTGGTTCCTCTTTCTGCTAGGTGGCGTGCTCTACGTCGCTGGCGACGAGTTTCCGCGGTGGGGGATCGATCGACGGCGTGGCCTGTTCGTCCTTGGACTCCTGCTCACGTATGTCGCCCTCATTGGGGTACTCAAGGAGTTTTTCTTGCTCCCCCGTCCACCAGGAGCGAGTGATCCACCCGTCGTTCAATGGATTCCGTCTGTCCTTCAGGGGGTGTTCACTAGTATCACGACGGGAGAGGGGCCAGGGTTTCCGAGTGGTCATGCCCTCGGGAGTACGATGGTGTGGGGTGGATTTGCGCTCGTCGTTGTGGAGGACGAACTGTCGCGCGTGTGGCTCGGACTCGCGGGCGTTGTCGTCGGTATTGTCTCGGTCTCGCGGCTCGTCCTGGGGGTCCACTACCTCGTAGATATCGTGGCTGGAGCCGGTCTTGGGCTGGTGGTACTGGGGGTGCTGTACGTGATCGCCGACTGTGGCACCGCTCCCGGTCAGGTGCTCCTCGTTGCTGTGGGGATCGGGGTGTTGGGGTTGCCACAAGGGGTCTCCTTCGAAAGCGTGGCCGCGCTCGGAAGCGCCGTTGGCGCATGGCTCGTTTGGCATGGCATTGCCGATTCAACGCCAGCCCATCCATCGAACCGCCGAGAGGTCGGTGCTGGATTCGCCATCCTTGGACTCGCGGGCGGTTTCTTTGCACTCCTGTATGCTCTCAAGCCACCACTGATAGTCACGTTTTGTGGCTCCATGATAACCGTCGGTGGTGCTGTTATCGCCCCACTGGCCGGTGAGAAACTCCTCGACCGGTGAGGTGCTTGGCCATTTAGTTGGGAGAGGGTCGTGTCCATGAACGACCAATACGCGTCTCTACCTCTCAGCTAATTCGGGACGGTAGTGATGGAAAGGTGTGAGAAGATCAGTATATACAGGGGGAAAGAGATAACAGGCCGGTCGGCAATCTACCGGTATCTGTCAGGAATGGCCTGCTGAATATAGAATGTGTATTTGGAACGGGCCTCCTTGCGGACGGAAACCTCCTCCCCCCGGTTTACCAGTAAAAGCGTGGTTTCAGAACTCAGAATTCATAGCACGCGATCTCGGTCGCGCCACAAGAGGATCATTCCTCCGTCTTTTCATCAGGAGTCGCCCCACAGACCCAGTACTAGCACAGTAGTGAATGTTGGCCTTCCACTATATTCCGAATTCGGCTAAAAATCACACTCGTAATTTTGCTTTCCTCTCCTCATTATAAAAACTCTTTCACGATACCGGAAATAGTATATACACTCTTAAGAGATAGCGAACATACCGATCAGTATGAACTCTCCCTGTGACGCTGGCGACCGAGACCTACTCGCTCACGTTCTTCTGCCGGTTGCCCACGAGAAAGACGCTCTCGCCACAGCGACTGAACTCGAGCCGTATCAACCCGAGCATGTGACCGCTCTCCACGTGGTTGAGAAAGGTGAAGGCGTTCCAGACAAAACGCCGATCGAGCAATCAGAACAGGTGGCGGAAGAATCGTTCGACGCCGTCCGGAGAGTGTTCCCCGACGCTGACGACCACACTGCATATGGCCGAGATATCGTTGCCGAGATTTTCGAAGCCGCTGACGAAGTTGGCGCAAGCGCCATCGCATACCGCTCCCGTGGCGGAAATCGTATCATGCAGTTCCTCACCGGCGATCTCTCTCTGAAACTGGTCACAAAGGCGGACTGTCCTGTAATCGCTCTCCCGCGTGTGGACTCCGACGAATGAGCGACGAAGAATTGGCCAAAGACCTCGGTCTCGTGTCGGCCATGACCATCGGTATCGGGACGATGATTGGAGCCGGCATTTTCGTCCTGCCTGGAGTCGCCGCGAACGCGGCGGGACCGATCGTCGTCGTCTCGTTCGTCGTCGGTGGACTGATCGCGATGGTGAACGCGTTGTCGGTCTCCGAACTCGGGACGGCGATGCCGAAGGCTGGCGGTGGTTACTACTACATCAACAAGTCACTTGGCCCGATGTTCGGTTCCATCGCTGGGATGGGCGATTGGATGGGATTGGCGTTCGCCTCCGCGTTCTACTGTATCGGATTCGGACAATATCTGGCTGTCTTCGTCTCGTTACCCGAAGTCGCTTTTCTCAACCCCATCCAGATCGGCGCACTCATCGCGGGCGCGATCTTCGTCGGAGTCAACTACATCGGAGCGAAGGAGACCGGCGGCGTCCAGACAGTCATCGTGTTCATACTCCTCTCGATTTTGACCGCGTTCGCCGTGGCGGGCTTTGCGTCGTTCGACTACGCAACACTCTCCGATGAAGGCGGCCTCGCGCCGTACGGATCCGGGGCAATTCTCCCGGCAACAGCACTCGTGTTCGTCTCCTTCCTCGGATACGCCAAAATCGCAACTGTCGCCGAGGAACTGAAGAACCCAGGACGGAACCTCCCTATCGCCATCATCGGGAGTGTCGGCATCGTCACCGTCATCTACGCGATTCTCGTGACGACCATGCTCGGAGTGATTCCCTGGCCCGAGCTCAGCCTTGATGCGCCAGTAGCACAGGCGGCACAAGTTTCGTTCCCCTCGTCTATCGGTCCTGTTAAGGGGGTCGCCGCCGCCGCTGCGGCGGTGATGACCGTCGGTGCGCTTCTAGCGACGGCTTCCTCGGCGAACGCGTCGATCCTTGCCTCCGCACGGATCAACTTCGCGATGGGTCGTGACAAGATCGTTACCAACTGGCTCAATGAGATTCACCCAAGTTACGCGACCCCCTATCGGTCGATTCTCGTGACCGGTGGACTCATCATCGTGTTCATCGCGTTCTTGGGGCGTGACATCGAGGTGCTTGCGAAAGCGGCCAGTGTGCTTCACCTCATCGTGTACGCACTCATGAACGTGGGGCTGATCGTCTTCCGGGAGGCCGACGTGCCCGAGTACGACCCGGATTTCGAAGTTCCGCTGTATCCCATCACTCCGATACTCGGCGCACTACTGTCACTCGGACTCGTCGCCTTCATGGACGCAGTAGAGATTGCCCTCTCGGGGGGATTCGTTATCGCTGCGGTGGTGTGGTACTTCGTCTACGCACGGAGCAAAACCCCACAACAGGGTGTGCTTTCGAACTATATCCGAGGTCGCGAGGAAGAACTACCGGATTCGGTCGTTGAGGCTGCAAATGTGGTCGCGCCGGTCGGGAACGAGGGGCCGACTATCATGGTGGCGCTGGCGAACCCGCGAACCGAAAGTGCTCTCATCACCCTTGCCGGTGCACTCGCACAACACAAAGGCGGACGCGTACTTGCTACCCACATCGTCACAGTACCGGATCAAACATCGCTCGAGACTGCTGCCGAGAATAGAGCCCGGATCGATGCCTCCTCGGAAGACCTTCTCAGCGCTGCGAAATCGGACGCAGAGGCATTCGACGTCCCCATTGAGACCAAGACGATTCTCTCACACCGTGGGCTTGAAGAAGTGTTCGACGCAGCACGAACGACCGATGCTGACACGGTCGTGATGGGATACAGTGGGACGCAGTTCGCAGGTGGGCGTGCTGAAGGTACCCTAGACGAACTGACCCACGACTTGCCGTGTGACTTCCTCGTGCTCGACGGTCAGGAACTCGATTACTCCGATGTACTCGTTCCGACTGCTGGCGGACTCTCGTCCGATCTCTCCGCTGAGGTTGCTCATGCGTTGCAGGACACCGTCGGTAGTGACGTGTCACTGCTTCACGTCGTCAATGACGGTGAAAAAGAAGCTGGTCGCGACTTCCTGCGCGATTGGGCGGCCAGTCATGAGTTGTCCGACGCGGAGATACATGTTGAAACAGGGGTCGTTGAGACGGTTATCGGGCGCATGGGAAGCGAGTACAGTTTGGTAATAATTGGGGCGACGGAGCGAGGATTGCTATCGCGCATCGTTCGCGGTTCACTCGTGATCGACACTATCGAGACGCTAGATACACCAGTACTGCTGACTGAACGGCCATCGGAACGTTCCCTTTGGGAGCGGCTATTTAGCCGTAACTGAAATACGTTTCACTCTACCCCATACGAACATCTGTTCCATTTGCCCACTATACGTGTTTGAGGGCTCACTCGATTCCGGATTCTTATATATACGCAGGCTCACTAAGCAGCTATTTCAGTCAGGTGGATGTCAGAAAAGAACATGCCCCCATCACGATAGGTACACCCTCTGTACCTCCGGACGAGCGGATTTGCCGCCAATACAATCCAGTACCCATATTTGTCTGGCACCATTTTCGACAACCGATGCAGCCTTTGGCTGGCATTCTTTCAAAGATCGGCGGACGGCGCGCCATCTTGAGTCTCGGGTGCCTGTATCTCCTGCTTAGTGTTCTGTGGCCGTTCGTGAGGATCTCGAGACCGACTCCCCTGGTGGAGGAACTGATCGTTTCCATCCTGATCGGTGGGGCGGGAATCATTCTCTGTTATTGGAGTTATCGCCTGCCGCAGACTGACATTCGGCCCGAATTCTTCGATACCGTCGCCAGTTGGTGCTTCCGTACAGTCGGAGTGATGGTTGGTATCCTCGTATTCATTGCACTCGCTGCCAATTTGAACGATCCAGCACACAACTTCCTCATCTTGCCGGCGCTTGCTGCCGTCGCTGGCGTTGGCGCAGGCAAGCACGACGCGCGGGCCAAAACACGGACATATACCCTCAAACAGCGTAACGAGGAGCTAGAAGAAACCCAGGCAGAACTCGAAGAAACCGTAGCCCGACTCGAAGAATCCGAGCAGCGATACCGCACTCTTGCAGAGAACTTCCCGAACGGAGGGGTGGGACTACTGGATACCGAACTGCGTCATACGCTCGTTGCAGGTCAAGGCTTCGAGAAGACCGATTTCAGTGCCGCGGACCTCGAGGGTGAACGGGTCCAGGATATCTACTCAGGGGATGTTTTACGGGTCATCGAATCACACTACCGGGCAACACTCAACGGAGAGCCGACCACATTCGAAGTGGACATTCAGGGTCGAACGTTTCAGTTCCGCACACACCCGTTGACCGACGAGGAGAACGACGTCTACGCCATCCTCTCGATGTCCCAGGACATCACCGAGCGCAAGCAGTACGAGGAGAAACTCGAACAGTTAGTCGCCGACCTCGAGGAATCAAACGAACGGTTAGAGCAGTTTGCCTATGCCGCCTCGCATGACCTGCAAGAACCACTGCGAATGGTTTCTACCTACATCCAGCTCATCGAACGTCGGTATGGGGACGAACTCGACGAGGAGGGTCAGGAACTCTTCGAGTACGCCGTGGACGGCGCCGAGCGCATGCGTTCAATGGTCGACGGATTGCTCCAGTACTCCCGAATCGAGACGATGGGCGACGAGTTCGAACCGGTCGATCTCGATGTCGTTTTCGGTGACGTCTGTGAGGACCTCCAAGTGAAGATCGAAGAGAGCGATGCTGAGATAACCGTAGACCAGCTTCCTCGCGTAAAAGGAGATGAAAACCAGCTGCGCCAGGTGTTCCAGAACCTGTTATCTAACGCGATCAAATTCAGCGGTGAGAAACCGCCGCAAGTACACGTCTCTGCCGAGCGGAACGGCGAGAAGTGGAGAGTCTCCGTAGCGGATCAAGGAGTTGGCATAGATTCGGACGATAAAGAACAGATTTTCGAGATCTTTGAGGGGTTGCACAGCGATGGGGAGTATGCAGGGACGGGCATTGGCCTCGCAGTCTGTGAGCGAATCGTCGAACGCCACAGCGGGGAGATATGGGTCGATTCCGAACCCGGTGAGGGGTCGACGTTCTCGTTCACTCTTCCGGTAGTGACTGATTCTGCTTCGTAGATCATCGGTGTAAACCGTTTCTCCTCCCTTCAGTCACTACTGTCGCGAACAGGCGGAAGAGTAGACCCGCGAACTGAACGCCGAGATATCTTGCAGATGCAGCTGACGCTCGTCGAGCCGTGCTGAATTCGGGGCGCGTATCTCGAACGGTGTCTCTCGATCCTCGAAAACGCCCTCGATAACTGTTAATACGGTACGCGGAGAGGCCGCACTCGTGACGCGCGACCTCGTCACTGATGCGAACGAAAACCTGCGGAGTGCCTTCGGCACGCTGGCAGACGAAGCCCAAGCCGGAGAGCTCCGACAGTTCGGGCCGCTCACGGCGGCCTGCACCGGGGTCCCCGTACCGATCTTCAATCGTGTGTTCGTCTTCGACGCCCCGCCCGCTGGTGAGCTTTCAGCGGCAGTCGCATGGATGATCGAGCGGGAGGTTCCGTTCTGGGTCACCGTAACCGAGCCCGTGGTCGAGGACGTCGCGGACCAACTCGCCGACCTCGACCTCGTGAAAGCCGGAGAGCAACCAGGTATGGCGATAGGCTCGCTCGGTGAGATACGACCTCCTGACTCGGCTGTCGATATCGCTGCGGTGACCGGTCCGGACGGACGCGACGACTTCAGCGCGGTTACGGAAGTATGAGGAGAAAGCCCCGTCCTTTAGGGCGGGGATGAATCCGACAGTCGATGATATAAACCACCGACGATAGCACAGTCTGATATTCCCACAGATACTTAAGACAGTTCATCTGATTACAATTGTAATGGTCACGGTGACTGTCACCGCGAAGTTCCACAACCCATCCCTCTCGCGGCGGAAAGAGTGGCAACACGCCTCTCGCCTCTACCGTGACACCAAGCAGTTCTGTATCGAGGGATGGGAGAACGGCAACTTCGGCAAATCCGTGACCACGGCCAGCATCGACAATGACCTCTACTCGGCCATTCAGAACCAAGCCATTCGAGAGGCGAAATCCGACCACAACAAGGACGGGGAAGTTCGCTACCGAGAGAGTCAGCCGTTCGCCGTCAACAACCAGAACTGGGAGATCGACACGACCGAGAACGGCACGGTCGTCGTCGGATTCCCGTGCGTCTCCCAATGGTGGTACACCCCGATAGAGGTGTACGACGACATTGCCGACCCCGTAGACCGACTGGCCGAAGGAGACGCCGACAAGTCTCGTCTACAAGTCTACCGTCGCGGAGATGACTGGTATTGTACGTTCAACATCGAATACGATGCCGACACGGAGGGCGAGACACCCATCGGCGTCGATATTGGCGAACGTCACATCCTCGCTGTGACCGCCTACGGCGAGGACGAGTCGATGCTGGTGTCTGGTGGTGAGGCGAAGTACGTTCGACGCAAATATCGTTCCCTACGCGATTCGCTTTCGGAAGCGGGTGCGCTTCGCGCACGTAACCGTGTGGGTGACAAAGAACAGCGTCGAATCAAAGACCTGAATCACAAACTCTCCCGTCGTCTCATCACGTTCGCGGACCAGTTCGAGAATCCCGTCATTCGGATGGAAGACCTCGAAGGTATCCGTGAGAACAGTTCGTGGTCGGGCGTCCACTCGTGGCACTTCCACCAACTCCAACAGTTCATCGCATACAAAGCCGAACGCGCTGGTATTCGCGTCGAGAAGGTCGATGCGTACCATACCAGCCAGCAGTGTTCGGCATGCGGTTCGATGGGGGTTCGTGATGGTGACCACTTTTCGTGTTCGGAGTGTAGTCGGGAACGCCATGCCGACCTGAACGCTTCGGAGAATATTGCACAACGGGAGGGTGAACCATGCACGGCGTAGCAGTTCGGCTGACGCGAACCGTGCTACCTCGCGGGCTGAAGAACCCGCCGTCGTTGACGCCCGCTGTATGCGGGGAGGAAGGCCACATTGACAGGGCTATACGCGCTGGAAAGCACGTCCTTGGTCACAACTGGACGGCGACCGTTGACGGGGCACGCGAAAGCGTACTTGAACCCCGAGGAAACGCGCAACCTGAATATCCCCTTCGGGGAATCCTCGCCCTTTAGGGCGGGGAGGATGTCAACTACCACCAGTTCGAACCGGTCGACGATCGGTACGGGGCGCCCAGAGCAGGCAATCCCCACCCTGAGCCGACTCGACCTCGAAACCGCTCAGGGGGTGGAACTACGTCGTTGGCGAACCAGCGTACGGACGTGCCCGACCCGACCTCCGACGACTTCGACCACGACTCGCACATGCGCAGGGCCTTCGCGCTCGCTCGCGAGGCCGCCGACCGCGGCGACCGACCGTTCGGTAGCGTCCTCGTCCGCGACGACGCGGTCGTCATGGCCGACTCGAACCGCGTGAACACGGAGGACGACATCCGCCGTCATCCCGAGCTCCACCTCGCGTATCGGGCGTGTCGAGAACTCGACCCCGACGAGCGCGCCGAGACCGTCATGTACACGAGCACGGAGCCGTGCCCGATGTGTGCCACCGGAATGACCAACGCCGGATTCGGGCGGGTCGTCTACAGCGTCGGTAGCGACGAGATCGCCGAGTTCACCGGTGCCGAGTCGCCGGTCAGGTCGGCGGCGATCCTCGACGGCGTCAGTGACGTCGTCGGTCCCGTACTGAACGAGGAGGGGCGCCGGATCCACCGCGACTTCGACTGGTGACTCCGGCGTCCGGGGGAGCGAGACCGACTGACTTGCGACGCGGACGGGCGTCTCGCGACCCGAAGTGAGTCGTTATTAAGTGCCACGAACGGCCAGTAGCCGTATGGTAATTCCGGCACACATCGGCATCGAGCACCCGAACCTCGTCTGGTTAGTTGCTGTCGGGATCGCGACGTTCGCCGCCGGTCTCGGCGTGAACATGTACCGGTCGGACGACGCGGCCGACGCGCTTCAGGAGTCGCCGGCCGGCGACGAACCGTCGGAGTAGCCACGCCGTCCGATCGTCGTCCGCTGCGCGACAGGGCCGCTCCTCGCCTGCGTCGGATCTTCTCCGCATGTGGCTCTCCCGTATGGTCAAACGTCGCTTTGAGCATCAGTGACTCCTTAAGGAGGCCCGATAGTGCGTGACGGTATGCGAGGCAACCGAAACGAACGCCGACCGCGGACGGCGGGGTCTCGTCGGGACGTGCTGGCCGCCGCGGGCGCCACGCTGGCGGGAACGGTAGCCGGTTGCGCGGCCCTTCCGGACGGTGAATCGGCCGACGACCTGGAGTTCGACCGGCTGCAGCGGACGGCGGTCTACCTCGACGGCGGCGTCGACCTCTCCGTTCCCGACGACGTTTCGACCGCGAGCGCGCCGAACAACGCCGACCTCGTCGTGCTGCCCGGTGACCCCGACACCGACGCCGAGCAGGCCGTCGACTGGCTCGCCGACGAGCGCGTCCTCGCGCTGTTCGGCGCCGGTGCCGAGGGCACGTGGACCGAGTGGGTCAGGAGCGACGCGTACGCCGAGACGTTCGACGACGGGGGGTACGGCGACGCCGAACCGGACCCGGACCTGCTGGTCGGGGCGGCCGTGGGGCTCGACGTCGCGAGATACGACCAGTCGTGGTCGGACGGGCCGCGCGACCGCGACGTCCTCCGGGCGCTCGACGAGACCCTGATCGATATCGAGGAGCGGCGGTCGAGCGACCGGCGGCAACCCGGGTTGTCAGGGAAGCGTTGATCGCGACGTTCTTCCGATCGACACCGGCCGCCGTATTCCGGTCCTTCGACCCGTCCGCTAGCGATCGCGGTCACGTCCCCTGACCACGGGACGTGCCCCACCCACGCGAGTCGTGTTCCCGATGGCGGTGCGTCCCGCTTCCGACTGCCCGTTGCCGACCCGGAAACGTGTCAACGCTCCCAGAAAGTCCTTATACGTTTCGCCGTGAAACGTGCCGAACATTGGAGGGGGACGGATGAGAGACAGGTCAGACAGACGCACAACGAACGGGAGGGAGGGATGAGCGGGGAGGATCCGGACTGGATCACCGACCTGGTCGAGGACGTCGGCGACGACCTCCGGGTCGCCGCCGAGTACGACAAAACCGGCTACGTTTCCCGTTACGTTCGGCCGGACTTACAGGAGGAGTACACCACGGACGACCTCGACGAGATACGGCAGGAGATGATCGTCCTGATGCTCGGAAAGGACCGGCTTGAGGAGTTCCTCGACGCGGGCGGGTTCAACGCGCTCACGTACTGGCTGGACGACGCCATCGTCTACCACTTCCCGGAGACAGAGGCGTTCTACGGCCGGGTCGTGAGCGTCGAACCGGCTGCGGAGTCGTTGCGGGAGACGGTGTTCGAGCACTCCAGCGAGAAACCGTAGTCGGACCCGCGGCGGTCCGGACCCGCAGCTTCGCCGCTCACGCCCACACTGCAGGCGCCAACTGCCGAGAATTGCGTCCGGCGCAACGAGTCGGTCGCCGAGGACGACTTCGCATGACCGCGGTTTCCGCGGTCTAGTCGAGCTTGTCGGTCGTGTTGACAGTGATATCGGGGATTTCCACGTGGTCGGGCCGGGAGACGGCGAACACGATGCTCTCCGCGACGTCGGTGGGAGCCATCGGCCGGCCGTCCCAGTGTTCCCAGTCGTTCAGTTCGGTGACGACCGGCCCCGGCATCACGATCGTCACCCGGACCTGCTCGTCCGACAGTTCCTTCCGGAGCGAGCGGCAGAACCCGTTGACGCCGAACTTCGACGCGCTGTACGCGCTTCCGCCCTCCTGTGGGAAGCGGGCGCTCATCGACGAGACGGTGACGATGTCGCCGCCGCCCGATTCGAGTATCTCCGGCAGCGCGGCGTGGGTCACGTTCATGACCCCCTCGAGATTGACCCGGACCGTCCGCCGCATCTCGGTCAGGTCGGCCTCGCCAACCGGTCCGCCGCGGGCGATGCCGGCGTTGTTCACGAGGACGTCGACGCCGCCGAGTTCCTCGCGGACCGTCTCGACCATGGCGGCCACCGCGGTCTCGTCGGTGACGTCCGTCGGGACGACGAGCGTTCTCGTCGCGATCTCCTCGGCGATCGCCTCCAGTCGGTCCTCGCGGCGGGCCACCAGCGCGACGGCGTAGCCTTCGCGGCCCAGCGCTCTGGCAGTCGCCTCGCCGATGCCGGACGACGCGCCCGTCACGACCGCGACGTCGTCTGCTTCCTCCATAGCAGCCCCGTGGAAAGACGAGCGAAATAATAATTCCGGACGAATACTGGCACTTTTTATGAAAATGCGGTTTACGAGGGGGTATGACCGATCCCGAGACGGACGTCGATACGGCCGCGTTCCGGTCGTATCTCTCGCGGGAGCTCGAGGCGACCGTCGCCGACGCGGAGGGCCTCCACGACGGGCTCAACCTGTCGGTCGCGATCTCGACCGAGGACGGCGGGCGAGCGTACGTGCTCCGGCGGCCGAACAAGCTGCGACGCACGGAGTCGTTCAACGACCTGCGGGAGGAGTACGAGGTGCTGCGGCGGCTCCGGGACACCGCGGTCGACGCTCCGGAGCCGGTGCTGATCTGCGACGACGAGTCAGTTCTCGGCGACCCGTTCCTGGTGATGACGCATCTCGACGGCGAGTCGGTCCCGCTCGGCTCCCCGCTGCCCGAGCGGTTCCGGACCCCCGCGGCGCGCGAGAGAGTGGCGTCCCTGCTGATAGAGACCCTCGCCGACCTCCACTCGGTCGACACGGAGCCGTTCGCGGCCGTCTGCGAGCAAGAGACCGCGCGGGAGCAGGTCGAACGCGTCACTGCCCGACTCGACGCGGCGACGGCGGTGACCGGACGCGACCCCCCGAGGCTGCGGAGCGTCGCTGACTGGCTGGAGCGAAACGCCCCGTCGGACTCGGAGATGGCCCTCGTTCACGGGGACTACAGGCCGAGCAACGTCCTGTTCGCCGACGCGGACCGTCCGGTGATCGCGGGCGTTCTGGACTGGGAGACGGCGTTTCTCGGCGACCCGCTGACCGAACTCGGCTACCTCCTGCTCCGCTGGCGGGACGACGGCGACCCGACGCCGCCGCTCGACGAGCTTCGCGCGCGGTATTCGAACGACGACGTCCTGCGGGACCTGGAGGAGACCAACGAACGGGGGCTCGCGCCGTTCACTAATCGTCCCGGCAGCCCCAGTCGCCGGGAACTCGTCGCCCGCTACGAGGAGGCGACGGGGGTCGCCTTCGAGAACGATCGGTTCTACCGGGCGCTCGCGGCGTTCATGCTCGCGACGGTGTGGGAGGATCTCCACCGGCATCAGATCGAAGCGGGGCTGGAGTCCGACTGGGAGCCGTACGTCGACTATATGGCGATGATCGCCGACAGCATCGCCAGCGGGGAGTTCCCGCTGTAGCGAGGGCCTCGCGACGGCCCTGTCGGACACCCCGGCGGGGCGACGAAACTCGCCGAAGCAGCGAAACGGCCGGTCAGTCCGTCGATCTCCGAGTTTCATTAGCCGCCAACTACTGTGAATAGTTAACACACCACTCGACCGAGACTTCAAAACGGATGACGTTGAGAGGGCTCAGTGAGAAAGACGATGGGGGGATCTAGAGACGTGTATCAGAGAGTTGCGGTGATAGCGCTCGTCGGGGTCGTTCTCGGGAGTACGGTCGCCGCGCTGCCGGCCTCGGGCGCGACCGGGCAGACGGCGGCGCAGGCGGAGGCGGACGGAATAGCCCCGGACGCCGCGCCGCCGAACGAGACCGGAGGCGTCGACACGTACGCGGTCAGCCAGAACGGGGACTGCGTCGAAGTGGCGGCGTTCGGCGACGGGGACGACTCCGTCGGTGACTTCTACCAGTACGGGTCCCACTCGGGGCTGTACAGCTCCCAGGGGACCAACGAGTACCAGCGCTGGGACGAGAGCCAGCTGTTCCTCTACGACGGCGACGACGGGGGTAGCGTCGTCTTCGTCCACGGGGAGGCCGGCAGCGAGCGCGGCGGCGGGCAGGCCTCCGTCACCATGACGGGCCTCCCGGACGGCGCCGAGTGGGTCGTCGAGGACGACAACTACGACACGCGGAACGACAACTTCACCGTCGAGGACGGGCGGGCCCACGCCGACTGGTTCTGGGAGGAGAACCGGACTGACGGCGGTGCGCTCCGCGGGCTGGAGCGCGGCGACTACGAGGCGATAACGATCGACGCCGGGTTCAACGAGGACGCGCACCACGCGTCGCTGCGGGCGTCGCTGACCGTCGACACCTGGCGGCTCCGGGGCGCCGACGGCGAGGACTACGTGCTCGACAGGTCCGAGCCCGTCACGATCCGTCCGGGGTCCTGTACCGGGACGTCGACGCAGGTGGCGACCAACGGGTCCGACGCCTACGCCGCGACGGCGCGCAACGTCGGCGACAACGCGACGTTCGACACCGCGCTCACGACCGAAAACGCGAGCGGGGTCGCCGTCGACCAACTCGCCGTCGCGCCGCCGGCGAACCAGTCGTGGTTCCAGATCGACCTCCGCGCGACGACGGACAGCCCCGTCGCCGGGGACGGTCCGGAGGAGCCGCTGCTGTTCGTCGAGCCGACCAGCCCGCAGTTCGACGAGTCGCCGGACCGCGTCCAGTACTTCGTCTCGCTCGACGACGCGGAGCTCGCCGACCGCGGCATTCGCTCCGAGAACGTCGCCCTGTTCCAGTACAGGGACGGCGAGTGGCACCGCGTCAGCCACCTGACGCGGCGCGGCAGCGGCGACCACGTGATCCGGTCGACGAACGCCACCGGCATGGGCCCGCTCGCGGTCGCGGTGTTACAGCCCGACGTCCGGACCCAGGAGCTCTCGCTGTCGAGCGACACGGTCGAACCGGGCGAGGAGTTCGAAGTCCGGGCGACGCTGGTCAACGAGGGCCCGGCTAACTCGACCTACGAGACCGAGCTGCGGATGTTCGACGAGACGGTCGACCGGGCCTCCGTCGTGGTGCCGCCGAACGAACCGCGGACGGTGACGTTCACCCAGTCGGTCGAGTCGCCGGGGACCTACACCGTCGAAGTCGGCGATGCGACGACCGAGATCCGCGTCGAAGGCGATGGCGGCGGATCCGGTGACGGCGGCGTCTCCGCACCGGGGTCAGTGCCGCTGACGGTCGTTCTCGCCGGCGCGCTCGTCGCCGCCCTGGTCGTGGCCGGCGTCGGCTACCGGTCGCGGTGAGTCTTCGAGTTCGCTCGCGAGCCCCCACTCCTCGGCGCGGTCGCGCGCCTCCGCTCGCGCCTGCTCTCTGATCGCTTCTATCTTCGACTCGTCCGCGAGGAACGCGGCGACCGTATTGGCGTCCGCCGTGGAGCCGTCGGCAGCCAGGCGCTCCGCGGGCGCGGCCTCCCGCGTCCGGTCCGCGAGCGCGGGGTCGCCGGCGAGACGCTCCGCGGGCAAGCCCGGCGACACCCGTAGCTCGGGCGTCTCGTGGACCTCGGCGAGCGCCGCCGCGTCGAGTTCGAAGACGTCGACGCTGTACGGGCCGGGCACAGCGAGGTCGGCGAGCGCCGCCGCACCGCCCGCGTCGGTGCCGGTGTGGTACGCGAGCACGGGGACACCGTCCGCGAAGGTGACGACGCCGCGCCCGTCGGCGTCGAACAGGAGCGCGTCCCGCGGTTCGAAGAGGACGTACCCCGTCAGTTCGCGCTCGAGCGCCGTCGACAGCGCGGTGGCCGGGTCGGACACCACGCGCGAACGCAGGAGTCGGCCGCGCGGGAGCTTCATGGGCGGTCCGGGACGACGGCGCTTCGAAACCGGTCCGCGACGGCCCCGGAGTCGCCGCCGTCGACGGTCAGCGTCTCGGCCGCCTCCCGATACGCCGCGGCGGCCGGCGAGTCTGGCGCGTGGGCCAGCAGGGGTTCGCCGGCGTCGCGGGCGTCGCGGACGGCGTCGCTGTCGGGCACCGTCGCCAGCGTCGGGCCGTCGAAGTACTCCTCGGTCCGGTCGGCGATGCGGTCGACGGCCTCCTCGTCCCGAACCTTATTGAAGAGGACGCCCGCGCTCTCGGTCCCGTACGAGCGGGCGTACTCGCCGACTTTCAGCGCGTCCGACAGCGCCGGGATCGTCGGCTGGAGGACGGTGACGACGCGGTCGGCGAGCACGATCGGGAGAACTGCGCTCTTGCTCCCCAGCGCGGCGGGCGAGTCGAGCAGGAGGACGTCGGCGTCGGCTGCCAGCGTCGCCACCACGTCGCGGAGGCGGTCGGGGTCGGCCGCCTCGAAGTCCGCGAGGTTCGTGCCACAGGGGACGACGGACATGCCGAAGCGCTCGTAAGTGGCGTCGGCGACGGCGACGTCCGCCCCCTCGATGAGGAGGTCGTGCAGCGTCACGTCGACGTCCGCCAGCCCGGCGTGGAAGAGGAGGTTCGCCAGACCGGTGTCGGCGTCGACCACCGTCACCTCGTGCTCGTCGGCGAGCGCCATGCCGAGCGCGAGCGTGCTCGTCGTCTTGCCGGTCCCACCCTTGCCGCTCGCCACGGCGAACGCCTCGACCATTGCCGATTCTTACAGATGCTACTCGTGATAAAATTTTCCCTCCGTAGCGGTCGGACTCGCCGGTAGTCGACGTCGCGAAAGGGGGAAAGGGGGAAACGGAGCGTGAAACGGGGAGTTCCCGTCGCACGTGGGGGTGGGGTGAGGGAACGAGGGTCAGGCACGGCGGAAAGCGGTGCCCGCGACCCCCGTTGGCGTGGTTGTCGCCAGTCTTGCAGTGTGGCGAGACGACGTGGCGGCGACGACCACACTTCCAGTTAACAGTACGATGATGTAATACTTTTGGCTAGACGGCGGCAAGAAACGTCACGCTTGTTATCGAATAACGCGATACGCGGTTATCGTCCGAGTCGGTGACCTGTCGCCCCGTCGATTCGGCTGCGACGCATCGAGCCCTCGGGGTTGCGCGGTCGATCGCTCCCGCCGTGGTCGGCCGCGGATCACTCGAATGCGGTTTCGACCCCGAGCCGATGGAGGTCCGCGTTCGACTCGATCAGGTCGGCAGCGGCCTCGTACGGCGACCGACGCTTCCCCGCCGCCGGTCGCTCGCCGTCGAACAGCGTCTCCAGAAACGCCTCGCGCGCGACGTCGTTCTCGAAGAGCCCGTGGAGGTACGTCCCGAGCGCGTCGCTCGTCGTGGCGCCGCGGCCGTCGAACGGCCGCATCACCTCACCCGTTGCCGTCGTCTCGCCCATGTGGATCTCGTAGCCGGACACCTCGCCGTCGGCCCCCGCCAGCGGTCCCGCGCCGTCGAGGCGGCGGGTCGTCCGCGTCACGTGCTTGTCCGCGGAGAACTCGGTCTCGACGGGGAGCAGACCGAACCCCTCGACGGCGTCGCGTTCCTCCGTCGCCTCGAAGCGCGGATCCGCGCTCTCGACGCTCGCGTTCGTGATCCGCTCGCCGAGCATCTGGTAGCCGCCGCAGAGGCCGACCACTGGGCCGTCGAAGGCGGCGAGTGCCTCGCCAAAGCCCGCCTCCCGGAGTTCGAGCAGGTCGTCGACGGTGTTTTTCGTACCCGGGAGGACGACCGCGTCGGCGTCGGCCAGATCCGTCTCCGGCGGGACGTAGGCCACGCGCACGCCCGGTTCACGCGCCAGCGGCTCGAAGTCCGTGAAGTTCGAGATGCGCGGCGTACGCGGGACGGCGACCGTCACGGCGTCCGCGTCGGGGACGCCGTCGTCCGCGCCCCGTACCTCTCGCTCACCCACCGCGGGCAGCGAGACGCTGTCCTCCGCCGGGAAACCGGGGTCGTCGTACGGCAGCACCCCGAGCACGGGGACGCCCGCCCGCTCCTCGAACTCCGCGATGCCGGGTTCGAGCAGGGATTCGTCGCCGCGGAACTTGGTGATGACGCAGCCGACCACCCGCTCGCGAACGTCGTCGGGCATCAGTTCGAGCGACCCGACGAGGCTGGCGAAGACGCCGCCGCGCTCGATGTCCGCGACGAGCACCACGTCGGAGTCCGCGAACCGCGCCGCCTCGACGTTCGCCAGGTCGCGGTCGTGCAGGTTTATCTCGGCGACGGAGCCGGCCCCCTCCGCGACGACCACGTCGTGGTCGCGGGCCAGCCGTCGGTGGGACTCGACCGCCGCTGCGCGGGCGTCGTCCCAGTGCTCCTCGTAGTACGAGTCTGCCTCGTAGTGGCCGACGGGTTCGCCCTGGATCACGAGCTGGCTCTCGCCCTCGCCGCGGGGTTTCAGCAGGACGGGGTTGTGGTCGGTCGTCGCGGGCACACCGGCGGCGCGGGCCTGGACATACTGCGAGACGCCGATCTCGCCGAAGGCATCGGCGTCCGTCTCGCCCGCCTTCGGCACCGCCTGCGCGTTGTTGCTCATGTTCTGGCCCTTGAACGGCGCGACGTCGACGCCGTGGCGCGCGAGCAGGCGACAGAGGCCGGCCGCGACGGTGCTCTTGCCGACGTGGCTGGCGGTGCCGGCGACGAGGACCGTCCGGGCGTCGGGGTCGCCCGCGGAGACGGCGTCCTCGGCCATCAGTACTCCGTGCCCTTCCGCGCGCCCTGACCCGCGTCGATGGGGTGTTTCTCCTTTCGCACCTCGGTGACCAGGTCCGCCGCGTCGACGACGTACTCCGGGCGCTCGTGCCCGCCCGTCAGCACGAGTTCGAGGTCGTCCGGCTTCGACTCGACGAGGTCCACCACGTCCTCGGGGTCGACCAGCCCGCGGTTCGCGGCGTACAGTATCTCGTCGAGGATCAGCATGTGGACGCGCTCGCCGTCGATTTCGGGGTCGTCGAGCAACTCCCGCGCCCGGGCGACGCCGCCTCGCGCGCGGGCCGCGTGCTCGTCGTCCTCGCTCCCGTCGTGAAAGCCGTGCCAGCCGTAGTGGCCGCTGTTCTCGTAGGAGTACCGCGGGAAGGCGTCGATCGCGTTGTACTCGCCGCGGACGTCCTCGACGCTGCCCGCGCCGCCTTTCATGAACTGGAGCATGTGGACGCGGTAGCCGTGGCCGGCCGCGCGAAAGCCCATGCCCATCGCGGCGGTCGTCTTGCCCTTGCCGTCGCCCCACCACACCTGAACGAGGCCGAACTCGTCGGGGTCGGCGGGGTCGATAGCCTGTGCGCGCAGTCCGTCGGATGCGGTGTCGTCTGTCATGAGTGGGATCGGGTGGTCATCGGTTACAGGTGCGCCACGAACGCGTCGAACGCCCCGCTCTCGGGGTGGACGTGCGCGTACGTACCCAGCGTCCGGTACTCCGTGAGGCCGTCGCGCTCGCCGTCGATGCCGTCGCCGCGCACCACGTCGAACGCGAAGCGGGCGTCCCGGTCCACGTCGGCGCTGGAGTAGTGGAACTCGTGGCCCCGCAGCGTCCCGCCGGTGTCGGCGGTGAGCGCGTCCCCGGTCGCTTCGAGTTCGACGTGGTCGAGCGCCTGATAGCGGTCGTGCATCGTCACGTCGGCGGGGAGGACGCCGGCCATCTCGCGGCGTTCGGCGTCGTCGTCCGCGGGTTCGAGCGAGCGCGTCAGCGCCATCAGGCCGCCGCACTCGCCGAGGACGGGGAGGCCCTCTGCGGCCCGGTCGGCGAGCGAGTCGAGCGCGGGACTCGCCGCGAGGTCCGCGGCGTGGAGTTCTGGGTAGCCGCCGGGGAGGTACACCCCGTCGCAGTCGGGCAGGTCGTCGCCCGCCGTCGGCGCGAACGTCTCCACCGTCGCGCGCTCCCGCAGGCGCTCCATCGTCGCCGGGTAGTAGAAGCAGAACGCCGCGTCCCGCGCGACGGCGACGGTCTTCTCGCGAGCGCGGCGTTCCCGCAGGCTCCCGGCCGGCCGCGGCGGTTCCGCGGCGAGGTCGACCAGCCGCTCCGTCCGGACGTGCTCGGCCGCGGCGTCCAGCGCGTCCTCGGGGAGCGCCGCCTCGCTGCCCATGTGCAGGCCGAGGTGGCGGTCCGGGATCTCGAGGTCGCCGTTCGGCGGGATGCGACCGAGGTACTCCAGCTCGTCGGGCAGGGCGTCGCGGATGCCCTGCTCGTGGCGGCCGCCGTGGGCGCGCTGGACGAGGACGCCGGCGACCTCGATGTCCCGGCCGATCCGGTCGGCGTACTCCCGGAACCCCAGCGCCGTGGCGGCGACGCTCTCCATCCCGGCTTTCGCGTCGGCGACGAGGACCACGGGGAGGTCGAGCGCCTCGGCCACCATCGCTGTGCTGGAGCCGTCGCCGTCGTACAGGCCCATCACGCCCTCGACGATGGCCACGTCGCCCTCGCCGCGGTGGTAGTTCCGTTTGAGACCGTCCTCGCCCTCCAGCCACAGGTCGAGCGTCCGCGAGGGGCGGTCCGCGACGGCCTCGTGGTGGCTCGGGTCGATGAAGTCCGGCCCTGCCTTGGCCGGCTGTACCTCGTACCCCTCGCGCTGGAGCGAGCGCACCACCGCGAGCGTCGCGACGGTCTTGCCGACGCCGGAGCTCGTGCCGCCGAGGACGACCCCCTTCACGGCGCGAACACCTCCACGTCCGCCGCGGCGACCGGAGTGACGCCGTGGCGGGCGTCGGCGACGGAGTCGGGCGTCGTCTCGTCCTCGGCCGCGTACCGCGAGTCGAGGCTGGCCCGCACCGCCTCACGGACGCAGGCCTGTGCCGCCGAGCCGACCGCAGTGCCACTCCCGGAGAACCGCGCGTGATCGCCGTCGGGGTCGCAGGCGGCGACGACGGCGTCGGTGGTCGTTCCGGGAAAGCCCGTCTCGCGCGACAGCGTCGCGGCCTTGGCCTCCGCGGCGACCGCGACGAGGTTGGCGAGCGCGCCGGGGCCGAGCGAGCGCTCGACGCCGACGAAGACGTTGACGGTGCCGGCGGGCGGCGCGCCGGACGGGTCCTCCGCGCCCCGGTCCGCCTCCGCGCTGGCGAACAGCGGCGACGGGTTCGACAGCCCGGCCGTCGCCACCGCCGCGGCGGGACCGTGCCGGGCGACGCGGGCGTGGCGCTGGGAGACGCCCGTCAGGAGCGCCGGCCCGTCGGTCTCGAACCCCGCGTCGGCGCGGCGCTCGGCGACGTAGTCGGCGAGGTCGGTGCGGTCCCAGCCCTCCGGGACGGTGACGTTGTACGCGGCGTCGGCGCGACGCTCGCCGCCATCGAACCCGGTGCTCAGCCAGCGAGCGCCCGGGCGAGCGAGCCGCGCGACGCCGTCGCGGACGGCCGTCTCAAACATCCCGCATCGCCTCCGCGAGCAGGTCGTTCTCCTCGGCCGTGCGCACGGCGACCCGGACGTGCGAGTCGAGGCCGCGGAACGTCGTCGCGTCGCGCACGGCGATGCCGCGGTCCCGGAGCGCGGCGACCAGCGCGCCCGCGTCGCGGTCGCCGACGTCGACCAGCAGGAACGGCGCGTCGGAGGGGTAGACGTCGAAGTCCCGGGAGAGCGCGTCCCGCAGTCGCGCTCGCTCCCGGTCGACGCGCTCGCGGGTGTCCGCGACGAACGCCGCCTGTCGCAGGCAGTGCGCGCCGACCGCCGCGGCCGGCGCGCCGAGGGTCCACGACCGCCGGGCGTTCTGCAGCCGCGTGCGGTGCTCGCCCGTCGCGACGGCGAACCCGGCGCGGAGGCCGGGAAGGCCGAACAGCTTCGTCAGCGAGCGCGCGACGATCACGCCGTCCTCGCCGGCTATCGAGGGGTGCCCGGTGAACCCGAGGAACGCCTCGTCGACGAGCAGGGTCGTCCCCGCCTCGCGACAGCGCCGGGCGAACGCCCGGAGCGCGTCCGGATCGTACGCCTCGCCGGTAGGGTTGTTCGGGTTACAGACGATCGCGAGGGCGTGGCCCGCTGGGTCGGCGTCGAGGAGAGCGTCGTGGTCGACGAAGGCCGGCTCCGCACCCTGCAGGCGCACCTCGCGGGCGTACTCGCCGAAGCTCGGCGCGGGAACGAGCACGGTGTCGCCGGCCTCCACCGTCGTCTCGATCGCGAGCCGTATCGCTTCGAGGCCGCCCGCGGTCGGGACGACGCGTCCGGGCGCGCAGTGGAGGTACTCCGCGGCGGCGCGGCGGAACTCGCCGTAGTCGTCGTCGGGGTACCGCCGCGCCGTCTCGAACGCGGACTCGTACACGCTCACCACGTCCGGCGGGCGCTCGGGGTTCGTGTTCGCGCTGAAGTCGATCACGCGCTCGTCGGTGCTCCCGCCGTGGGGCACGCGCCCGGTCTCGGCGACGGCGTCGGGGTTCATCGCCCTCCGGCGAGGGCGCTCTCGTCGCCCAGGAGGTTCTCGTACACCGCTTCGACTCGTTCGCGCACCTCGGCCGTCGGGACGCCGGCGCGGTCGGCCAGCGCCAGCGCGCCGCCCATCCCGACGCCCTCCTTCGCCTCGCCGGCGACGTAGCGCTCCATCGCGACGTGGCCGCTCTCGTCGAACCCGGGGTCCGTGACGGTGAGGTCGAGGTCGAACCGCTCGGCTGCGCCGTCCAGATCCACGCCGTCGTCCTCGGCGACGAACGACGTAGTGGCGAGCGACAGCGGCGCGTCGACGTCGGCGTGGCGGACCAGCGCCGCGGCGGCGAGCATCTGCGTCCCGCCGGCCAGCGTGACGTGGGTGTCCGTCCCGAGCGCCCCGGCCGTGAGGCCGGCGACGGTCGCGAGCATCGGGTCGCCGGCGTATCGGACGGCGGATTTCGGGTCGCCGGCAAGGTCGCCGGGGGCGACGCCGCTCGCGTCCAGCGCCGCGGCGACGACCTCGCGCTTGCGCTCGACGGGGTTGTCGGGGAGCGACGAGGAGACGCCGAACTCCTCGCCGAGGGCGGTGAGGACGCCCAGCGCGGTCGTCGTCCCGCCGGGGATCGTCTCGCCGACGAGTATCTCGTCGTCGGGGAGCGCCCGGCCGAACTGCCGGGCGGCGGCGAACGCGCCCGGCGCGGTCCTGACGGGGTCTTCCTCGCGGATGTCCTCGCCCGGCTGCGCGCCGACCGTCACCGTGGGCGCGGCGGTGTTCTCCGCGAGGCCGGCGTCGACCACGGCGAGGTCGAACCCGACGAGGTCCCGCACCGCGCGGGTGATCACGGCCGGCGTCGGACAGCCCGTCGGGCTCACCGGGACGACCGGCGCGCGGACGGGTTCGCCGTACGCGACGATCTCGGCGTCGGCGCTCGGGGTGTGGACCATGGCGTCCGGGTCCGCGCCGGCGGCGCTGATCCCCTCGATTTCGGCCGTGCGGGTCGTCCCCGCGGCGAGGACGAGCCTCACAGCAGGGCCTCCGCGACCTCGGCGTCTGACCGGCGGTTCACGTTCACTGCGAGTCGCGCGTCGTGTGTCGTGTGCATGGTGTCGGAATCGGAGTGGTCGACGACGTTTATTCCGGTCGGTGCGAGCCCGTCGACCGCCGCGTCGTGGCTCGCCCCGAGCAGGTCCTTCAGCGCCGCGGGGACGCAGACGGTGAGCGACCCGCCCTCGTGCGCCCGGAGGACGGCGTCGACCGCGTCGCCCGCGAGCAGCGGCAGGTCGGCGGCGACGGTGAGGACGGGCGGCTCGACCGCGTCGGCGGACAGCGCCGCGTCGAGGTCCGCGACGTACCCGTCGCCCGGCGTCTCGATGGTCGGCAAATCGAGGTCGTCGCGAACGTGCGCGGCCGTCTCGGGCGCATGCGGCGAGGTGACCGCGTAGGTGGTATCGACGGCGCTCTCGTCGAGGGCGTCGGCGACGCGGTCGACCATCGGCCGGCCGCCGACCTCGAACAGCGGCTTCTCGACGGCCGCGTCGAGCCGGGTCCCCTTCCCGCCGCAGATCAGGAGAGCGTCCACGCGATCACCCCCGCGTGCAGGCCGGCGACCCGGCCGACCTCGTTGACCGCGCCGAACACGTCCCCGCCGACGCCGCCGAGCGCGGTCCGCGCCCGCCGGACGAGCACTGCGGTGGCGAGGCCCGCGCCGGCCAGCGCCGCGGCCGCCGCGAGCGACGGCCACGCCAGCGCGGCGGAGGGGACGGCGACGGCCGCGGGGAGCGCGAACGACTGCGGCGACGCCGGCCCCGTCAGCGCCGACCCGAGCCCCTCGTGGGTCGCCGTCCCGAAGCAGGCGACGGCGGCCATCCCCGCCTTTGCTCCGACCTCGGCGGCGACGACGACCGCGACGGCCGCGGCGACCGGGAGGCCGGCCAGCGCGAGGCCGCCCAGTCCCAGTCCCGCGAGGACCAGCGCGACGGCGAGCACCGCGCCGACCCCGACCGTCGTGTCCTTCATCGCGTCGCGCCGGCGCTCGGCGTCGCCGTGGACGACCGCGGCGTCGCCCAGGTCCGCGACGCCGTCGAGGTGATTGATCCCGGTGACGGCGTAGACGGCGACGACGTACGCGAACGCCGCCGTGGGCGCCGGAAGGCCGCCGGGCGCGGGGCCGGCTGCGGCGAGCGCCGGGAGCGCGAACGGGACCGCGACGAGCGCGCCGGCGAGATAGCCGGCCAGCGGAAACGTCGCCGGCGTCGTCCGAAACGCCTCCCACGACTCCCGATCGCGACCGACGGGGATGCGCGTCAGGAACCCGACGGCGCCGCGCAGGGCGGCGACGCCGCCCCCGACCCGCGTCGTCACGCGCCGGGTCAGAGCCACGCGACCACCCCCGCCAGCGCGTACGCGAGGACGCCGGCCCGCGAGACGACGGTCGCGCCGCGCCGCGCCTCGTCGATCGTCGGGAGCGTCCCCATCGGGTTCAGTTCGTAGACGCCCGGCTTCTCCAGGCGGACCTGCAGCGCGCTCGCGAGCGCGCCCATCGGCCACCCCGAGTTCGGCGAGGGGGGCGCGCCGGCCCACCGCCGGGCGTTCAGCAGGGCGTCGGGGTCCGCCGCCGCGACGGCGACGAGGGCGGCGGCGACGCGGGCGGGGAGCCACATGACGAGGTCGTCGAGGCGGGCGCTCGCCCACCCGACGGGCTTCGAGCGGTAGCCGAGCATCGAGTCGAGCGTGTTGACCGCCTTCACCCACGCGGCCGCGCCGGCCCCCAGCGCCAGCGAGGCGGGCGCGAGCAGGGCGAACGCGAGCAGCGGCGCGACGACCCCGTCCGCGAGGTTCTCCGCGGCGCTCTCGACGGCGGCGCTCCGGACCTGCGCGGGCGAGAGGTCGCTGGCGTCCCGCCCGGCGAGCGAGCGCAGGCGGTCGCGGGCCGCGTCGGGGTCGGTCTCGGTCGCGTCGACGACGGCGCGTACCTCCCCGAGCAGCATCCGCAGGCTCGTCGTCACGAACAGGACGAGGCCGGCGGCCGCCGCGGCGGCGACCGGGTGCAGCGCGCCCGCGCCGCGGACGAGCCCGACGGCGACTCCCCCCGCGAAAAGCGGCAGGGCGAGCGCGGCGACGAGGCCGGCGAGCCGCGGCGCGGGCCACGCCCGGTCGACCGGCGCGACGAGGCGTCCGAACCACGCGACCGGGTGTAGCGAGGCCGGCGGCTCCGCCGCCGCGCGGTCGAGGACGAACGCGAGCGCGACCGCCGGCGGGCCGGTCAGGGGCACGGGTGACCCTCCAGCCAGTCCGGGAAGTCCGCGAGCGGTACGTCCCCGACGTCGACGAACGTCCCGCCGCAGTCCTCGACGCCCCCGTCGGTCCGGGGATCGTCACCGACGTGAACGAGGTCGGCGGCGTCGACGCCCAGCCGGTCGGCGACGGTCTCGAACGCCCGTTCGTGGGGCTTTCGCCACCCGCAGGCGACGCTGGTGACGACGGCGTCGAACGCGTCGCGGTCCAGCTCCGACCGGATCAGCGTCCGGCGGGCCAGTTGGGGGACGCTGCAGTTCGAGAGCACGGCGACCGGGCCGCGGTCGGCCGCCGCTGCGACGGCCTCTGGTGCGCCCGGTCTGGTCTCGACCTCGGGGTCGAACGCCGCGACGACGGCGCGCCGGGGAGCGTTGCCGGGCGCGTCGACGCCGCGGCTCGCGAGCGCCCGACTGACGTGGGCCGGCAAGGGAACCTCCGCGCCCTCGGGCGCGTCGACGTGGACCTCGCGGTAGGCGTCGGCCCAGTCGGCCGGGACCGACACGTCTCGGGCCGCGAGCTCCCGCGCGACGGCCGAAGCCGGGTCGGCGGGCCGGTCGGCGTCCACCAGCGTGCCGAAGAGGTCGAACGTTACTGCCACTGTGTCGTAGCTAGTGCAAATTCACTTGAATCGATCGGTGATCACCGGATCACGTTCCCAGCTATCTCCCGCGGGAAGTACGTCAGCGTCTCCGTCCCGTCCTCCGTGACGGCGACGGTGTCGGAGTGGCGGTAGCCCGCCTCGTCGGTGTAGATGCCGGGTTCGATCGTGTACACGTGGCCCGGTTCCATCTCGCGGTCCCGCTCGTCGCGGTCGTCGATCGCGGCGCAGTGGTCGTCCCACCCGTGGTCGAGGTAGGGCGGCTCGTGCGCGCCGAGGCCGATGTTGTGGCCGACGTGGTGTCGCGCCAGGTCCGCGACGCCCTGCTCCTCGAAGTACGACCGCACCGCGTCGTCGACCGCGCTGATGGACGCGCCGGGCCCCAGCGCGTCGATGGCGATCGACTGGGCTTCGAGCATCACCTCGAAGTAGTGCTCCTGCTCCTCGCTCGGCTCGCCGACGAACATCGTGCGCTCCAGTTCGGCGAAGTAGCCGTCGACGTTCGCGGTCGCGCCGGTGATCAGCACGTCGCCGTCCTCCAGTCGGCGGTTCGCGGTGTGGCCGTGGGGGAGCGCGGTCTGCTCGCCGCTGATGAACCCGGCCGTGACGGGACCGTCGCCGCGGGTCCGCGCGACGTAGCGGTCGCCGAGCGTGTCGAGCATGACCCTGGACGCCTCCAGCGAGGCGCGCTGGCTCGCCGTCGCGGGGTGCGCGCCGGCCTCGGCGTAGTCGGCGAGGTAGCGGTGGCCGAGGTTCGCCCAGCGCGCCGACTCGCGGATCAGGTCGACCTCGGCGTCCGATTTCGCCCAGCGCAGGCGATCGACCCACGACTGGATCTCCACCTCGACGAACTCGGTGAGCGGGGGCCCCTCGTAGCCCATCACGCCCGGTGCGCCCTCGGCGTCGGCGGCGACGCGGTCGACGCCGAGGTCGTCGAGCATCCCGACCGCGGTCTCGACGGGGGCGCCGCCGGGGTAGTCGAAGTAGTCGTAGACGGCGTCGATGCGGGGGTTCGGTTCGACCCGCTCGACCTCCAGGCGGGGGACGGTGAGGGCGACGCGGTCGACCGTCACCGCGAGGACGACCGGCCGCTCGGTCTGGATGTGGTCGAACCCGGTGAGGTACTCGATGCTCGTCGCGCCGAACCAGACGCCCGCGTCGGCGTCGGTCTCGGCCAGGCGGTCGCGAACCGCCGCGAGGCGGTCCCCGAACTCGCTGTCGGGAACGCGAGTCGACATATCGCCGTCCACGGCCGGCGGGGGCAAAAGCGTTCAGGCGGTCCGAACGGGGAGAGAATCGGGGCAACGGATAACTGTCCCCTCGACGAACGGTCACGCATGTACCACGTACTGCTGGCCGTGGACACGGACGGCGACCAGGCGCGACGACAGGCCGAGACGGTCGCGGGTCTTCCCGAAGCGCCCGACGCCGTCAAGGCGACCGTGTACCACTCGTTCACCGACAACCCGTCCGGCGCGTCGGCGACGCAGATCGAGGGCGTGCGCCGGGCGCGGGACGTGCTGGAGGAGCGGGGGGTCGAGGTCGCCGTCGGGGAGGGAAGCGGCGACCCCGCGGAGAGCGTCGTCGAGGAGGCGTCCCGCGTCGACGCCGACGCCATCTGCGTGGGCGGCCGGAAGCGGTCGCCGACGGGCAAGGCGCTGTTCGGGAGCGTCAGCCAGCAGGTGATCCTGAACTCGCCGGTCCCCGTGGTGCTCCCCGGGCGCGCGGAGGGGTGAGATCTGGGAGAGGGAGGCGTGCCGTCGCCCGCCTCTCCGAACGTGTCACTCTCTCGCCAAAAATTCGCTTCAGGGAGCGCTTTAGTGGGCTTCCCGGGTAGTTGCGAGTAACGATGAACGGAAGTCCACGCGTCGCGGCGGTGTGCGGGAGCCTGAACGACGACAGCAAGACGCGGGCCGTGCTGGAGACAGCGCTCGACGCCGCGGCGGCGGCGGGCGCGATGACGGACCTGATCGACCTGCGCGACTACGAACTCCTACCGTACGGCTGGGAGGGACGGGACGCGAGCGACGCCGTCGACCTCCGCCGCCGCGTGCGGGAGGCCGACGCCGTCCTCCTCGGGACCCCGGTGTACCACGGCTCGTATTCGGGGGCGCTGAAAAACGCCCTCGACTACTGCAAGCGCGACGACTTCGACGGGACGGCCGTCGCCGGGCTGGCGGTCGCCGGTGGGGGCTTCCCGGGGTCGACCCTCGAACACCTGCGGGAGGTCGCGCTGACGCTCGATGCGTGGCCCCTTCCCTGCGAGGTCGCCGTCCCGAACTCGGGGACGACGGTCGGCGCGGACGGGATTCGGGACGGCGACATCGAGCGTCGGGTGCGCGAACTGGGCGAGGCGCTGGTCCGCTACGCCGGCGTCGAGGGCTACCCCGAGGCCGCCGCGCCCGCGCCCGAACCGGCGAGCGTGGACTGATGGACCCCGACCGCTACCTCGACCGGATCGGCCTCGACGCCGCAGCGGTCGACGCCGCGGACCGCGAGACGCTCGAACGCCTCCAGCGCGCCCACGTCACCAGCGTCCCGTTCGAGACGCTGTCGATCACGGGCGACCCCTTCGGTCCCCGCGACGGCGAGGACGTGAGCCTCGACCCTGCCCGCCTCTACGAGAAGATCGTGGAGCGACGCCGCGGCGGCTTCTGCTACGAACTCAACGGCCTGTTCGGGCGACTGCTTCGCCACCTCGGTTTCGACCCGGACCGGGTCGCCGCCCGCGTCGTGAACGACGGCACCGCGCGCCCGCCCGCGAACCACCTCACCCACGTCGTCGAGTTCGACCGGCGATACGTCGTCGACGTGGGAATGGGGACGCCCACGATGCGACGGGCGACGCCGCTCGACGGCACGGTCAGGAAGGACGCCGCCGGCGTCGAGTGGCGCGTCGTCGAGTCCGACCGCCCCGACGCGGCGTACGTGTCGCAGTACCGAACGCCCGGCGAGGACGGCGAGGCGGACGGCGACGACGAGAGCGACCAAAGCGACGGTGCCGACGGCTGGAGCGACCGCTACGTCTTCAGCGACGTGCCGCGGGACCGCTCGTACTTCGCGGCGACCTGCGACTTCCTTGCGACCGCGCCCGAGTCCCCCTTCACCGGCGACCCGGTCGTCACGATCGCGACCGAGCGCGGACACAAACGGCTGTCGACGGAGACGCTGACCGTGTACGCCGACGGCGGAAAGCGGGAGCGCTCGGTCGACCCCGAGGAGTGGCACGACGTGCTGGAGACCGAGTTCGGCCTGCGGACGCCCCCGCCGAGTAGCGACCGCCCTGACGCCACCCGGAGGGCTAGAGTAACCCGTCTCCCCGACGTACTGTGAACCGGGACACTATGGCAGTTAGCAACGCGGAGTTCACCGTGCGAGAGATCGAATCGTCGGACGACGTACAGGCTATCGAGAGCGAACTCTCGGAACTGGAGGGGGTGATGGGGACGGAGATCGACGCGGAGACCGGCGCGGCCGAGATCGAGTTCGACCACGACATCCAGTCGGAGGAGCGGATCGAGATCACCGTCGAGGAGCTGGGCTACGAGGTCGAGTAACCGCGCTCACCCGCCCTCCTCGTTCGCCGATCCGGTTCTGCGTATGAGAAAGCCGACGACGCCGTCGAAGTAGCCCGTCCCCCATGCCGCCACGACCGCCGCGCCGAACGCGTTGAACACCATGTCGGTGACGATGTCGTCGATCCCGAAGATGCGTACGGGGGACCTGACGCCGAGGAGGCGAGACACCAGGACGGCACCGAACTCGAACACCTCCCAGACGACGCCGAACGCGAGCACGAAGACGACGACGAAGACCGCGCGAAACTCCGAGGGTACGTCGACCTCCTCGGAGTGGATCTCGAACGTCCGGAGCAGCGCGTACCCGACGCCCGCGACGAACGCCGCCGACACGGTGTGAGTGATCTCGTCGTACCACGAGAACCACCGATAGGGGCCGAGCGATCCGACGACGTGGAGGAGGACGGCGAGCACGATCCAGAGGACAAGTCCGGCGTCCATCGAGTAACCGTACTCCCGCCGCAGGAGCGCGGGCAAGAGCGTCACGGCCAACGCGATCCCGGCGTTGGCCGCCAGCCCGAGTCGGAGCGTCGCCAGGCCGTAGACGACCAGTCCCGCGAGGACGGCCTGCAGTGCCCGCGCGAGTAGGCGTTCACGGTCGTCTGAGAGTCCGAGAGCTTCGCCGAGGGTCATGGTGAGCGAGTGACGGTCGGGTGCTCGTGCGATCCCGCGTGTTCGAACCGCGCGAAGTACCACTGGAACGCCGCGCCCATGACGACCGCGACGACGGTGACCGCGACGATATCGACCTGAAGTTCGCGCTGCGTGGTGAGGAAGTCGGTGCCGAGCCACACGTCCGAGGCGAACTGCGCGACGGTCCAGAGCGCCTGCACCGCGAGCGTCGTCATGGCGGCGAAGGCGACGGCGAACCGGCGGCTCATCTCCACCGACGTGAAGGCGTCGAGTTCGACCACTGCGACGAGAGCCAGCGCCGCGACGGCGACGTAGCCGGCTATCTCGGGGTACAGTCCGACGGCCCGGGCGGCGGCGGCGGCGGCCGCGACCAGCGGTAGCGGCCAGGGGACCACCATCGTCCAGTCGCCGGACAGCAGGGGAGGCACCGCGGTCACGGCCGCGACGAGGAACGCGAATCCGGCCCAGAGGTATGCGGCCGTGAAGACGCTCTCGACGGCCGCGAGCACGACGACGCTCGCGAACAGCCACGAGAGAGCGGCGTTCACCGGTTCGCTGCGCGTGAGTGCGTCGAGCGAAGCCACGGTCGCACTACGGCACCGGAACGGATAAATCGCCGTCTTCGTGGTTCGTATGCGGTAAATACGGCGACTCGGCGGGGGAGTTTTCCCGACCGCGACCGTACGTGTCGGTGATGAGTCTGCTCTCGCAGGCGATGACGTACTACCCGTACGTCTTCCACCCGATCACTGTGGTCGGCGGTAGCGTCCTGTTGCTGATCCGCTACGAGTGGGCGCGGCGGAGCGACGACCGGTCGTCACTCCGACGGCGCGTGGTGGCCTTCCTCGGCGCGGGACTGCTGGCGCTCGTCCCGACGGTGACGTACTTCGCCGTCACCGGGGCGGCCGTGATCCGGTCCACGATGGGGAACGCCTGGGTGATGGACGCGCTGGTCGCGAGCGGCCTGTTCATCGCCGCCGCCGCGACGTGGGGAGCGTGGCGCCGCTTCGACTGGGGGGAACTCGTCCCGGGGTTGATGACGGTCGTCGCCGTCGTGGCTGTGCCGTACGTCGCTCTCTCGCCGTTCTGGAACGTCTCGGGACACGTCCTCATCGCGCTCGCGCCGACGCTGTTCCTGACGCTCGTCGACCGGTCGTATTGGCCGCTGCTCGTCGTTCCGGTCGTGATGGTCCCTAACCGCATCTACCTGGACGCTCACACCTGGGCACAGTCTATCGGCGGCTTCGTCCTCGCCGCGACCGTCACGGCGGGGATATACCGGCTACGGACCGGCGGATCGCCGGGATCGGACCGCGGACTCACCGACGTGTTAGATTGATCCGCCCTCTCCTCCGACGCTACCCCTGCCCGACCATCCGGTCCTCCTCGTCCCACTCCTTCTCGCGGAGCTCGTACTTCTGGACCTTCCCGGTCGCCGTCGTCGGCAGTTCCTCGACGAACTCGACCCGGCGGACGGCCTTGTAGCTCGCGAGGTTGTCGCGGGTGAAGTCGACCAGCTCGTCCGCCGTCACGCCGGGGTCGTCGGGGTCGCCGTTCGCGGGGACGACGAACGCCTTCGGCGTCTCGCCCCACTCCTCGCTCGGCGCGGGAATGACGGCGGCGTCGGCCACCGCGTCGTGTTCGAACAGCGCGTCCTCCAGTTCGATGCTGGAGATGTTCTCGCCGCCGCTGATGATGATGTCCTTCTTCCGGTCCTGGATGGCGATCATCCCGTTCTCGTCGACGGTGGCGAGGTCGCCGGTGTGGTAGTACCCCTCGATCCGGTCGTTGAACGCCTCCTCGGTCGCCTCGGGCTTGTTCCAGTACTCCTTCATCACCTGGTTGCCGCGGACGACGATCTCGCCGATGCTCGCGTCGTCGCGGGGCACGTCGTTCCCGTCCTCGTCGACGACGCGGACCTCGGTGCCGAGGTAGCCGAGCCCCTGGCGCTTCTTGATCGCGAAGCGGTCGCTGCTGTCGTCGTCGAAGTGCCGGCGGGCGTCGGACGTGGTGATGAGCGGCCCCGTCTCCGTCGCGCCGTAGACGTGTTTCAGGTACCAGCCGAACTCGTCCTCGACGGTGCGGATCGTGGCCTCGGGCGGCGCGCTCCCCGCGGTCGCGATGCGCACGTCGTTCGCGCCCGCAGTCTCGGGGTCGTGCTCGTCGTAGTACTCCGAGAGCAGGTTCAGCACGGTCGGCGCGCCGCACATATACGAGACGTCCTCGGTCGTCACGGCCTCGAAGATCTCGCCGGCGTCGACGCCCCGCGTGCAGACGTGCTTCGCGCCCATCCCCGTCACCGCGTAGATGTGGCCCCACCCGTTCACGTGGAACATCGGGAGCGTCCACAGGTAGACGTCGTCGTCGCGGATCTCCTGGTGGACCGTCACGAGGTACGCGTGGAGGGTCTCAGTGCGGTGGGTGCGACAGACGCCCTTCGGGTCGCCGGTCGTCCCGGAGGTGTAGTTGATGGTGATTATCTCGTCCTCGCTCATCTCCGGGCGGTCGTACTCGGCGTCGACGCTCCCGATCACCTCGTCGAAGTCCTCCCAGTCGCCCTCGACCGCGTCGGCGTCGGTCGCGATGAACGCCTCCGTCGGCACGTCGTCGCGGACCGGTTCGATCTTCTCGGCGTACTCGTGGTCGGCGATTATCGCGTCGACGCCGGCGTCGTTCAGGATGTACTCGTAGTCGTCGGGCGTCAGTCGGTAGTTCAGCGGCGTGTGGATCGCGCCGGTCTGCATGATCCCGTAGGCCGCCTCCAGGTGGTAGTGCGTGTTCGGGTCGAGCACCGCGACGCGGTCGCCCTTCTCGATCCCCCGCGCCTGCAGCGCCGCCGAGACGCGGTCGGCCCGATCGCCGAGCTCGTCGTACGTGTAACGGTCGCCGGTCGTCGCCACGACCGCTTCGTCGTCGCCGTAGTGGTCGCGCGCCCGGTCGAGGAAGTCGGTCACGAGGAGCGGCTTCTCCATGTCGTGGGACTTCAATAAACGATAGTGTATAATTTTCGCATGGGGCAACCGTTGTGACGGCGCGGGCGCGGAGAGAAAACGGCGTCAGGAGTCAGGCGAGCCGCGCGAACGCGAGGTTGCCGCTGATGTTCTTGATGTAGATCTGCACGACGTCGCCCTCCTGGGTACCGGGGACGAAGATGGTGTAGTTGCCCTTCTCGGCGACGCCGTCGCCCTTGCGCCCGGTGCCGGTGATCTTGACCTCGTAGGTCTTGCCCTCCTCGACTTCGTCGCGCTGCTGGGTCGTCTCGGTGTTCGACCGCTTCGTGACGGGGCGGAACGCGCCGCAGGCCTCGCAGCGCAGCATCTGCGTTCGGTTCTCCATGGTGAGTCTGGTGTCCGGCAGGCCACACTGCGAGCAGGTGACGAACTCGTCGACGTAGCTGTCGATGGCGGCGTCGAAGTCGCTGCCGGAGAAGGTGCCGTTGTAGCGCGCGCGGCCGTCGTCGAACTGGCCGGCGGTACCGAGTTCGCGCTGTATGGCGCTGTGGAGATGCTCGGGATCGCGCGAGAGGGCGTCGGCTATCGCGCCGAGGTTGGTGAGGCGCGTGAACGCGCCGTCTTTCTGGGCTGTCGCGTCTGGGACGGAGAGTCGCTCATCGGAGCCTTCGTAGTCGGGGACCGCGTCGAGCGCGCGGTCGAGGCTGGCTTCGTAGTCCATAGCCGTCCAACGCACCCGAGAAGTAAAGGGGTTCCCGTCCGGCGCTGCCCGGGAAGTGTAAATTTTTTAACTCCAGTTCGGCCCCGTAATGGTCGTTTTTCCAACTATCTCGTGACGGACGAACGGCCGGCCTAAACGGCCGCACCGCGCCGTAACGCACACCCTAAGTAACTGTTTAACGGGTATTACGCGGTGTATAACTATGCCGATACTGTGAGTGGACGAGAACGAGGTGCATCAAAATGCCGGAATGTAACAACTGTGGGTCGTTCGTCACACCGGATTTCGCGCGCGTCTTCGGCGGGAACGAAGACGAAGTGTACGGCTGTCTGGACTGCGTCGGGGCTACGGCCGTGAAAAACGGTGCTGGCCTCGACCAGGTCGAAGCGCGAACGAGTTTGTAACTGGAGCACGTACTTCTCTCGGCGCCTTCCGTAACGTCTCTATAGTGGCAACTATTGACACACTCGTGCCGGATCAACCAACAGATTACCTTCATTTTACGGCACCACTCGCGGCGCAGAAAACGGGTCTCCTGGCCTGGGTTTCGGCGGGAAACGGTCTCGCAGCCGTCGTTGGGTTCTATCGACCGATACGTCAGTCATCGATCACGGTCGTGAGGCGTGTGGAGACGGATACTCGTGATCGGGAACGCATCCGGCGCGAATGCGGGCGGTTCACCCCGATACCGGACGTTCCGGCGCCTCGTCGCCGTCCCCGGCGGCCGAGTGAGGGCGGATCCGCGGCGTATAGCGCACAATAACGGCCTCCTTCGGTGATTGAACGAAGATACCTTCTTATATCGGACGGGTTCGTGTAGGGATCATTACCGGAGGATCAACGAGTGAGGGTTATCGATAACTTGCGGCAGGTGCTCCGGAGCGAGGACTCGGAGTACACGTACGAGTGTAAGGGCTGCGGACAGCCGTTCGAACTACAGCATCAGGTCTGCCCGTCTTGTGGCGGATTCAGCGTCGAGCGGGTCGACTGGAGCAACTCGGGCGACTGACCGCCGGTGCGCGCCGACCGTTTCGTCGACGCGCACCCGATCCACTCGCACGGATTGGCAAACCATATTATCGTTCCTCTGCAGGTCCGAGTATGAACGGCGAGCCGACCCGCAGGTTGGACGAGATCCGCTCCGGCATCACGCGTCGCCGGTTGCGGGTCCTCTTTTTCCTGATCATCATCGTCTGCGGCGCGTATCTGGCCTACGGCGCCGCGACCGGGGTCACCACCGCGACCGAGAGCGGCGTGCCGGAAGCGCCGCCGACGGAGAACCACACCGTCGTCACCGAGTCCGCAAAGTTCGGGACGATCATCGCGTACGCGCCGGACGGGAGCGTCGCCTACTACAACAACTCGCACACGAAGTACTTCGACGTCGACCCGGTGGAGAACGAGTCGATGACCGTCGAGTACACGGCCACCGACACCATCCACACCAGCGGACCGCGGTGTCAGGACCCTCCGTGTTCGCGCAACATCATCGAGCGGGCGAACCTCTCGACCGGCGAGGTGACCGAGATGGTCGTCCGCTACGACCACCGTGAGAACGCCGGCGAGTGGCACGACCACGTGCGCGTCGACGAGAACCGCGTCGTCGTCGCGGACATCGCCGACGACCAGGTGTTCATGCTGAACACCTCGACGGGGATGCGGGAGTGGGCGTGGAGCGCGCAGAGCGACTTCCCCGTGGAGGAAGGCGGCTCCTACCCCAGTGACTGGGCCCACATCAACGACGTGAGCATGCTCGACGACGGGCGCGTGATGGTGAGCCTCCGCAACCAGGACCAGGTCGTGTTCATCGACCCCGAGACGGGGCTGGACGAGTCCTGGACGCTCGGGGAGGAGAACGACTACGACGTGCAGTACGAGCAGCACAATCCGGACTACATCCCCGAGGAGCGCGGCGGCCCGGCGGTCATCGTCGCGGACTCCGAGAACGAGCGGGTCCAGGAGTTCCAGCGCGAGGACGGCGAGTGGACGCGCACGTGGGAGTGGTCCGACGAGCGCATGCAGTGGCCCCGCGACGCCGACCGCCTCCCCAACGGTAACACCCTCATCACCGACACGAACGGCAAGCGCCTGATCGAGGTCAACCCCGAGGGCGAGATCGTCTGGCAGGTCGAACTCTCGCACCCCTACGACGCAGAGCGCCTCGAGACGGGCGACGAAAGCGCCGGCGGGGAGAGCGCGGAGGCGCTCGGCCTGGAGTCCCGGACGGAATCGGGAAGCGAGGAGTCGGCCGGGGTCGGGACCGGTATCTTCACCGCCATCGGGGACGCCGTCCGGGACCTGCTGCCCTCGCGCGTCGTCAACGCCATCATCTACGTCGGGCCGACGTGGATGGGCCGCCCCGAGTTCGGCGCGGCGGCGATCGCCGTCCTGACCGGGCTGGCGTGGGGCGGTTCCGAACTCCGCTGGCTGCTTCGCTCCCGCGGGATCGGCTTCCGGTCGCCGGTGTTCCGCGAGGGCGGCGGGAACTGAGTGCGGTCCAGGCCCGGAATTTATCACCGTCGGGATGAACTACGAGGTGTATGAGCGAACGAGCGGAAGCCACGGGGGCGGTCTTCCGGGACGAACCGGGTGAGGCGGAGGCCCTCCGACGGTTTCGGACGCTCGTCAACGTCATCGACGACGGGATCTACAGGGTCGACGCCGACGGCCGCCTCGTCGCGGTCAACGACGCGGTCGTCGACCTGACCGGCTACGACCGCGACGCCCTCCTCGGCGAGCACGTCTCGAAGCTCCTCGGCGACGCCGACGCGGCGGCCGTCGAACGCGCGATCGACCGCCGCGCCGCCGGCCGTGACGACGACGCGCTCGACGTCGCGGTGCGGACCGCCGACGGCGAGCGGGTCCCGTGCGAACTCACGCTGAGTACGATCGTCGAGGACGACGCGGTCCGCGGGGCCGCGGGGACCGTTCGAAGCGTCAGCAACCGACGGACGGACCGCGAGCGTCAGCTACAGCGGGAACGCGACCTGATCGACCGGGTGCTCGAAACCAGCCCCGTCGGGATCATGGTCGTCGACAGCGACGGCGAGGTCGCGAAGACCAACGAGCGCGCGCGGGCGATCCTCGGCATCGGCGACGACGCGGAGGGGTACTCCCCCGGAGACAGGGACACCTACGACGAGGACGGGACCCCGCTCTCGGTCGACGAGCACCCCTTCGCGATAGCGCTGGTGACCGGCGAACCGGTGTACGACCGGATCCTACAGGTCGAACGACCCGACGGCGAGCGCCGCTGGTTGCGGGTCAACGCCGCGCCGATACTGACGGCGGACGGCGAGGTCGACCGGGTCGTCACGACGGGGGAGGACGTCACCGACATCAAGGAGCGCGAGCGGGAACTCGAGAGCGAGCTGAGCGAGGTGTTCGGTCGGGTCTCGGACGCGTTCTACGCGCTCGACGACCGGTGGCGGATCACCCACGTCAACGACCGCGCCGAGGAGCTGCTGGGGCAGTCGTCCGAGGACCTCCGCGGCGAAGTCCTGTGGGACGCGTTCCCCGAGTCGGAGTCGGAGCTCCGGGACCGCTTCCGCGAGGCGATGGAGACGCAGGAGCCGTCGACGTTCGAGCGCTACTCCGAATCGTTGGGGTTCTGGGCCGAAGTCCACGCCTATCCCTCCGAGACGGGGCTGTCGGTGTACTTCCGGGACATCACCGAGCGCAAGGAGATGGAGCGAAAGCTGGGCGAGCGGCGGCGACAGCTCTCGACGCTGATGGACAACGTCCCCGGCATGGTCTATCGCTGCCGGAACGAGCGCGGCTGGCCGATGTCGTTCGTCAGCGAGGGTGCGCGCGAGCTGACGGGCTACGACGCCGAGGCGCTGGAACGCGGGGACGTGTCCTACGGCGAGGACCTCGTCCACGAGGCGGACCGCGACGACCTCTGGGTCGAGGTCCAGCGGGGCATCGACGAGGCCGAGCAGTTCTCCGCGACCTACCGCATCGAGACCGCCGCCGGCAAGGTGCGGTGGGTGCGGGACCACGGGCGGGCGATCGTCGAGGACGGCGAGGTCGCGGCGCTCGAAGGCGTCATCATCGACGTCACCGAGCGCAAGCGCCTGGAGTCCGAACTGAGCGAGGTGTTCGGGCGGGTCTCGGACGCGTTCTACGCGCTCGACGACCGGTGGCGGATCACCCACGCCAACGACCGGGCCGAGGAGCTGATCGACTACCGCGGCGAGGGCCTCGTCGGGGAGAACATGTGGGACGTGTTCGAGTGGGGGTACGACTCCAAGCTCGGCGAGGAGTACCGGCAGGCGATGGAGACCCAGGAGCCCAGGTCGTTCGAACTGTACTACCCGGACCCGCTCGACGCGTGGTACGAGGTCAACGCCTACCCGTCGGAGACGGGGCTGTCGGTGTACTTCCGCGATATCACCGAGCGCAAGGAGCGGGAGCGCGAACTGGAGCAGTCCGAGCAGCGCTACCGGGCGCTGGCCGAGCACTTCCCCAACGGCATCGTCACCCTGTTCGACGAGGACCTCCGGTACACCCTGGCCGCCGGCCGGGGGTTCGAGGACATCCCCGTCGACCCGGCCGACCTCGAAGGACGGTGGTTCCGCGACGCCTGGGACGCCGATACCGCGGACGCGCTCGAACCCGCCCTGGAGGCCGTGCTCGACGGCGAGACGCGGTCGGTCGAGCTCTCCTACGAGGGCCGGGAGTGGGTCGTCCGCGCGGTCCCCATCACCGACGAGCGCGGCGACGTCTTCGCGGGGATGACGATGGCCCAGGACATCACCGAGCGCAAGGAGTACGAGCGCAGGCTGGAGGAGAGCGAGCACCGGTACCGGACGCTCGTCGAGAACTTCCCCAACGGCGCGGTGGGACTGTTCGACGAGGACCTCCGGTACACGGCCGTCGGCGGGGAGGCGTTCGACGACCTCGGCGGCTCGTCTGAGGAGATCGTCGGCCAGACCGTCGGCGAGCGCTACCCCGAGGCGCTGGCCGCCCAGCTCGAACCGAACTTCCGGGCCGCGCTCCGGGGGGAGGCGAACGCGTTCGAGATGGAGTTCCACGGTCGGCACTGGTCCGCGTACACGCTGCCCGTCGAGGAGGACGACGGCGACATCTTCGGCGGCATGGTGATGGTGCAGGACGTCACCGAGCGGAAAGCGCGCCAGCGGGCCCTGGAGCGCAGCGAACGGCAGTACCGAACGCTGGTCGAACACTTCCCCAACGGCGCGGTGGCACTGGTCGACGAGGACCTGCGGTACAGGACCGTCGGCGGCACGCCGCCACGGGGCGTCGATTCGCCCGACGAGGTGGAAGGACTCCCGGTCCGAGAGGCCCTCCCGCCGGAACTGGCCGACCGACTCGTCCCGAGCTACGAGGCCGCCTTCGACGGCGAGTCGAACTCGTTCGAGCACGAGGCCGACGGCCGCGTCTACCAGTTCCACGTGGTCCCGGTCCGCGACGAGGGCGGGGAGGTCTTCGCCGCGATGGGAACGTCCCAGGACGTCACCGAACGGAAGCGGCGGGAGCGGGACCTGCGCGAGGCCAAGACGCAACTGGAGGCCGCGACGGAGGCCGGCGCGGTCGGCACCTGGGAGTGGCACATCCCCGAGGACCGGTTCGTCGCCGGGGCGTCGATGGCGCGGACGTTCGGCGTCGACCCCGATGAGGCCCGCGAGGGCGTGTCGCTCGACCGCTTCACCTCGTCGATCCTCCCGGACGACCGCGATCGCGTCCGGCGGAAGATAGCGGACGCTATCGAGTCCTGCGGGGAGTACGAGGCCGAGTACCGGGTCCGAAACGCCGACGACGAGCTCCGCTGGGTGGTCGCCCGCGGGCGCGTCGAGGCAGACGAGAACGGCGAGCCGCTCACCTTCCCCGGCGCGCTCATCGACATCACCGACCGGAAGCGGGCGGAGAAGCAGGTGGAACGCCACAAGGACCAGCTCGAGACGCTGTTCGAGGTGCTGCCCGTCGGCGTCGTGGTCGCCGACGTCGACGGCCGCCTCGTCGAGTCGAACGAGACGGCCCGGGAGATCTGGGGCGGGTCGGTGTTCGACGCCGAGTCGATAAACGAGTACGACCGCTACACCGCGTGGTGGGCGGAGTCGGGCGAGCCGGTCGAGCACGACGAGTGGACGATGTCCCAGGTTCTCCGCGGCGAGGCGATCGAGGAGCCGGACGTGTTCGAGATCGAGACCGCCGACGGGGAGCGCCGGGTCGTCAGGGCCGACGGGATGCCGATCAGAAACGAGCGCGGCGAGGTCGTCCGCGGCGTCGTGACGCTGACGGACGTGACCGAGCGCCGCGAGTACCGACGCAAGCTGGAGGAGAGCGAGCACCGGTACCGGACGCTCGTCGAGAACTTCCCCAACGGCGGCGTCGGCGTGTTCGACGAGGACCTCCGGTACACGCTGGTCGCGGGGACGATGTGGGACGACATCGACCCCGACGCCGAGGACCTCGAAGGCGAAACCATCTGGGAGACGCTCCCCCCGGACACCGCCGACGACGTCGAACCGATCTTCCGGTCGGCGCTGGACGGCGAGACGGACAGCGTCGTCTCCACGCTCGGCGGGCGGACCTACCGCGTCTGGGCGACGCCGCTGCGCGACGCCGACGGGGAGATCACGGCCGGCCAGAGCTTCGCGGTCGACATCACCGACCAGCTAGAGCGGGAGCGTAAACTGGAGGAGTCGAACGAGCGCCTCGAACAGTTCGCCTACGCCGCTTCTCACGACCTGCAGGAGCCGCTGCGGATGGTGTCCAGTTACCTTCAACTCATCGAGCGCCGGTACGGGGACGACTTCGACGATGAGGGCCGCGAGTTCCTGGAGTTCGCGGTCGACGGCGCCGACCGGATGCGCGACATGATCGACAGCCTCCTCGCGTACTCGCGGGTCGAGACGGCGGGCGACCCGCTCGAACCGGTCGACCTGAACGCCGTCCTCGACGACGTCCGGGCGGACCTGCGGGTCCGGATCGAGGAGAGCGACGCCGACGTCGACGTCGGGGACCTCCCCCGCGTCGAGGGCGACGACAACCAGCTGCGCCAGCTGTTCCAGAACCTCCTCTCGAACGCCCTCGAGTACAGCGGCGACGAGCCACCGCGGGTGACCGTCGACGCCGAGCGGACGGGCTCTGCGTGGACCGTCTCGGTCAGCGACGAGGGCATCGGCATCGACCCCGAGGATCAGGACCGGATCTTCGAGGTGTTCCAGCGGCTCCACGGCGTCGACGAGCACGCGGGCACCGGCGTCGGCCTCGCGCTCTGTCAGCGCATCGTCGAGCGCCACGGCGGCGACATCTGGGTCGAGTCGGAACCGGGCGAGGGGTCGACGTTCCGCTTCACGCTGCCGGCGGCGGAGTGACGACGACACCGCGGACCGCACCGCTCTGTCGGCGCGAGCGATCTCAGTCCCGGGACAGCCGGCGCGGGAACACCTGTCCCCAGACGTGCTTGTCCAGGAGCTTGACCATCATCGGCTCCTCGACGTCGATGCAGCAGGAGAGCCGCGGATAGCCGAACCGGACGGCCGCGGCGTCGTGCCAGTGGGTCGGCTCCGGGGCGGGATCGACCTCGACGGTGCAGGTCGAACACAGGCCCCGGCCGCCGCAGTTGGCGTGTCGCGAGAGGGTCCCGTAGACCGGAAACCCCCGCTCGAGCAGCGCCTCCCTGAGGTTCGTACCGCGCTCGACCTCGACGGTCGTTTCTCCCGTTCCGGTGACGACCGTGATCGGGACTTCCTCGTCCATACCGATCACTGCGTCGCCGTCCCACGTGGTTCTGCCGGCGGGAACGGGCGTCGGGTCCAGTGACGAGAAAGTCGTCGGCCACGACCGACGACTCTACGCCCACCGTCCGCGCTCCACCGCCGCTCGCACGAGTTTCGCCTCCGCCTTCCTGATATGTTCGCTCGCCGTCGACGGAGCACAGCCGAGGGCCTCGGCGACCTCCTCGTGGGTCGCCTTCCGCGGTTGGTCGTAGTAGCCCAGATCTATCGCCGCCGTCACCGCCTCCCGCTGGCGGGGACTCAGGGACGCCGTCGAGCGCTCGGAGAGCAGGCCCCGCTCGCCGATCTCGCGGACGACGACGTCGATGTCGTCCGGGAGAGCGTCGACGACGTCGCCCACCGCCGCCGGTTCGCCTACCAGTCGCACCTCCACTGCGCCGTCTCGGTCGGCGACCGGGGGCAGGAGCACCACCCCGTCGCGTCGTATCACCTCGAAGATGGACGCCGTGACCGTCGACACCGTCGGATCCAGGGTGATCAGCAGGTAGAACGCGCCGCTCTCGGCGGGTGCGACGTCGGCGGTGACGACTTCGGGCGCGTCGCTCAGACCGTCTCGAACGGCTCCGCGGTCGCCCGCGACGCGCAGCAGGACGGTGAGGCCGCGGCTGTCGGAGAGGTTCCAGGAGATCCACCGGGCTCTCGCGACGTGTTCCGACGCCAGCAGCAAGCGGAGCGTCCGGGGGATCGCCTCCAGCGACGGGCGCGCGGTCATCCGGAGGTACTGCATGATCGGCGATCTGTTCCGGTGGGGGATAAATCTCGTCCGGCCCGGACGTGCCCTTAAACCGGACGGACATACCCTGCAGAACCCCTAATCCCGACCGCGGGGTATCGCCGGACATGGACGACCCATCCGTTCGCGTCGACGGCCTCCGGCGCAGTTTCGGGCCGGTGACCGCCCTCGACGGCGTCGACCTCCGCCTCGACGGGCCGGCGATCGTCGGCGTCGCCGGCCCGAACGGCGCCGGCAAGACCACGCTCATCGAGATGCTGCTCGGACTACTGGCACCGGACGAGGGCACTGTCAGGGTCAACGGCGTCGATCCGCTGTCGTTCGACGCCGACGACCGACGCCGGCTCGGATACATGCCGCAGCACGAGGCGGTGTATCGCGACCTCACCGTGCGCGAGAACGTCGCCTTCTTCGCTCGCCTGTACGGGGCCGACGACCGCGCCAGCGCGGTCGCGGCGGCCGTCGACTTCGTGGGCCTCGCCGACCGAGCCGACGACCGTCTCTCGGAACTCTCCGGTGGGATGATACGGCGGGCCAGCCTGGCCTGTGCCGTCGTCCACGACCCCGGCGTGCTCTTTCTGGACGAGCCGACCGTGGGGCTCGACCCCGAACTCCGGGCGACGATGTGGGACGGGTTCCGCGAGCGGCGCGACGACGGGACGCTGGCGCTCGTCTCGACGCATTATCTGGGAGAGGCTCGCCACTGCGACCGCGTGCTCTTCCTCCGGAACGGACGGGTGCTCGCGTTCGACTCGCCGGACGCGTTTCTGGATCGGACGGGCACTGAGGATCTGGAGGCTGCCTTCCTCGCATTACTGGACGACCGGGACCCCCGAGAGACCGCACTCGACGCCACGGACACCGAGGAGGCGGCCGACGTATGAGGGGTGCGCTCCCGGTCGCCCGACGACTTCTCCTCGGCGTCCGCGGCGACCGCCGAACGGCCGCGCTGGTCGTCGTCGTCCCGGCCTTTCTCATCTGGCTGTTCAGCGAGGTGTTCACCCGGACCGAGGCGGTCGCTCCCGTCCTCCTGGCGGTGTTCGTGTTCTTCCTCACCTACCTGCTGACAGCCGTCGGCTTCCTGCGCGAGCGCACCGCCGGGACGCTCGACCGGGTGCTGGTCGCGCCGGTTTCCCGGAGCGGGCTGGTCGTCGGGTACGTCCTGGGGTTCGGCGCGCTGGCGACCGTCCAGTCCGTCGTCCTGTTGGCGGCGGCGGTGGTCTTCCTCGACGTCTCGTTCGCACACGGGGTCGCGCTGTTTTTCCTCGTCGAACTGCTCGGCGCGCTCACCGCGCTCGGGCTCGGCGTCCTGCTCTCGCTGTTCGCGGAGAACGAGTTCCAGGCCGTCCAGTTCATCCCAGTCGTCATCTCTCCGCAGGTGATCCTCGGCGGGACGTTCCTCCCCGTCGACCGGTTACCCTGGTATCTGGAGTACCCCGCGCGAACCATGCCGGTCACGTACATTATCCGAGCGATGGACTACGTGGTCAACGGCCAGGGCACGGCCGGCGAGTTCCGCGTCGCGTTCGCCGCGCTGCTGGCCTTCAGTGTCGCGGCCATCGCCGTCGCGGGTGTCGTCGTACGACGGGCCGGGTGACGCCGGGTCGCTCACCCCGTTCGCGTCGCGACTCGTTCGCTCGGAATCGGCGTGGGGAGACGGCGATAGTCGACACGGATGTGAGCGTCGGCGAAAATAAACCGTCCTCCCGGATCGCGGCCGCCGCTATTCCGTCGGGGAGACCGGGAGGTCCGGGTTGCGCTCTGCGAACACTCCGTTCGGATTCTCGAGGTGGACCCAGGCGTGCAGCGTCCAGAGGTCAGGGTGGACCGAGGTCCCGACCACTGCTCGGGCGTCGAGCGATCTCCGGCTCTCGAGGTCCGCCAGTATCATCTCCCCGTGCTCGAACTTCGGGGACCCTGGGTCGCCCCCGGGCGTGATCTCGACCCAGTTGGTCGTCCGGAACAGGTCCCGGAAGGACGCGTCGGCCGGACTCCGGGGAAAGTCCTCGGGGAGGCCGGATTCCGGCTCCACCGGTAACACGAAGACGTGTTCGGCCCCGGGGTGGATGTGCCACTCCGCCTCCTCGTCGTCGAAGACGTTCGGCGGATTCTCCTCGGTGTGGTCTCGGGGGCCGACCGGGATGGCGTACTCGACCGAACCCAGTACGAGCTCGCCGTCGCAGCCGGCGCCGGTGTCGCCGTAGGTCAGCAACTGCGGCCGCTCGACGTCGAACCCGTCCTCGACGGCAGCCTGGACGTTCGCCTCGTTGATGAAGTGCCAGCCCATCCCCGGCACGAACGGTCCCATGGGCTGGAAGCCGTCGTCGATGGCCGCCTCTGGGTCAGCGTACTGTTTGGTCGACTCCTCCGCTCTCGCGAGCTGGTCGTCGAGCGATTCGTCGTCCTTGGCGGCCGCTCCGGACGCGAGTGAACTGAGTAGGGTCCCCGCGCCGGCCGCCTTGAGCACTGTCCGCCTGGTCTGTCGTGGTGATGTCATTGTCTTCTTTCCTCGTTCGGATCGGGAGCAGCGTCGGCTCTCCCGCGGAGTGTCCCCCCTCGCAGGGACGCGATTCGCGCTATACCTTGACGATTCGATCTCCGAGCGGCTCTAATTCCTTCTCGAACTCGCTGACGTTGGTACTGTCCGAGAAGACGCCCAGGAACCGCGCCGTCTCGTCACCGGTATTACGGAAGCCGTGAGCCGTCATCGGGGGGATCACCGCCAAGTCGCCCGCCCGAAGTTCCCCTTCCGCGTCCCCGGCCCAGCCCTCGATCCCCTCGCCTTCGAGACAGACGATGAGCTCTTCGGGGCTGTCCGTGTGGGTTCCCAGTTCCTTTCCCGGTTCGATCTCGAAGTAGACGACGTTGTGACCGCCTTCGAGTTCCATCCCCGTCGTCGCCGGGAAATCCGGTGAGAACGGGAAGTTCACGCTCACGTCCATGTTCGAGTCCGACTGCGTCACGTCGACGAGATCGAGACCGTCGAGGCTGACCGTTTTGAGTTGTCCCATGGTCCTCCGCTATTCGATGGTCTCGCGGTCTAATTGATCGTCCATGCGAGTGAGCTCCGTCACGGGGAGTCCGGCGCGCTCCGAGTGCTCCTTGATCGCCTCTTCGCTCGGAGCCCGGTAGTGGCAGTACGCGCAATCGGCGTCGCTGTCCGGGTCCTCCAACACGTCGGTGCGCACCCACTCGACCTCTATACCCTTCTCCCGGAGTTCCGCGATCGCCCCCTGCGACGCTTCGAGGGCTTCCCGCTTCGTCTCCTCGTCCGTGACGTCTTCGTCCATCCGTCGCCAGATGCCGAAATCGATCAGGTCTCGGTCTGTCATGACCGGTTAGGGGTACGACGGGCGTTCACTTATTCATTAGGAGAATGACATTTCACTAGTCGAGCTTAGTGAAATTCCGTTCACTACGCCCAGCCGTCACTTCGGCCGCTTTCTGTCGAGGCCGACGACGTTCATGCCGTCGTCCAGGGTGACACTGAGCGATTCCTCCTCACCCTCGATGGTGACCGACACGCGGAAGGGGTCCTCGGTGACAGTAGTCTCGACGTCTGTCTGAAGGAAGCCGAGGATCTCGTCGAAGTCCGGAGCGAGGGCATCGATCCCCTCGTCGTCGAGGAATCCGACTACGGGACTCAGCGTCAGAACGAACGGTTCCACCGGCAGACGCTTGGCGAACCCGCAGGTGTCGCATCGCTGTTCCGTCCAGACCGGGAACCGCGTTCCACAGGTCGGACACGGTTTTCCGTCCTGGAACTGGTGAGCGTCGCAAACCGAGACTGACGCCGAGATCGAGCCGGCGCACTCTCGGCAGACGTCGCGCATCATGTAAGAGATATCCAACATGCACCGATAGAATCCGGTAGCGAGTGCTTCGTCGGGGGAGCGATCCGTCACCCCCGCAGCCGGATAACTCGAGAAGAAGACCGACCCCTCCGGCGCCTTGTCGCCGAACACCCCGTCGCACTCGGTACAACTGATCCGAATCCACTGGTCTTCGTACGCGACCGTCATGGGCGCGTTGCACAGCGGGCAGTCCTGTTCGAGATCGGTGGAGAAGTCGACGTCTTCCCCTCCCGAAACGGCGATCACGGTTCTCGCGATCTGCTTGCCAGCGCCGCTCAACCGGTATCCGTCGTCAGTTTGCCGGATGAAGTGGGGCGCGAGCTGCGAGAGGTGATAGTTGAACTGCCCGTTATCGTCGAGGCCGACCCGGCGGCGTAGCTCCGAGAAGGAGATCGTCTCGGCGCTATCGGAGACGTCGTCGTATCTGCGGGCGGCGTCGGCGTGCCACAACACCCGGATGATGTCTAACCGTATTTCGTTTCCCAAGACGGCAAAGGCCTCGTCGGGTGACAACCCGTCTAAATCGATCTCTGGTGTGAAGCGGGTCTCTTCCATGCTAGTCATTCCCACACACTATTCAATAAACCCACTCCTCGACCCGCGTCGCTCTAAGCTGTGTGAGTTATTCCGGGTGAGGTCTCTCTCAAATGGGACCGATGGGACGTTCTCTTTGCCGGCGGCTCACGTGTTGGCGTCGGATGCAGAGCCGTTCGCCCTCCCTGATTTGAACGTAGGCAGACGCTCGGCCCCACGCTACTCAACCGCTGAGGCTTCCAGGCTCGTATCGGATCGCGGAGACCGTACAGTATGTCCGCAGGAGAAGACCGCTCTCTCCATTTGAATACGCGGAGAGGTTCCGGGTGCGCGGCGCTTCGCGCCGTTCCGGTGCTCCGACTCCTCTCTTCAGGTCGGTTGGGTTTCCGGTCTTCGTCGCGCTCGCTGCGCTCGCGGATTCGGACGCGAAGAAGGTCCGCCCTCCCCGATTTGAACGGGGGACAAGTCGATCTACAGTCGACTGCTCTACCAGTCTGAGCTAAGGGCGGGCAGGCGATTACACGTAGTCGCTCTGTTAGACTTAAGGGTTATTATTCGACCCGACACCGTCGGTGACAGACACTTGTCTGACGCCGCGGGAAGATTGAAATAGAAGGCGCGTGATGGGCCATACAGACTGCGAGCCTCCGATGAGCAAGATCACGTTTCGCGCGGACGACGACCTGATCGAGGAACTGGAGCGGTTCGACGCCTCCAAGAGCGAGGTGATGCGCGAGGCGCTCCGGGAGTACCTCGACTCGCGCGACGCGCGAACGCGAGAGGAGCCGTCGCCTCGCGACGGGGACGCGCGCGAGGGGACGATCGACGAGATCGTCGCCGAGCGAGTCGACGCGCTCGTCGAACGCCGACTCGACGAGCGGGCGCGGCCGACCGGCGGGCAGGACATCAACGTAAACATCACGCTCGACGGCGATCGAGGAGTGGAGTCGTCGGACGCGGACGCGCGTAAGACAACCTCCCAAAGCGCTGACCCGTCGCCGGAACCGAGTAATACGTGCGGGCAGTGCGGCGAGACGGTCAGCCCGGATCACGTGTACTGCCCGAACTGCGGCGAGAAGGCCACGCACCGGGTGTTCTGCGACTGCGGCGACGAGCTCAGCACGGACTGGGCGTTCTGTCCGGGCTGCGGCCGTCGGACGCCGGCTGCGGACGTGTTAGATCCGTCGTAGGGAATACAGGGCTCGAAACGCCCGTTTGCGGACACTGTCCTACACTGGTCGGTACTTTTATTACAAATGCCATGCTGTGTAGACTCGCGTAAGACGGTCGTCTTACACGACGGGGAGATGTGGACGGATCGGTGCCCCGTACAGGGGTTCCGTGGTGTAAGACACCGCGCGTGTGAGGAACTCATGCGCGTCCGTCTTACCCAAAGGGGAAGTAAAATATGGAGCGTGTGACACTGCGAATCCCGAAACAGCAGATCGACGAAGTTGAACAGCTGGTCGAGACGGGCGAGTTCCCGAACCGGAGCGAGGCGATCCGGTCGGCCGTCCGCGAAATGATCAACGAGCAGAGCGAGAGTTCCCAGGAGAGCTCCGGCAAGCGCACCTGGGCGAAGGTGTAACAATGCAGGATATCGTTCAGGACGCGCTGGAGAACGCGGAGGAGGAGAAGCGTGACATGGAGCTCGCGGACGACGACGACGACGAGTTCGGGGACCCCCGGATCGTCATCGTCGGCGCGGGCGGCGCGGGCAACAACACCGTCAACCGCCTGTACAACATCGGCGTCGACGGCGCGGAGACCGTCGCTATCAACACCGACAAGCAGCACCTGAAGATGATCGAGGCCGACACGAAGATCCTCGTGGGCAAGTCGCTCACGAATGGCCTCGGCGCGGGCGGCGACCCGTCGATGGGCGAACGCGCGACCGAGATGGCTCAGGGGACCATCAAGGAAGTGCTCGGCGACGCCGACCTCGTGTTCGTCACCGCGGGCATGGGCGGCGGTACCGGTACGGGCGCCGCACCCGTCGTCTCGAAGATCGCGAGCGAACAAGGCGCCATCGTCGTCGGCATGGTGTCGACGCCGTTCAACGTCGAACGCGCCCGCACGGTGAAAGCCGAGGAAGGCCTCGAGAAGCTCCGCGAGGAGGCCGACTCGATCATCGTGCTCGACAACAACCGGCTGCTCGACTATGTCCCGAACCTGCCGATCGGGAAGGCGTTCTCGGTGATGGACCAGATCATCGCCGAGACCGTCAAGGGAATCAGCGAGACCATCACCCAGCCGTCGCTCATCAACCTGGACTACGCGGACATGACGACGATCATGAACCAGGGCGGCGTCGCGGTGATGCTCGTCGGCGAGACTCAGGACAAGAACAAGACCCGCGAAGTCGTCAACGACGCGATGAGCCATCCGCTCCTCGACGTCGACTACCGTGGCGCGAGCGGCGGGCTCGTCCACATCACCGGCGGCCCCGACCTCACGCTGAAGGAGGCCGAGGGCATCGCCAACAACATCACCGAGCGCCTCGAAGCGAGCGCGAACGTGATCTGGGGCGCACGGATCCAGGAGAACTACAAGGGCAAGGTGCGCGTCATGGCGATCATGACGGGCGTCCAGAGCGCGCAGGTGCTCGGTCCGACGACCCAGAAGCAGGCGAACAAGTCCCGGCAGAGCCTGGAGGGCGTCGAGGACGCGAGCTTCGACGCCAGCCAGAACCTCGGCGACGAGCACGTCCACGGAGCCGGCGGCGCGCAGAGCGACGGCGGACGCGACGAGGTCGAGAAGAGCAACGGCCTCGACGTCATCCGGTAGACCCGCTCGTTTTCTTTTGGCGGTACGGCGTTCGACAGCGTAGCGGCTTCCGAGCGAAGCGCGTACGCGGCGTGTCTTACACGCGTCTGTCGGACGTGCTCAAACGGCGTGTACCGATTCGACCGAGGCTGTGCGCTCTCGCACACGGACACGCCCTAAACGGCGTGCACCGATTCGACTAAGGCACACTTCCGACACTTCTCTCTCGTCGTCGTCGCGCCGCACTCGACGCACTCGTCGAGGTCGCGGTCGCCGTCGTCGCCGTAGTGGCTGGCGGCCATCGCGGCCATCTCCTCGTAGCCCGCCATGATCGAGTGGCGGGCGCCGGGGTGGTTCTCCTCCAGGCCGAGCAGGAGCTCCTGGATCTCGCCGCGGTACGCCTCGCTGGAGTGGGGACACTCGGTGATGTGGGCGGGCAGGTCCCGCAGGTGGGCGTACAGCGCAACCTCCTTCTCAGGGACGTCCCGTAGGGGTTTGGCGCGCGGGACGAACTCGTCTTGCTCGCCGCGGGCGTCCGGACCGTCGCCGAACGGGCCGAGGCTGGCGTCGAAGTGCTTGGCCATCTGGGCGATATCGCCCTCCAAGAAGTTCATCAGCGCGGTCTGGGCCTCGTCGTCCAGGTTGTGGCCGGTCAGCAGTTTCGTCGCGCTGAACTCCTCGGCGTACCGGGAGAGGAGGTCACGGCGGAACACGCCGCAGTACGCGCAGGCGGCCATGTTCTCGGGGTCCTTCTCGACCACGTCGTCCATCCGTACGTCGAACTCGTCCTCGTAGGTCACGATCTCGTGGCGGATGTCCAGATCGGCGGCGAGTTCCTCGCAGGCGGCGACGCTCTCGTCGCGGTAGCCCTCGATCCCCTCGTGGATGGTCAGGGCGATCATCTCGACGCGGGGGTCCTCGGCGAACGTCTCGTCCAAGATCTGCGCGAGGACGACGCTGTCCTTCCCGCCGGAGAGCCCGATCACCCACGTCTCGGGGTCGTCGGGCGTCGCCGAGCGCGGCAGCAGGTTGTCCTCGCGGACGCGACTGCGGACGCGGCGCTCGACCGACTCGCAGAAGTGGTGCTCGCAGAGGTGCGACCCGGAGTAGGCCGCGTGCATGACCGCCTCGCGGTCGCACTTGGTGCAGTCCATCACCGGACCCTTGCCGAGCGCCGCCCATCACGGTTTCGCCTTATTCGCCGCGGACGGCGGCCGCGCCCTCGTCGAGCGCCGCGAGGACCGTATCGATGTGTCGCTCGCGCGACGACGAGGAGAACAGTTCGTGCCCGCCGTCGTAGAGGACGACCCGGTCTGCCGGCACGCGCTCGCCGATGGCGCGCGTGCTGACGACCTGATCGCGCAGGCTACAGAACACGACGGCGTCGTCGTCGATCGGCGGCAGGTTCTCCTGCGCTTCCAGGCACTCCCGGATCCACGTCGGCGCGGCGGCGTCCGCGCCGGTCTCTAACTGGCGGTCGGTCGCCAGATCGCCGAGCGCCTCCCGGTCCGTCGTCCCCGCCGGGAGGAGTTCGGCGTTCGTCGGTACCTTCGCGAGCAGGTCGAACAGGAGCTCCTGCGGGCCCTCGGGGAACCCCCAGAACGGGCTGAGGTACACCCGCCGCTCCGCGCCGTCGAGGTACGCCGCGATGAGGCCGCCGGTGCTGTGCGAGAGCAGTCGGTAGTCGTCGAGCTGGCTGGTGAACTCCGCTACGGGCTCGACGTACTCGCTCCGGAAGTCCTCGATCGTCGTCGGGATGCGGAACGCGTGGACCCGGTAGCCCGCCTCCACGAGCCGGTCGATCAGCCAGCGGACGTTCTCGTGAAACAGCTTGTTCCCCCAGCCGAGGACGAACACGAGGTCCTCGTCGCCGTCGTCGCCGAACGTGCGCCGGTCCATGGGGTTACTTTCACTCCGTTTTCACAAAAACCGTCCGGTGGTCCCGCCCCCGCGGTCGCGCCCGCGGCGCGAAGACGTTTTGCGCGTCGGGCGAGTAGCGGACGGCAATGAGCGGACTGGACCGCGAGGACGCCTTAGACCGCGTGGAGGCACTGGTCGACGCCGTCGAGAACGAGCGGATGCCCGTCCCCGTTCGCGAGGTGTGGGTGTACGGCGACGTGGCGCTAGGGCTGGACCCCGTCGACCGCCTCGACATCTACCTGACCAAGGACATCCTCCTGGACGGCGACGCCGACCGCGAGGACGAGTTCGTCGAGTCACACGGGGTTCGGGGCGTCGGCAAGTCGGTCCGCGCGGACTGGGCCGAGGAGCACCCCGAACACCTCCGGGCGAACCCGAACGGCCACGCCGCCCCCGAGAAGTGCCTCGCCGCCCACCTGATCGACGACGACGAACCGATCCACCTGGAGGTGTGCAACGCGAGCTTCGAGGACAACGTCACGCAGCGGCTGCGCGGCGCGGTCGACCGGGGGGCCTACGAGGAGATCCTCGACCCCCGCGGGGCCTGCCTCTGGGTCGACGGCACCCGGAGCGACGACGCCCTCCAGAAGCTCCGCAACAGCGAACTCCCGTTCCCGACGCTGTCGGAGTCGCTGGAGATGCTCGG